>JBCDDR010000328.1:0-1504 GCA_039180205.1 Pseudomonadota bacterium | reverse complement strand
GGAACAGAAAACTTTGCAGACTATCAAAAACCCATTCGGTACCAGAGTGTCACCCATGTCTTAGGTACAATCTGTTACCCATGTCTCCGGGTCGGACACAAATTGGAATGGCGGAGTCGGAGGGATTCGAACCCTCGAGGGCTTGCACCCAACACGCTTTCCAGGCGTGCGCCTTAAACCACTCGGCCACGACTCCAAGGATAGCAGCCGCATCCGGCTGCCTTGACGGTCGCGACTATATCGCGCCTTCTCATTTGCGCAAGCCCGATCCCAAATTCTTGGCCCACGCTCTCTTATGCGGTTAATAGCGAAAATCGATACCCGCCCGAAAGAGACGCGGCGTGCCCAGTGTTTCAAGCCCAGTACCCGAAACTGCTGTGACGATGCGCGTATCAAAAAGGTTTTCGGCACGGGCAAAGAGATGCCAATTCCCCGATAGCGCCACGTCGATCGCAACATCTGCTGAGATGAAGTCGGGTAACCTTCGCTCATTCAGGTCGTCATCGAACTGAGGTCCGACATAGCGAACGGTGACTTCCGCACGCGCCCATTCCTGAACCTGTTGGGAAACCCCGAGCGAAACCCGATGCCGGGCCACTTGCGCTGGTGTGAGCCCGATGATCGCCGCGTCGGCAGCAGCGCTGATTTCCGCGTCGGTGAAATCATAAGCGATCGCGATATGGGTTCCCGAAACCGGCTCGACCCCCGTACGAAGCTCAAGCCCGAAGGCGCGGATTGTATCGATATTCTGACGTTCGCGCAGTGAACCGCCAGCGGGCACAAATCCTGCGACAGGAAACACGCCAGGGCCAAAGCCAATCGTTACGTTGCCGATCGCATCGCGGAGCTCGTTATAATACCCACGCGCCGACACCTGCCAATGCGTAAAAGGGTGAAAGGAAAGGCCGACATCAACGCCTCTCAAACGCTCGGGATCCAGCGATGCGTTCGCTTCGGTGATATCATTGCCAACCCGGAAAGGCCGAAAGAGCTCATTCAACGTCGGGATACGGAACGCCGTATAGCCGGCAACATTCAATGCCAGGGCTTCGGTGAACGACCACCGAGCGCCAATCCGGCCCGATGGAATCCCCCCTTGGCGATCGGGAAAGATGAGCGCGAGGTTCGTTGTATCCGTTTCCAGATTGAACTCTCGCCGGCTTCCGTCGCCAATCCGCCAATAATCGATCCGTACGCCGCCAGTGAGGGCAAGGCGGCCGAGATCAGCAGCGACTTCGGCAAACCCGCCTGCAATGGTTTGTTCACCACCTGCGGCGCGTAAGCGCGTGAAGCCCGCGCCTAGATTGCGGAAACGTTCGTTCGTTTGCCCCTGATTATGGCGCACGTCGAAACCGGTGCGGAGCTCAATGCTTTGCGAGCGGAAGAGTGTGGCGTCACCTCGCGCACCGACGCCAAAAGAGGGTACTGAGAACTGATCGAGGACCTGTCGGCTGGCTGATCGTTCCTCATCAAGCACAATCGCAAATGAATTTGAAAACGAACG
>JBCDDR010000327.1:0-1550 GCA_039180205.1 Pseudomonadota bacterium | reverse complement strand
GTCACATTATGATAGGGCAGCATAACCTCGCTCGTCAGGCGGTCGGTTTCCATGCTGTCTTCAACGGACTTGATGAGGATCTGAATATCCTGCTTAACCTTCGGGTGTTCCGCTGCAGCCAGGTCCTTTTCATAGGTTTTCAAAAGCTTGGCGCTCGCCTTGCGGGCACGGTCGCGGAAGCCATTGGAGAAATCAAAAATCTCTTCATCAAGCCCGTCAACGCCAAGCGAACCGGCGCCCTCAGGGCTTTGTTTTGCGAGTTCATCAAGCGCCTTCTTGGCATAGCCGTTGGATATGGCGATCCATTCGGGCTGTGCGAGGGCGGCATCCTCAGCTTGCGCAAACCCTGGCAGCGCCGAGGTTATGAAGGCAATCGCCGAAGCCAGCGTAACAAGGCGGAATGAAGCGGCAGATTTCAATGGTCGCCCGAGTGGCGGAAGCGATAAGGTAAAAGGCATCGCAGAAGTTTCCTGACATTGTGAAAACGGGAAAGATGTGAAACAAAATTTGAAAAGGTGGCGGTAGCGGCAACCGCCCCTGTCCACAAGCGAACATCGACGAGACGCGCGCGTCGCAAGACAAAAACCAAAATGGCCGACTCAATCGCGACTGTCAAGAATTTATATAACGAATGAGAGTATCAAAATGGAATATGTAACCCTCGATGTGTTTACCAATGAGCCATTCGGCGGCAACCCCCTTGCGGTGGTTTTGGGTGCCGACGCGCTGAGCACTGCACAGATGCAGCGCATCGCAAAGGAGTTTAATTATTCCGAGACGACCTTTGTAATGCCGCCCCGCGCCCCGGATAACCACGCGCATGTGCGGATCTTTACGCCCGCAGTTGAACTGCCCTTCGCCGGACATCCTAATGTGGGAACCGCCATCGCGCTCGCGCAGTTGGAGCGTTATGGGCTCACCCCGCGGCCGATGACCGTGCGCTTTGAAGAGGCGTTGGGCGTTGTGGAGGTTGCACTTGTGCCCGATGATAGTGATGGCAAACTCGAGGCGACTGTCGCCGCGCCTGGGGATTTCTCACATGGCCCCACATTCGAAGCGGACGAGATTGCCGAAGACCTGGGGCTTGATCGCAACGCCCTGATGACAGCCACCCATCCGCCGCTCGCTGCGGGGGTGGGGCTGCCATTTCTGTTTGTAGAAGTCGCCGCGCGTGAGGTTTTGGCGCGGTCATGGCTTCGCGGCGATCGCCCCGTTCGGCGTCTCGAAACCGAGGATTTAAATGGGTACTATGTCTATTGCCGCAACTCGGGTGGCGATATCGATGATGGTGCCGATATCAGCGCGCGGATGTTTGCACCCAACCATGGCATTGTCGAAGACCCGGCGACGGGAAGCGCGACCGCGAGCCTTGCCGCGCTGCGCGCGCATTTCGAAGCGGGTGAAAGCGAACCAGCCTGGGCCGGTCTTGTCGCGCAAGGGTATGATATGGGCCGCCCCAGCCTGATGAAGGCGCGGGCCGTGACCAACAGTGCGGGTGCCATCCGAGCCTATGTCGGTGGTACCGCGGTCATCATGATGCAGGGGACCTT
>JBCDDR010000326.1:0-1603 GCA_039180205.1 Pseudomonadota bacterium | reverse complement strand
TCCGGGGTCGCAACATTTCCGGCGATCACCTGCACCTGATTTGATGTCTTTTTGATGCGCGAGACAACATCTGAAACCTTAACCGAATGACCATGGGCCGTATCGACAACGACGACATCCACACCTGCGTCGATCAAGGCTTCGGCACGTTCAAATCCATGATCGCCAACAGTCGTAGCGGCAGCAACGCGCAAACGCCCCTGCTCGTCCTTACAGGCATTAGGATTAAGCTGCGATTTTTCGATGTCCTTTACCGTAATCAGCCCGACACAATGGTAGTGATCATCGACAACAAGGAGCTTTTCAATCCGGTGTTTGTGAAGAAGCTGCTTGGCGTCTTCATGACTGCACCCTTCGCGCACCGTAATGAGGTTTTCGCGCGTCATAAGTTCATAGACCCGTTGGTCGGGATCTGAAGCAAAGCGCACATCGCGGTTGGTTAGAATGCCGACCAGGCGCCCCGTGCCGTTACCGCCTTTCGCGCTATCAACCACAGGAATACCGGAAATCCGATGCTGCTCCATGAGATCGAGCGCATGCTGCAAAGTGGCATCCGGTCCAATCGTAACGGGATTGATTACCATGCCCGATTCGAATTTTTTGACTTTCGCGACCTCTTCCGCTTGCACCTCAATATCGAGATTGCGATGAATAACACCGATGCCGCCCGCTTGCGCCATCGCAATCGCCAAGCGCGCTTCGGTCACAGTGTCCATCGCCGAAGAAATAATCGGCAAATTGAGCCCGATCGTCCGTGTCAGGCGTGTTCCAACATTAGCATCAGCTGGCAGGATTTCCGAGCGGCCGGGCTGAAGAAGCACATCATCAAATGTAAGCGCTTCATCACCTGTCACATGGGTGAGAATCTGGGCCATCGTCAACTCCGAAGATGGGCGGCGCGCGGTATAATCAGCCGGTTTCGGGAAGCGCTGCCGCCGGGCTGTTGACGGTTGTCCCTATCACGCCTTCACCGGCTTTGAAAGCCCCGCATAAGTTCGGCATCGACATCGTCCACCGGCAGTAACGCCCTCCGCAAAAAACCATGCTGTGAAACAAAATCCTGAAGGCAAGAGCGCGCTATGCCCCCTTAAAGCCCTTCGCAAGGACATAGAGCTCCGGTGATTCTTTGCGGCTCGACGGCGGTTTGATGTGATGGATTTTTTCGAAAGAGCGCTTCATGGCATCGAGGAGCGATTGTTCCGTCCCTCCACGGAAGACTTTCGCGAGGAAAGCGCCACCCGGTTTCAGATTATTTATGGCAAAATCGAATGCGACTTCGCACAAATGAAGCGTACGAATATGGTCGGTCTGGCGGTGGCCCGTGGTCGGCGCGGCCATGTCAGATAGGACGAGGTCAGGCTTATGCCCCGATAACGCAGCCATCAATGCGTCCGGGGCCGCATCGTCCAGGAAATCCATTTTGAGAAGCGTAACACCCGGTATCGGTTCGACGTCGAGATAGTCGATGCCGACAACGAGCGGATCGTCAGAGGTTGAACCTGTCATCTCAGCCGCAAGCTGACTCCAACCGCCAGGTGCCGCCCCAAGATCGACAACCCGCAAACCAGGCTTCAGGAGCTTATGTTTCTCATCGATTTCTTTG
>JBCDDR010000325.1:0-1629 GCA_039180205.1 Pseudomonadota bacterium | reverse complement strand
TCAATGCTTGAGAATTTGTTCCCAAGCGCGCCGTTTGGGCTTGCCATCGGCATTGTTTGGGGTGTGTTGGCGTTCGCAAGTGCCGTCATATTCATGTTGCACCGC
This sequence comes from Pseudomonadota bacterium, assembly GCA_039180205.1. GTDB lineage: Bacteria > Pseudomonadota > Alphaproteobacteria > Sphingomonadales > JBCDDR01 > JBCDDR01. The sequence continues at coordinate 1,524 of JBCDDR010000325.1, read as the reverse complement.
CGGGTGAGCGAATCACTATCCAGTGAGCTCATCAGCCGAACCCGGACCTGGTACGGTATTGTCGCGGCCATCACGATTGCGAGCTTGCTCGGCGAACTCGCGATGATCATCGTGCTCGGCTGGCTAAGTTACATGGCGCTGAAAGAATATCTGACCGCCGTCCCGATCCGCCGGGCGGACCGCCGCTCGCTCCTGATCGCCTACCTGCTGATCCCGATCCAGTATGCCTTTATCGCCAATGACCGATTTGGCTTCTTCACAATTTTTATCCCCGTGTACGGTTTTTTCCTGGTCGCATTTGGTCTTATACTCAGCGGGGTCACATCGGGATTTGTACGATCCGTCGGGCTATTGCATTGGGGGATCGTGCTCACCGTCTATAACCTGAGCCATCTTGCCTTTCTCCTGAAGCTTGACCCAGCGCCCGGGCAGACTTTTGAAGGGTTTGAGCTTCTGCTGTTCGTCCTGATCATCACCCAGATCAACGACGTCACGCAATATGTCTGGGGGAAGCGCTTTGGAAAAACCAAGATCGCGCCCACAATCTCGCCCGGAAAAACGTGGGAGGGATTTCTTCTCGGCGGGCTTACAACCATGGCGATTTCAGCGGCACTTGCGCCTCTGCTCACACCCTATCCGCTGCCTCATGCCTTGATGATTGGGCTGATCCTGGCGGTTACAGGCTTTATCGGCGACATCGTTCTTTCCGCCGTAAAACGGGATTTGGGGCTTAAGGATATGGGCAGCGTTCTCCCCGGCCATGGCGGCTATCTCGACCGGCTCGACAGCCTGACCCTAAGCGCACCGATATTCCTGCACTACACGCGCTTTTTCTTTGGCAGTTAGACGGAAATTCATGTTCCAGCGCGTCGTTTTCCCCCTGATCATTCAACCGCTTTTATGGATTGTCCTTGGCATTCGCGTGCGAAATAGCGGCGCGTTGCCCAAAGACGGCCCAGCAATCATTGTCGCCAATCATAACAGCCACCTCGATACGCTCGTGCTACTCAGTTTGGTCCCCGGGTCTGTACGACACAAATATCGACCAGCCGCGGCGGCAGACTATTTCTTTCACTCGCGCATCAAACGATGGATCGGCACCAGGCTTTTGAGGATCATCCCGCTCGACCGTGGGGGCGCGGGGGCAAGGGCGGCACTCGATCCGGTTCGCACTGCACTGGCCACCAACGAGATTGTGATCATCTACCCAGAGGGATCGCGGGGCGCCCCCGAAACGATGGCACGATTTCGGCGCGGCGTGGCGCTCCTCATTGCCGAGTTTCCCGAGGTTCCGGTCTATCCTGTATTTCTCTATGGGCTCGGTCGCGCGCTCCCCAAGGGCGAAAAGGTACCGGTCCCATTTTTTTGTGATGTCGCCATCGGACAGGCACAAAAGATGGCGGATGTACCACGCCGTGAAATCCCCAATCACCTGGCGGAAACCATTGCAAATCTTGGTGTTGGGCTTGCTTCTGACTGGCATGAGGGTCCGACAGAAAGCGACAACGACGCCTAAGTCTGCGG
>JBCDDR010000324.1:0-1646 GCA_039180205.1 Pseudomonadota bacterium | reverse complement strand
GCGTTTTTTCTGCCGATTTTGCGGCATTTTTGCGCGGAGCGGATTTATCGGCCTTGGTGACTGCCATTTGCTTCTATACTCATATGGTGATGGAGCGATATCTAACCCCTCAAGGCGACAGCGCAAAGTCGTGTACGCCAGTGAATGAGAGCCTTGTGGAAATCTTTTCTGCAACGCTTAGGCCCTATCGCTCGCTCTCGCGCAACGGTTTCACCATTCTCATGATCCTTTTTGGCGGAACCTGCTTTTTGATGGGGGTGTTTTACACTGTCGCAGGGGCCTGGCCGGTCTTCGCTTTCCTCGGGATTGACGTCATCTTGTTGTTTTTTGCGTTCCAGCTCAATTATCGGTCCGCGCGGGCATTCGAGGAGATCCGACTCTTCCGAGACGAGTTGATTGTCCGTCGGGTTTCGCCCCATGGGCGTGTTCAGGAACTCACTTTCAATCCGTTTTGGGCAAAACTCGATCTTTCCCATGACGATGAAGAAAAGGTGACGCGGATCGCAATCAAGACCCGCAGCGAGGAGGCGGTTATCGGCGGTTTCCTTAATCCCGATGATAAGACATCCTTTGCAAAAGCCTTTGGACAAGCGCTCGCGGAAGCCAAGCGCTGAAGGCTCCAAAACGCCAAGTTTCGGGTGGTGCTGGTTTTTCCATTCGCCTAGGTATTCAGCATGGGCCGCTTTATGGTCCCGCCGAAAAGGATATCTCTCATGGCTGTCTCAGATCTCTCTGTCCAAACCGACGGCAACCGATCAGAACAATGGCACCAGACGGTCGACGATGAAGCTTTGTCTCCTTCGGATTTGACTGACTACCAGACCGTTAGGGGCGCGATCGAATTTCTCACCGAAAACGCGAAACATCAGCCGGATCTTGACACTTTGGCTGACGCAATCGGGATGGATCCGTTTGCGTTGCAAAAGCTCTTCAAACGGTGGGCTGGAATCTCTCCGAAATCGTTTTTACAGGCGGTGACGCTCGACCATGCAAAGACGCTCTTGCGCGATGCAGAGAGTATCCTCGACACGTCATATGAACTTGGTTTGTCGGGGCCCGGCAGATTGCACGATCTTTTCGTAACCCACGAGGCAATGAGCCCCGGTGTCTATAAGGCGAAAGGTGCGGGCCTTACGCTTCACTGGGCGTTCCACCCGTCTCCGTTTGGGCTTGCCCTCATTATGGTCAGCGAGCATGGCCTGTCTGGCCTCGCCTTTTGCGATGAGGGCGAAGAAGCGGCAGCATTCGACGATATGGCAAGTCGGCTCCCCAATGCCGAATACGTTCAGGGCAGTGCCCGTACGGCACCCTATATGGCGCGGATCTTCAATCGCGATGAATGGAGCCCCGATCAGCCGTTGCGGGTGGTTTTCATTGGTACGGATTTCGAAATCCGCGTCTGGGAGACGCTTCTCAAGATCCCGTTCGGCAAAGCGACGACCTATGGCGACATCGCGCTTCATTTGAAAAAACCGAAAGGTGCAGCGCGGGCGGTTGGAACTGCGGTCGGAAAAAACCCGATTTCCTTCGTTGTCCCCTGTCATCGTGTGCTTGGAAAGTCCGGCGGGCTTTGCGGCTACCATTGGGGACTGACACGCAAACAGGCGATCCTCGGTTGGGAAACCGGTATCGCCTGATGGCAGGGT
>JBCDDR010000323.1:0-1646 GCA_039180205.1 Pseudomonadota bacterium | reverse complement strand
CACCCGGACGCCCTCACCCTCGTCGCCAGGAATATCAAGACCATCGACACGCCGTCTCGGACCGATCCCGATATGGTGGCTGCCTTTTTTGACATTTTGTTGAACTGCGTTTGTGCGACAATGCCACCAAACTCTGGCAAGAAGCGCCCCAACACACCGGCCTCATTCATCCGGTTTAGGGTCAATCCCAGGCGCTCGCTGTGCAACAAAATATCAAAAAAGGCAGCTACCATATCGGGATCGGTCCGAGACGGCGTGTCGATGGTCTTGATATTCCTTGCGACGAGGGTGAGGGCGTCCGGGTGAACATCAACACTTTCCTGGTCGGCGACCCGAAACAGTGTGAACAAGGCCGTCGGATCTTGGAGGGCGGTTTCGGCATGCGCGAAATCAACGCGGTTGCCGAGCAGCCTGAACCTCGGATCCTTGAGCGATTTGCTTTGGATCGATGCACCCGGCAAAAACCGCCGAAATCCCTCCGGTTTGGCTTTTTGTTGCGCCTCGAGTTTTGCTGCTAAAATGCGCGTGAGGCTGCCGACATCTTTCGCCGCCAGAAAATAGCGTTTCATAAAACGCTCGACGCCGAGCTGTTCGCCGCGATCCTTGTAGCCCATGCGGGCGGCAATCTCGGGTTGCAGATCAAAACTGAGCCGTTCCTCGGGCCGACCCGTAATGTAGTGCAAATGACACCGCACGGTCCAAAGGAATCGCGCGGCGCGCATGAAGACATGGTATTCGTGTCGGGTGAACACGTTCGTCGTCATCACATCTTCGAGCGTCTCGGTGTCGTTTGGGTGCATATGCTTGACGATCCAATAAAGGGTTTGCAGATCGCGTAAGCCGCCTTTGCTTTCCTTGACATTCGGCTCGACCAAATAGCGGGCATTGCCTTGCCGCGTGTGCCGACGGTCGCGCTCTTCAAGCTTGTCAGCAATGAATTGGGCATCTTGCCCGGTGACCACCTGGCGGACAAACAGATCCGTGGTTTCGCTGGCGAGATGGCGATCCCCAAACAAAAACCGCGAATCGAGTAGGCTGGTTTTAATCGTCACATCGCTTTTGGCCAAGCGCACGCATTCTTGAGGTGTCCGGAACGCGTGGCCGACTTTGAGGCCCATATCCCAGAGCGCCAGCAACATGTATTCGATCACGCTTTCCGCATGCGGGCTGGATTTGTAAGCGCGAATGAATTGAAGGTCGATATCCGATGATGGCGCCAAGACCGAGCGCCCATAGCCGCCAGTGGCGAACACCGCGAGTTTCTCGCCTTCCGTTGGATTGCGCGCGCGAATCACATGCGTGGTTATGAAATCATAGAGCGCATGCAGAACCTCGTCCTGGACCGCCGCCAGCAAGCGCGCGGTGTCGAGACCATCGGCGCCTTGTTGTAGCCGTTCCTGCGCAATCAAACGGCCTCGAAAAAGAGCGCCATGCAGAATGTTCAAAGCAGCTTTGCGGGCCGCCTTGGCGTCGCCTTCATGATTTAAGGCCGCCGCGGTGAGCTTCACCCGCAATGCGCGGCCATCTATGATAGCGTTTATCCGCCATTTGCCTGGAGCGCGCCGCGCCAAGGTTCGTTTTTCAACTAGTGCAGTTTCCTTGACCATGCGCGGGGTTTAGCCTGGTTTGTGGTGATCTGGCTAGGT
>JBCDDR010000322.1:0-1652 GCA_039180205.1 Pseudomonadota bacterium | reverse complement strand
CGCGCCACCAAAAGTCGACAATTGTTGGTGCCGAGGTCGAGCGCGCCATAAACGCCCGCGGATGATGAGCGACGTCGCGGTTGAAAACCATGGCCTTTTTGAAACCCTATGCCACCCGCATCGCCTCTGGCGCCCTGCAGCGATGTGAAAGGCGAGCCGCGATGTTTTCTTTTGCTTTCTTTATTCTGGTCTTCGTCTCGGGAAACAACAAAATCTGGTATCGGCTCAGCATCCCCCTGAACCCCAGACTTGTCCTGCCATCGCTGCGGCGACCGAGACCTTGCGACGCCACTTTGACGGGGCGCTGAGGTCATCGACATAACTCACTTCTATTCTTATGGTTCGCAGATTGAAACCTGCATCACTTGTGATCAGGCTATCAGTATTGCGCGCAAATGCAATGGGTCGCACAAGTGCGCGCCAGGGAGTGTGAGATGGGCGTCTTGTTTCCGCCGGCTGGCGATACCGCATCGATTCGAACCGATTTCTCGGTACCGACGGATATTCACTATTTCAATATGTCGTACATGGCGCCGCGCTGGTATTCGGTCAAAGCCGCAGCAATGGACGCGTTGACCGAGACCGCGTCTCCCTGGACGATGACATCGGATGACTTTTTCAGCGGGGTTGAAGCCCTCCGCCATTCCTTTGCGAAACTGATCAACGCGAGCGCGGACGATATTGCGATTATGCCTGCTGTCTCATACGGAATTGAAACCGCCACACGAAACCTCTCGATATCGCGCGGGCAGACGATTCTGACGCTCGACGACCAGTTTCCCAGTAACATTTACCCGTGGCACCGGCTGGCAACGCAACAAAATGCGAGCCTGAAAACCGTTCGCTGCCCCCAACAGGGCGATTGGACCGAAGCCCTTTTGGATGCAATCACCGAGGAAACAGCGATCATCTCGATTCCTCAGGTGCATTGGTCCGACGGAAGGTCGATCAGCCTCAAAACGATTGGCGCCAAGGCGAGATCATCAGGTGCCCACTTGGTTGTGGATGCCACTCAGTCGCTTGGGGCGGTTCCGCTCGATGTTGAAGTGATCAAGCCTGATTTTCTGATGGCTGCCTGTTACAAGTGGCTGCTTGGTCCCTACAATTTATGTCTCTGCTATATTGCCCCCCGTCACCAGGGAGGAGAGCCGCTTGAGGAAAACTGGGTCAATCGCAAACATGCGGCGGATTTCACCCGCCTTACTGATTATCACGATGACTATGCACCGGGTGCGCGCCGGTTTGATATGGGCGAACGTAACAGTCCTTTGCATATACCAATGATGATCGCTGCGCTCGATGCACTGCATGCCTGGACACCTCAGACGATCAACGAAACCATCGCCGCCCAGTGGGCGCGGTGGCTTCCCGCTTTTGAAAAAGAGGGGTTTCGTGCTCCGCCTGTGGCATCAAGGGCTGGACACATGCTCGGATTACATGCTCACCGGCGGGCGACGGCCGATGATGTCGCCGCGTTAAAGGAAAAGAACATCTTTTTGAGCGCCAGATCGGGGGCATTGCGCATATCGCCCTATCTTTTCACAAGTGATGAGGATTGGAGCGCGCTGCTTTCGGCCCTCGTCGCGCATTTTCAGAACTAATCGGGCAAGGACGGTTCTGTCAGCCGTCACAGTAATGTTTCGCGGGTTTCG
>JBCDDR010000321.1:0-1661 GCA_039180205.1 Pseudomonadota bacterium | reverse complement strand
GCTGCATCGCGGCCTTCGAATACGATCACAATTTTTTGGCGCCGGGCTTTGACCCAGTTCTGAAATTTCACCAACTCGATTTGCAGCGGGTACATCTCCTCGAAATACTCTTCAAGGCGCATACGAGACGCTTAAGGGTAGGCGTGGCTTTGAAAATATCTTTGCGCAACATCATCGGGAACGCCGTTATCTGAAGGCGCCGGGTCGGCGTTTGCAATCGGGCGATCAAACTCGTTTTCTTCCAAAGATTCTGCGTGATAGAGATATCGAATTTGGTGAGAAGCGCGATCTTTCATGGGTGAGGTCTCCTTAGTCTGGCAAACCATCAAGTGCCCTGTTGGCGGGAAGGCGCGACCGCGCTAGCCGCTGATGAGAGGTTTCCGCTTTGCGGGACTTCAGGTGTTTCCGGGGCCACAGGTATGCGGGCTTCGCCTTGATCTGGCTGGGTCGGTGCTGGCGCATCGTTGCGCTTTTCTATTTTGCCGATCCCAAACAGGCGTGAGCGTGGATTGATGAGGGCAGGGCGCCCAAGGATTAGGTTGTTGGGATACACGATCACTTCGCGATTTTCCGAAATCAGTCGGGTGGAAAACAAATTCATATCCGCAATAAAGCCCTCGATATAATTATCACCATCAATGATCCGAATGAAATTGCCGCGTGCAAATGACGGGTGGAGCAACAGGATCAGGTATGCGGTAATGTTACTTGCCAGCGACCATTGAGCGAAGAGCGCTACGCCGAGAAGGGTCAAAATTGTCGTCGCAAAAACAAAAACGGCCGAAAAATTGACACCCCAGACGATTGCCAGCACAAGGCACCCGACCACGGCGCCGAAGAATCGTACGATCCTGACCGCACGTTTTCCGCCGGCGCCCTTCAATCCGCTGCCGTCCGCGCTCGACCGGATATTTGGAGCTGTTGCGAGATCAACGACGAGATAAACGGCGAGCACGATACCCGTAAAGATCAGTTCGGATACATGCGCGTTCAGCCAGGCTGCAATTGAGGGAAGCATTCCAACTCCTAAGATGATACCGGGCTTGATCTGCAACAATAATTGAAAAAAGGAGGCGTTAGTGCCGATCCCCATGACACGGGAAGAGCGCCTTGCCCAGAAGCTTTTGGGTCAATCGTTCGAGGATTTGACCGAACGCGAGAAAACCGTGCTTCGCGCGCTTGTCGACGGGACAGCGATCGCCATCGATACCAACGCGGAATTCAGCGACCAGATAAATTTCTGGGATACGCTCGCTGACAAGCTCGCGCGTTTTGTCGGCTCATGGCCCTTTATATTTGGATTTCTGCTGTTTCTTGCCGCGTGGATGGCGCTTAACGGCTATTTGTTGATTGCCCAAGGCGATACCTTTGATCCCTATCCCTATATCCTTCTCAATCTCGTTCTCTCAACCGTCGCATCAATCCAGGCACCGGTTATCATGATGAGCCAGAACCGCCAGGCAGTGAAAGATCGCATTTCCGATGACAACCGTTTCAAAGTTCATCTGAAAAATGAACTCGCCGTACAACAGCTCCAGGAAAAGCTTGATAGGATTTTGAGCCGGTTGCCTGAAGCTTCGGTTCCGAAAGAGGGATCGCCATAGTTTTTTATCATGTGGCAGGATTTCTCACCGATTGCTGGTCATATCTCGGTCGACAAT
>JBCDDR010000320.1:0-1702 GCA_039180205.1 Pseudomonadota bacterium | reverse complement strand
GTTCGCCACCACCCAGGAGGCCTATGAAGAGGCGGTTCGCCCCCTTTTTGAAACGCTCGATATGCTCGAAGACCGGCTGGCCACTTCGCGTTTTTTGATAGGCGACAAACCCACAGAAGCGGATTGGCGCTTGTTTCCAACATTATTGCGGTTTGATTTGGTCTATGTTGGCCATTTCAAATGCAATATTCGCAGGCTCGTCGACTACCCCAACCTCTGGGCCTACGCGCGTGACCTTTACCAGTGGCCAAGCGTTGCGGACACCATCAATCTGCAGCACGCCAAGGACCATTATTATCAAAGCCATGAAACGATAAATCCGCATCGGATTGTGCCGATTGGCCCCGATATCAATTGGAACGAAGCCCACGACCGCGCTTCCATCGTCCAAAAGACCTAGGCCCTGAGGAGCGTCACACATGGGGAAAATGGTCGATGGTCGATGGCTGACGGATGAGGACATGGATAGCGCGCCTCAAGGGGCGTGGGAGCGGGCCGAAAGCAAGCTTCGCCACTGGATCACCCCCACCGGGGCGCCTGGCCCGGCAGGTGGAGATGGTTTCATGGCAATGGCAGGACGGTACCACCTCTTTGCCGCCTGGAATTGTCCATGGGCTCATCGCGCGCTCCTTACGCGAAAACTGAAAGGCCTCGACAGGCTGATCAATGTATCTTTTGTTGCCCCGCGCCGCACCGATCAGGGCTGGATATTTGATCGCGAACAAGGGTATGCCGATCATCTCTTTGGAGCGTCGGCATTACATGAAATCTATGCCCGAGGCGCCCACAATTACTCGGGCCGGGCAACGGTTCCGGTGTTGTTCGATAAACAAACCGATCGGATCGTCTCGAATGAGTCGGCGGAAATCGTCAGAATGCTCGGGAGTGCCTTTGATGCAATCGGTGCAAATACGCTTGATCTTTATCCTGAACCACTGCGCGACCAAATCGATGCCTGGAATGATCTGATTTACACGACACTGAATAATGGCGTTTACCGCGCAGGTTTTGCAACCGATCAGCGTAGATATGAGGAAGCGGCGCGCGGGGTGTTTTCGACCTTAGAGATCATCGAAGAGCAGCTTGCACGCACACGCTACCTTTGCGGAAATGCGATCACCGAAGCCGACATCCGTCTTTTTCCAACGCTTACCCGTTTCGATGTTGGCTATTACAGCGCTTTCAAATGCAATCAGAAACGTCTGACCGATTATCCTCACCTGTGGGATTACGCGCGCGCCTTTTATGCGCTGCCTGGCGTTTCGGAGACGGTGGATTTTGAAATCTACAAGCGTGGCTACCATTCCCCCAATCCAAACCGAAATCCGCACGGGATTGTGCCTGTTGGACCAGACATTGATTGGACAGAGCCGCACCAGCGCTAAGTGGGGCAAGGAACCTACTTCTCGATAAGCTTGATGGAAATCGGCGGTATCGGCGCAATGAAAAAGGCGGATTGATCAAATTCCAATGACCAACCCGCCCTGTACATTAATTATTGTGCCCTCATTCCATGAAAGCTGTTCCCTCTCAAAAGGCGTCGATCCCCTGAATGTTGAAGGCGGGCAGCTCGTCAGTCAGCACGCGCTGGATGAGTGTCAAACTACCCTCCGTGGCATTTCGGTGGGGCGGGTTGACCTTATAGACCAGGATGCCGCGGTTGAGGCCCAGCGTTTGGTAAATGAACTTGCCATCATCGCTG
>JBCDDR010000319.1:0-1736 GCA_039180205.1 Pseudomonadota bacterium | reverse complement strand
GATCGCTGAGCTTGACTATGTTTATCTCGGCGCGCCGACCTTTGATGAATCATATCCGAAAATTGACGATATTCACTTCAACGTTGAGGGTTATGGTGAGATCGCCGAGGATCTCGCACAGACGGCTTTCGACGTGATTGGCGTCGACGAGTTCAACTTCGTCTGAGCGATATGTGCCGAAGCTGGTGCGTTCTAGCTCCGCAAAGCGGCTTCGATTCACGCAGGCGGTGTGACGTGAGTGGCCTCCCGCATATCCGCGCGTTCGGCTTCGATTTCGGCAATGCCCTGGAGTTGCCAATCCTGGACTATAACCAATTTCAATTCAAACCGCAGAGTATACTGCGATATCAAAAGGCTAGGATTGGATCATGCAAATCGCGCATTTTTCGTCAAGCAGACCTTGGCGCGAACGCAGAAAAACGCACTCTAGGCTCAAAGCTTCCATTCGCTGCGGAGCGTTTCGATTGCACCAAGCCAACGCCTGTTTGGTGGACAAACTAGCCGTTTGTGCAAGTATGGCATTCGAAGACTTTTAAATGTCGGCCTTCGGGACAAAATGCCTTTAGTTCAACATAGGTTAGAATACGGGCGCAGCTTCATCTTTCTACGGTTTGGGACTATTCTAGGTTCGACTAGTTTGCGAAATCGGTCTTTATACAAAAGCTATCCAGTTTGCGACCCTGGAAATCTAACTCAGGTTTAACTCGTGTTGTTGATTTTCAGTGACAGGTCTGTGTGAATTACCGAACCATCGTCAGCTTGTTCCAATCGGCATAATCGGGTGACCCTTCGCCTCGGATTTCGCCCTCGTACCCGTATTCCACCATGTGAATCATCGTATGGTCGGGTGTCGCAAGGATAACGGAATAGGTTTCAATCAGATCAGCGGATGACAGCAGGTGTGATGCGGAAAAATCCGGCCACCCGGCGTGATTGGTGCCGCGAGGTGCGGTAAAGGGAATACCTCTGATGGTGCCAGAGAGCGGCAGGTGACAGTGTCCATGAAAGATTTGCGCGATCTTTTCACGGTACGGCGCCACCGTTTCTGCAAAGAGCTCGGCATCGAGCAACATGATTTTGTCCATTGGCGCAATGCCCAATGGGACCGGGTTGTGGTGCATGAAAATCCAAACCGGTCCGGGCAGCGTCTTTAACTGTTTTGCTAACCACGTCGCTCGGTGCTCGCAAAAGTGACCCGCATGGCTTTCCGGACCCCAGGTGTCCAGAAGGATGGCGTGCCCCAAAGACAGTCTGACCACATCTTGCACGAAGCCGCCCGGACCTTTGAGTTCTGGAAAAACAGACAAAAGCGTGGGACGGTCATCATGGTTGCCGATGCACAGATGAACCGGCAGAGGCAACTTGCCAATGGTTGTCTTCAACCGCTCGTAGTCCGGGGCTTCACCCCAATCCGACAGGTCGCCCGTGATAAAAAGCGCTTCTGCATCGGCATGAGATGCCATGGCATGGGTCAGGGCGCGCTCAAAGTTCTCATTCGGGTCTCGTCCGCCGATCGTTTGCCCCGGCGTTGTGAGATGAATGTCTGTCATTTGCAGCAGCTTCATAATCGGCCGCCTTTCCTGTCGAGTGCGAAAAGGGCCGCGCGTCATCTTAGCCGCACGGCCAAAGCTTGTGGGAATTTAAGAACCGGTGGGGAGCAGGTCCTGGACCTCCTCGGTCAGCTCTTCCTGCAGTTCTTTCATGTCGTCGAATTCACCGGTCACGATGCCCTCGAT
>JBCDDR010000318.1:0-1745 GCA_039180205.1 Pseudomonadota bacterium | reverse complement strand
CCTGAATACGCTTGTGCTGATACATCAATGCTGCCTGATGAATATGGCTGAGGTCAAAGGCCTCAATCTCGGGTTTCACATTATGGGTCACCATCTCCGCAGCCAGATATTTCACCAGATCCGGCGCATTGTCATAGACCCGCGTGGGGAAGTTATTCGACCCAACCGACAAGGATGCCATATCCGGTCTGGTGCCAATACAGCCTGCGCGTTCCAGACCCGCGCCCGAGCGTCCGCCGGTGGAAAACTGAATGATCAGACCCGGACAGTGTTTGATCAAACCTTCTTTCAGGCGGGCAAATTTTTCAGGGTCCGAGCTTGGGCTTTCGTCATCATTGCGCACATGACAATGCGCAATCGTGGCCCCGGCCTCAAAGGCCTCATGCGTGCTTTCGATTTGCTCGTCCACGGTGATCGGAACCGCCGGGTTGTTTTTCTTGGTCGGCAGCGACCCCGTAATCGCGACGCATATGATGCAGGGTTTTGTCACTAAGCTTTTCCCTTATGGCAGCACGCTAAACCAGCTCTAAACAGCCGTTTCTCTGATGCGTTCAGATGTCGAAGAATACCGTTTCATCTTCGCCCTGCAGACGAATGTCAAAGCGATACACGCTCATGCCCGCACGCTCCGATTTTCTGGCAATCAAAGTTGCGCGGCGCTTTCCCCACTCGATCAGATTGATGACAGGGTCCCGTGCGTTGGCCTCGGCCTCGTCTTCGAAATAAAGACGTGTGTTCAGACCTATATTGATGCCGCGCGCGATCAGCCACAGGTTGATATGGGGTGCCATCATCGCACCGTTTCGCCCCATGACGGGTCCGGGCTTGACCGTTTCAAACCCCCATTCACCGGTCTCGAAATCCGTGATCACGCGCCCCCAACCGCGAAAGCCCGCTTCGACCTCGCCGGGATGCTCCGGATGCGCATAGATACCGTCGGCATTGGCTTGCCACGCTTCCAGCAGCACGTCCTTGACCGGGCTTCCAATACCATCGACCACCAGCCCTTCCACGCGAATCCGTTCGCCTTTGGCGTTGGGCCCCGCGATGTCATGCCCCAGCTCTTCGCGATAGATATCAAACCCCGCCGCACCCGGGGCCAGCCCGATATGCACATAAGGGCCAGCCGTTTGCGAAGGCGTTTCCCTGAGGTATTGAGGTTCGTTCGCCATCAGTTCCCCTCCAACCGATTTTTAAAAAGGGTCGAGCGGCGCCCACGCAGAACGATATCAAAATTATAGGCGATAGAATCCAGCGGCACCGTTGCATTCATATCGAGCTTGGCGGTCAGTTGATCAATCGCCGCTGCATCGGAAATCGTGTTTACGATCGGACACTTTGCGATCAGGGGATCACCTTCGAAATAGATCTGCGAAACGAGGCGTTGCGCAAACCCGGTGCCAAAGATCGACAGGTGAACATGGGCTGGACGCCAACTGTTGATCCAGTTGCGCCAAGGATAGGCCCCCGGTTTAACGGTGCGGAAATAATAATAGCCGTTTTCATCGCTAAGCGTACGCCCGCATCCCCCGAAATTCGGGTCAATCGGCGCGAGGTAGGTGTCTTTCTTGTGGCGATAACGCCCCCCCGCATTTGCCTGCCAAATCTCGACAAGGGTATTGGGGATCGGTCGCGCGTTTTCGTCCAGAACACGGCCGTGGAGGATGATCCTTTCACCAATCGCGCTTTGACCGGGTTGGGCGGAATTCAGGATCAGATCATTGTCGATCTCGTCGATATCATTG
>JBCDDR010000317.1:0-1766 GCA_039180205.1 Pseudomonadota bacterium | reverse complement strand
AGCTGATTGGCGACACACTGTTCGGAAACATCGCGATCGATACTGGATTTGGCACAATCTCCGCAGACGACGACTTTTTAGCCACCATCGCGGGCTTCAGCGATTTCGATAGCTTTTTCAGTCCAATCGCCACAGGTTTTTCTCTTGGCGCGTCTCCAGATCCTGACCCGGACCCTGATCCTGATCCTGATCCTGATCCTGATCCCGATCCAACACCGGTTCCGGCACCAGGGGCACTTGGGCTGCTTGGCCTCGCGCTTGCCGGCCTGGGCATTGTGCGTCGCCGCCGTTGTGCCTAAGTCAAAGGTGAAATTCTAATGATGATTGAAGGGCGTCCCAAAAAACGGGGCGCCTTTGTTGTGCGGGATAGGCAATTGGTGGCAATCTCGTGTTGGTGCCGAACATCGCGCTGCGTTCGTTTGGAGATGCATTTCGACAGGCTCAGCGCGAACGGCTTCGAAAAAGGAATGCGGCAAATTTCCAGCCTTGTCGCCTGGTCTTTCCCGGTCCATATCTTGATCCATGGCAACCCATCCCGAACCTGCACCGATTATCCGTACCTCATTCGACGATGTCGAAGGGCCGTCGCAGTTCACGCCCAATCGCCCCGACCGACCGGAAAAGTCTGAAGCGGGGATTCCGTTTCAGCTGGCAAGTGACTATGAGCCCGCAGGCGACCAGCCGCAGGCGATCAACGAGCTTGTGGAAATGGCGAAAGCGAACGAACGCGATCAGGTGCTGCTCGGTGTTACCGGTTCGGGCAAGACCTTCACAATGGCAAAGGTGATCGAGCGGTTACAGCGTCCTGCCCTCATCCTTGCGCACAACAAAACGCTGGCCGCGCAGCTTTATGGCGAGTTCAAGAGCTTTTTTCCTGAAAATGCCGTGGAATACTTCGTCAGCTATTATGACTATTACCAACCTGAAGCCTACGTTCCTCGTTCCGATACCTACATCGAAAAAGAATCGAGCGTGAACGAGCAGATCGACCGCATGCGCCACTCCGCGACGCGCGCGCTGCTTGAGCGTGATGATGTCATTATTGTTGCTTCGGTCTCGTGTATTTACGGGATCGGGTCCGTCGAAACCTATTCAGCGATGACCATTAAACTCGTTGCGGGCGAAACCCTCGACAGCCGTGAGTTGATCCGCAAGTTCGTTGCCCTTCAATACAAGCGCAATGACGGGAACTTTCAACGCGGCACATTTCGGGTTCGCGGCGATGTGGTCGAGATTTTCCCCTCGCATTATGAAGATCGCGCCTGGCGGCTCGATTTCTTCGGCGACGAGTTGGAGAGCATCACCGAGTTTGACCCGCTGACCGGTGAAAAATCAGCGACGCTCAAAACCGTCAAGATCTATGCAAACTCGCACTATGTAACGCCCGGGCCGACCGCTGACCAGGCGATGAAAGCGATCAAGGCCGAGCTTGCGGTGCGACTCAAACAGTTTGAGCAGGCGGGTAAGCTGTTGGAGGCGCAACGGCTTGAGCAACGCACCCAGTTTGATCTCGAAATGATCGCCTCGACCGGGTCGTGTGCGGGGATTGAGAATTATTCGCGCTTTCTGACCGGGCGCCTGCCGGGGGAACCTCCGCCGACGCTGTTTGAATATCTGCCCGACAACGCACTTTTGTTTGTCGATGAAAGCCACGTCACCGTGCCGCAAATCGGCGGTATGGCGCGCGGTGACGGGCGGCGCAAACTCACACTCGCGGAGTTTGGATTTCGCCTGCCGTCCTGTGTCGACAACCGCCCCCTCAAATT
>JBCDDR010000316.1:0-1779 GCA_039180205.1 Pseudomonadota bacterium | reverse complement strand
GGGTGACGTGATCCTCCATTCATCGCCGCTCTATGGCGGGACCGAAACCCTGATCATGAAAACCATGCCGCACTATGGCGTTGAAGCTGTCGGCTTTATCGATGGGTGCGATCATGCGGCGATTGATAACGCGGTTGAGAAGGCCCTCGCCAAGGGCCGGATTGGTGTGATCTTTGCCGAAACCCCGGCAAACCCGACCAATGCGCTTGTCGATCTCCAGTATTTGAAAGCCGTTGCGGACAAGCTGGGTGAGACAACCGGCCACCGTCCCCCTGTCGTGGTGGACAATACATTTCTTGGTCCCGTTTTTTCGCACCCGCTTCAAGACGGTGCCGATATTGCCATCTATTCACTCACCAAATATATCGGCGGGCACAGCGATCTCGTCGCCGGGGCGATTACCGGTACGTTTGAGTGGGCGCGTCCGGTCAAACTGCTCCGTGGATCACTCGGTACGCAGCTCGACCCCAATACGTCGTGGATGGTGATGCGTTCGCTTGAAACCCTCACATTGCGGATGGAACGCGCGAACGAGAATGCAAAAACCGTTGCGGAATTTCTTTCCAGGCACGACAAAGTCGAAGGGGTGAATTACCTTGGCTTTCTGGAAGGTGAAGACCCGCGCAAGGCGGTGTTCGACCGGCAATGTATCGAATCCGGATCTACCTTTGCGTTCTATGTGAAGGGCGGTGAGCCCGAGGCGTTTCGCATGCTTGACAAGCTTGAGGTCATCAAGCTCGCGGTATCACTTGGCGGCACCGAAAGCCTGATCAGTCACCCGGCATCGACGACCCATTCAGGTGTACCTGCGGAGATTCGCGCAGCTCAGGGCGTGTCCGACGCCATGATACGAATATCGGTAGGCATTGAAGCCGTCGATGACCTGATCGCTGATCTTGATCAGGCACTGGCAGCAGTTTAAGCCGTTTTTCGTGAACGAGCCGAGCTGCGCGCCTTTCTTTTTTGCGTGAAGACAAGTCTGTGTGAAGACGAGGGTCATGACCCTAGTTGTGAAGGAACATCCATGGCGGCCTATCAATATGCGTATGTAATGAAAGGTCTTTCGAAGACCTATCCTGGCGGGAAACAACTTTTCAGCGATGTCACGCTGTCATTTCTTCCTGGGGCCAAGATCGCCATCATCGGGCCGAACGGCGCCGGGAAATCGACGCTTATGAAGATCATGGCGGGCATGGACACCGATTTTCAGGGCGAGGCTTGGGCCGCTGAAGGTGTACGCGTCGGATATCTGCCTCAGGAGCCCGATCTCGACCCCGCCAAGTCGGTCCGTGACAACGTGATGGAAGGGGTCGCCAGCAAGAAGGCAATCGTCGACCGCTATAACGAGCTTGCCGCAAACTGGTCGGATGAGATCGCCGATGAGCTTGGCCAGTTGCAAGACCGGATTGATGCCGAGGATTTGTGGGAACTCGACAATCATATCGAAATCGCGATGGAGGCCCTCCGCTGCCCGCCCGGCGACTCCGATGTGACAAGCCTTTCGGGCGGGGAAAAACGCCGCGTCGCCCTCACCCACCTTCTGCTTGAAGAGCCCGATATCCTGATGCTCGATGAGCCTACCAACCATTTGGATGCTGAATCGGTTGCCTGGCTTGAACGCCATCTGCAGGCATATAAGGGAACCGTCATTTTAGTCACCCATGATCGTTACTTCCTCGATAATGTCGTCGCCTGGGTACTCGAACTCGATCGCGGGCGCGCCATTCCGTTTGAGGGGAATTATTCGAATTGGCTTGAAGCCAAACAGAAACGGTTCGT
>JBCDDR010000315.1:0-1798 GCA_039180205.1 Pseudomonadota bacterium | reverse complement strand
CTCGAACATGGGGAAATCGACGACCCAACAAAAACGGAACTCATCCTCCGCAATGAGCTCGAGATCCTCGCCGACTTTGGTCCGCGCGACGCCAGCCAGTTTTGCTGCCCCTGCTTCTTGATCGCAGGCAAAAAATACGCCGTCATTGTCGCCAAGACCAAGTTGGGCGCGAAGCGTTGCAACCCGCTCCTCACCAAGGTTTTTCGCGATGGGGCCCCCTGGCACACCCTCCTTAATGTTGATATAGCCAAGGCCTGCAAACCCCTGCTGGCGGGCCCAATCATTCGTTTTGTCAAAAAAGCTGCGAGCACGGGCCCCGGCACCTGGCGCGGGGATCGCACGCACAACCGCGCCCTCTTCGATCATGCGGGCGAAAATGCCAAAGCCCGAACCCCGGAATATTTCGGTAACATCAACAATCTCGATTGGGTTTCTCAAGTCAGGTTTATCGTTACCGTATTTCAGCATCGATTCCTTAAACGGGATCCGTGGAAAGGGTGCCGAGGTGACTTTCTTATCGGAAAATTCGGTGAATAACCCCTCCAGCACAGGCTCGATCGCAGCGAAGACATCTTCCTGAGTCACGAAACTCATCTCGATATCGAGCTGATAAAACTCGCCGGGCGAGCGGTCTGCTCGCGCATCCTCGTCGCGAAAACAGGGAGCAATTTGAAAATATCGATCGAAGCCCGCCACCATAATGAGCTGTTTGAACATTTGTGGTGCCTGCGGAAGCGCATAGAATTTTCCGGGGTGAAGTCGGCTTGGCACGAGAAAATCGCGCGCGCCTTCGGGGCTTGACGCCGTAAGGATGGGGGTTTGAAATTCATTAAACCCTTGATCGGTCATCCGCCGGCGAATGGATGAGATGACCTGGCTTCGCAATACGATGTTCCTGTGCATGCGTTCACGGCGCAAATCCAGGAACCGATATTTCAATCGAATATCTTCGGGATACTCCTGGTCGCCGAACACCGGCATGGGTAAATCACCAGCTTCCGAAAGCACATGGATGGACGCGACTTTCACTTCGACATCACCGGTAGGCAGGTCTTTGTTTACAGTGTCTTCGGTGCGCTGAACAACTTTCCCATCGACCCGTATGACGGTCTCCGATCGCAGCGTTTCAGCAACCTTGAAGGCGTCACTATCGACATCAAGAACGCATTGAGTGATGCCGTGATGATCGCGTAAGTCGATAAACAGAAGGTTTCCGTGGTCACGCTTGCGATGCACCCACCCCGAAAGGCGTACATCATCACCAATATTACTCAGACTGAGCGCGTTACATGTGTGAGACCGATAGGGATGATGCGTCTGTTCAGTCATTTTCGAAAAAAACCTTCACTATATCAGCAGTTTCGATGAGCTCTCTTGTCGCGACACCATGCAATTCGCTTGCAATCACCGTTGGCTTGTCGCAAGCCAACCGCCTAGGAGCTTTCCTGTTGGGGGTGTCAGTATCGGTTTGGCGGTGGGTGTCAAGTGCGCGCCTAAAGGAATCGCCAGGGTGTGTGAAGTTGGAGATTGCGGTTGGCGCTTGTCGATACCCAAAAAAAGCTTGATGCGCTTGTCGAAACGCTCTCAGCTTCGAAGTGCCTCATGGTCGATACCGAGTTCATGCGCGAGCGTACCTTTTATCCCGATTTATGCCTGATCCAGGTCGCGAATGACACCGATGCGTGGGCAATTGACCCAAAGGCGGATGGCCTTGACCTCGCCCCTTTTCTAAACCTGATGAATGACCCTTCGATCCTGAAGGTCTTCCATGCCGCGCGCCAGGACCTTGAGATCTTCT
>JBCDDR010000314.1:0-1811 GCA_039180205.1 Pseudomonadota bacterium | reverse complement strand
GAACTCGATGCGGTATTACCGCGGTTTTTGCCGCGTAATGCGGTTTTGGTCGCACGGCCCGCCAATGCCGATATTGTCGTCCGCGTGAACCTGAATAACGTCGATCTGCGTCTGAGAACCCTCGATCGGGATTTTGACCGGATTGGTGGGGTTCGCGCCAATCGCAGGTTGGCCCGCGCCGGCTGTTTCGGGGGCACTGCAAACTTCACGCGTGTCGAGGCAAAAGCCGTCGCCCGCTTCAATGCCGATCTAAGCTTCGAAACCCGTGGGTTTCGCGGCGGCTATCAGGACCAGGTGCGCGGCCGGGTGAGCGATATCTTCCATTATGCCGAAGATGATGGTCGTGGTGACCATTGTTGGCAGGCTGGTGGCCAGCGCGTTCAGACGCTTGCCGCCAACGGCCGGGCACCACGTCAGGTGGCGCGGGCGATCTTGAGCGACGATATCGCCCAGCGGCTTGCGCTTGAAATCGGCGAAGGGGTCAGC
Organism: Pseudomonadota bacterium; assembly: GCA_039180205.1. Lineage (GTDB taxonomy): Bacteria > Pseudomonadota > Alphaproteobacteria > Sphingomonadales > JBCDDR01 > JBCDDR01. The sequence continues at coordinate 1,325 of JBCDDR010000314.1, read as the reverse complement.
CGCACTCAGGGTTTTTAGGCCCGCCATAAAAGTTCTCTCCCCTTGATGCCCATCGTTCCCTGGGGCGTCAAAGGCCCGCTCTCCCATCTTGCGTATCCGGGGGGGCGGGCCATTTTCATGACGGAAAGTCGGGTTGATAGCTAAAAGTCAGGAAGCCTGCTGAAACGCTGCACCGATCGCCAGAAAACGCTCATTGCGTTGGTGTTTGAGTTCGGCGGGAGGCATCCTGATCAGACCCGTAAGCTCGTCAAAAATCTCATCGCCGAGCCGTTTGATGGCAAGTGAGGGATCTCGATGTGCCCCGCCCAGCGGTTCTTCAACAATTTTATCGATAATTCCCAACTCGATCAGGTCTTGCGCGGTGATCTTCAATGCGCTTGCCGCGTCTTTGGCTTTTTCGGCGGTCCGCCACAGGATTGAGGCACAGCCTTCGGGCGAGATGACCGAGTAAATCGCATGTTCGAGCATAAGGACCCGGTTTCCCGCCGCGAGTGCTACCGCACCACCTGACCCACCTTCGCCGACAATCGTGGCGATGATTGGCACCGAAAGCTCCAGACAGAGCTCGGTGGAGCGTGCGATGGCTTCGGCCTGTCCGCGTTCTTCGGCACCCACACCAGGATAAGCGCCGGGCGTATCGATGAAGGTCAGGACGGGTAGGTTAAACTGTTCCGCAAGCCGCATCAGCCGCATCGCTTTGCGATATCCTTCGGGCCTCGACATTCCGAAATTATGATGGATCCGCCCTTCGGTATCGCGGCCTTTTTCATGGCCGATCACAATCACCGATTGCTCGCGAAAACAGGCGATCCCGCCGAGAATGGCGGTGTCGTCGGCAAAAGAGCGGTCGCCTGATAATGGTACATATTCGTTGAAAAGCTGAGCACTTAGCTCTTGAAAATGCGGCCGATCCTGGTGCCTAGCCACCTGTGCCTTTTGCCAGGGCGACAATTTTTCATAGGTTGATTTCAGCAGGTCATCGATTTTGCTTTCCAGCTCCTCGACCTGCTTATCGATATTGACGGCGGGTTCGCCATCATCCGCGCCCTCAGCGACGGCTTTCAGCTCGATGATTTTCGCGGTCAGGTCGGCGACAGGTTTTTCAAATTCAAGAAATGTGCTCATGGGCGGGGTTCGGGTGGCTCCAACTGGATGATTTTTCGTTCAGAATATGCGCCGGACTCTATCGACGCACTTCCGAAGGGTAAAGCGAGAAAACAGGCCTGAAACCACGTCCGGACAAGGAAAGACCGATTAGGACCGTGATGATTTCACACGACGAAAGATCGCACTTCCAGCCAATACTGTCTGGGCCTGTTCGGTTT
>JBCDDR010000313.1:0-1816 GCA_039180205.1 Pseudomonadota bacterium | reverse complement strand
GCTTACCGAAGAGAGTTTCGCACTCGAGTCCGCCCAACTTGAGGCTGGCTTCATATCTGGCCAGGAGTTCGTTTTTGAGTCGCTCGGACTCGCGATTGATAACATCGAGACCGTGATCTTTTCTGTCGGACTTGGATTTGATGACGTGATTGCGGGGGCATCCGATGTTCTCGGTGATGAGCTGGTAGATCAATTGGCCGACGCGGACCTGTTTGGCTTCATCTAGCGAACGCGCGTATGTGTTATTCCTGAAAGGCGTGGGTAGTTTCGAAAACATGTGCGTTTGGAAGCCCTCAGCTACGCATCGCGCGTAGCGGGACTACGGACCGGATTTCTACTTTTAGACGCCGCAGCAAGATACCGGCCTGCGGGCAGGCATTTGACATGGGCTAGGCGCGACAATTGCCAATGAATGCCCACAGGTATCAAGTGGTTGGGGACTCGCTTTGCGCCTGAATCAGAGAGTTGCGTTTGTTCGAGTAACCCTTTGCGTCGGGTGCAAGTTTTACCGCTTTGTCGAGCACATCGATCGCCTCACTCAATTGTCCCATCTCTGCGGCTGCATCTGCAATGGCGTCCAGCAGCCGCGGATCGCTGGGATAACTCTCAGACGATTCAGAGGCGACTTCATACGATTCCTGATGATGGCCCGCCTTGAAGAGAACGCGCGCCAGGAACAGCCAATCGTCGGGCGATAGAGGTTCAAGATGCGCCGCAGCACTTGCGGCGCCGATCGCCTCTTCAAACTGGCCAAGGGCGTTGTGCAAGTTCCGTTCATGGCGCTGATACAACAGATTTCCGGGGTCCTCACTTGCCAGATTAATGGCCGCTTCAAGAGCTTCGGTTAAGTTTCCAAGTTTCTGATGCGCTCGCGATTGAAGCCAGAGCGCTGAATGAAGGTTGGCACTATTGGGTGAGATCTTTGCGGCTGCTTCGAGAGCTTGCAGCGCGGCACCGGGTTTGCCCTGTCGCTCCTGCTTGTTGGCGAGGTCGATGAGCGTCTTGGCTTGTTCGAAATTGTCTCTTTCACGAGCGGGTACATGCCCGGATTTATCGTCTGATCGGTTGCCACTCAGGGGGCCATACGAAGACCCTCCCGCAGGGCGTTTTCGGCGAATTTCATTCACAACGTCCGCTTCGCGTCGAATTGAGTCGCCGAATATGTCAAGCTTTTGCGCTTCAACGGATTCCCGGTTGAGTGCATCGATGACATCGGAAACCGATATCCGGTAAATGCCCCGATATCCGTTGTGTATTGAGTCAAAGGAAATCCAGTCGCCGGAGGGGGACCATCTTGGATGCAGGTCGCACCGACAATCGTTATCTTCTTTGTAAAGAGCAGGGTCGGAATACGCCATGAAGAGGGTTATGCCGCGACCCTGGGCAGTGTCATATACCTGAAGCCTCCGATACGGCACTTCGTACGACCCGTAGGAGTCATACAGTACGTAGCGGCGGTTTGGACTAAAGCTGCAATGCCCGTCTCCGCGGAAAAAACCCGCATCCATCCGATGCTGTTCACCGGTATCAACGTTTAGGGCGAAGAGACCCATTCCAGTCAATTCGCTTTTTTCAATCACGTCCTCGCCGGACACAATGATTTCGCTATCGTTCTTCCAATGGTAGTGAGAGCCGAAGCCAAACACCTTTTCGGTGCGGCCGGTTTCGACATCAATGATAATCGAGATTGTCGGGAAAGGGGCAGAGGCGGAGAAGCAGCGCAGGAGTGCGAAGATTTTGGTGCCACTCGGATTGAAATTCAGGTGATTGACGATGACTTTCTCTTTGGACCACTTCGTCCCCTCGAAGAACTGTG
>JBCDDR010000312.1:0-1847 GCA_039180205.1 Pseudomonadota bacterium | reverse complement strand
CTTCAAAAGGCGGGAAAAAATGTCATAGGCCCGCTCTCCCCGGTTGGTCTGCTCGACGACCATAGGCACCAGGTTCATAGAGGTTTGGATCGGATCAATCATAATGTCTCCCGTTGGGTGACGGCTGGAACCGTCGTTCGTTCACAATTCTCAATTGTCGCCCGGCTTAAGCGAGCGTTGCCGTGGCGCATGGCACGCGCTACTGGACTCACTAGCAAGTGCACGGCGCACTCAATAGAATATTGGACGGGGGAGCAATCAAAAAAAGGGCGATTTCCTGCCAAAGTCTGAAGCGCGGTTAACGGCAACCAACCCCGATATCGGGGAAGCCCCCGCATTTTTCAAGAGATGCCGTATTTTTACGAAAGGCCCGGCGGCGGGATGAGCACCGTTTGCGAATTGCTCCCGCGATGCCGGGCATTTCTTAAGCGATATATTTGAGGGTGAGCGTCTATGCGGCCTCTTCATCATCGTCAGCGAGAAGCTCTTCACGTGTCACCGTCTTGTCGGTGACCTCAGCGAGTTCAAGCAGATAATCGACGACCTTTTCCTCAAAAATCGGAGCGCGGAGATTAGCGAGCTGTGCCGGGTTCTGCTTGTAAAACTCAAAGATTTCTTTTTCCTGACCCGGATATTGCTGAGCCTGGCGGGCCATTGCCTGACGCAATTCTTCCTCGGTCACCTTGATCTCGTTGCGCTCACCGATCTCGGCAAGAACGAGACCGAGCCTGACGCGGCGTTGGGCAATTTTTTGATAATCTGCCCGCTGTTCTTCCTCGGTCGTACCATCGTCCTCAAACGTTTTTTCGGCGCGTTCGAGATCGCTCGTAACCTGCGTCCAGATCCCTTCGAACTCCTGTTCCAGCATGCTTGGCGGCAGTTCGAAATCATACCGCTCATCCAACTGGTCCAGAAGCTGACGTTTGACCTTCTGCCGGCTCGCACCAGCATATTGCGATTCGATCTGCCCCCTAAGAATGCCCTTAAGATCATCGAGCGATTTGAGACCAAGCTTTTCTGCGAACGAATCGTCGATTTCGAGCTCTCCCGGTCCGGCCACTTCCTTCACGGTCACATCAAATTCGGCCTCTTTTCCGGCAAGATGCGCGGCACCGTATTCTTCCGGGAAGGTCACCTTGACGACAGTCTCATCGCCTGCCGCTTTTCCGATCAATTGCTCCTCAAACCCGGGAATGAACTGGCCGGATCCGAGGACAAGCTGTCCATTATCATCGCTGCCGCCTTCGAAGAGTTCGCCATCGACCTTTCCGGCATAAGACATGGTGATGCGGTCACCCTCCTCAGCCGCGCCATCTTTGGTCTCGTATGGGCGGCTCTGGCTCGCAATACGCTCGACTTCCGTCATCACTTCTTCATCGGCCACTTCAACGACCGGACGCTCAATCTTCAGCCCTGAAAAGTCGCCAAGTTCAAAATCCGGCATGATTTCGTAAGTAACCGTCAGATCGAGATCCTTCTTGCCGTCAAGGATTTCGTTGGCTTCTGCCTCATCCTCTGTCATGTCGATGTTCGGTTGCAGCGCTGGTTTCTCACCGCGATCCTGGAGGGCCTGTTCGCTGGTTTTGCTGACAGTTTCCTGGACGATTTCCGCCATAACCGACCGCCCAAATGTCTTTTTGAGATGCGCCAGAGGAACCTTGCCAGGACGGAAACCGTTCAGCCGCACTTTATCTTTAAGATCAACAAGGCGGGTCATCAGTTTTTCATCAAGATCGCTCGCCGGGATCGTGATTTTCAGTTCGCGCTTCAGTCCCTCTGAGAGCGTTTCGGTTACCTGCATCGTCTTTATGTTCCTCATAAACCCTGGGCTGTCTGGCGGTGTTTTT
>JBCDDR010000311.1:0-1855 GCA_039180205.1 Pseudomonadota bacterium | reverse complement strand
TCAAACGCGATATCGGTAACGGTCTTGTCGGTGTTCAGCAGCTCTTCAATTGCGCGTTCAGAGCGAAGGGTGTTCATGTACACATTTGGCGTGACACCCATATACTGCTTGAACAGCTTGAAGAAATGCGGACGCGACAGGCCGACCGAACGGGCAAGCTTTTCCATCTCGAAATCTTCGCCCATACGTTCCTGGATCAGGCGCAAGGACCGGCGCACGCGGAAATCGCTGAACCGGTCATAGGATTTGACACGATCGGCCTCCTTGGCATCCGACCAGGATTGATCAAAACAGGCCTTCGTAAGACCGAAAAGAAGCTGATCGAAATTGTCCTGTTCTTCGTTTTCCAGCAAAAGCGCCGTCAACCGTTTCACAAGGCCGTTTATCTTGGCCGTAACCTCCAGAACAGGGCTGCCAAACTTCAGGGCATATTCCGCCGACGCGGAATTTTCGAGAAACCACATTGGCTTGATGTACAGAACAAGGCAGATCTGGGTTTGTCCCTGATCCGTTTCGAACCCGTGTGGTTCCCAGGGACTAACCGCGACAGCTTTTTCCCGATTTACGTCACATATGGTGTCACCATTTGGAACCTTGGCCGTGGCGCCATCGACGTAAAAGATCAGATGGCCCTCCCGATGGGCGTGCGTTATTATTGTTTTGTCCAAGCGATAGAGCGCCGCGCGCCCGAATTCGCCATGAGATACTGCAATTGCTTGGCTCATCTTTGGACCCTCCCCGAATCCGCAGCTGTGCGACGTGCAAAGTGCCTATTTTTTGACCGCTCCATGAACGCATACGTTACCTTCATCTGGCAAGCCTAACAGGTCAAGAATCAGACTAACTGTTACATCCAAGGACTTCAGGCATCCGTTTTGAAGGGACATATCGCACGTTATGGCAATGTGTATGACGTTTTTACGGTGGTAAAGAACTCTGCCGCATAGCTCCCCTGCTCGCGCGGCCCAAAGCTCGATCCTTTGCGACCGCCGAAGGGGACATGGTAGTCCACACCAGCAGTTGGAAGGTTCACCATGACCATGCCAGCCTGCGCTTTGCGTTTGAAATCGCTCGCATATTTCAGGCTCGTTGTGCAAATTCCCGCACTCAACCCGAACTCGGTATCGTTCGCGACATGCAGCGCTTCGTCGTAGTCGCGAACGCGAATCACGGATGCGACGGGGCCGAAAACCTCTTCGCGGTTGATCCGCATGTCAGGGACCGTTTCGGTGATCAGCGCAGGTTGCAGGAAATACCCATTCGTCTCGCGGGTCACGACTTCGCCCCCTGCCCGCAATACGCCGCCCTGATTGCGCGCAAAGGCAATGTAGTCCAGATCCTGCGCCAACTGCGTTTCATCCACCACTGGCCCGATCTGGGTATCTTCGGCCAACGCATGTCCGACCCGCAACGCAGAGACCCGTTCTGCCAAAGCCGCAACAAAGCGGTCATGGATACCCTCTGTCACGATCAATCGCGACGACGCGGTACACCGCTGCCCGGTCGAGAAGAAAGCCCCGTCCGTCGCAATTGTGACCGCCAATTCGAGATCGGCATCGTCCAGTACGACTATCGGGTTCTTGCCCCCCATCTCCAACTGGATCTTGCGCAAATGTGGCAGGCTCGCCTTGGCGACGATAGCGCCTGTATTGACGCTTCCAGTGAAACTGATCGCATCCACCTTGGGGCTGTCCAACATGCTTTGTCCGACAACGGAACCGGGTCCAATGACCAGATTGAAAACGCCTGCAGGCACTCCGGCCCGGTGCAGGATGTCAGCCAGCGCCCATGCGCAACCCGGGACAAGCTCGGCGGGCTTGAACACAACGGTATTGCCGTAACAAAGTGCCGGTGC
>JBCDDR010000310.1:0-1896 GCA_039180205.1 Pseudomonadota bacterium | reverse complement strand
CTCCGACGAGTTGACCGGCCGGGCGCGGGCTTCTTTCACGCAGCTCATTCGGAATTTTGACCGATGGCGCGATGCCGCTGCCACAATGACGCCTGATCAGCTTGCGGCCACCGTATTGGAGGAATGCGGTTATACCGACATGCTGCAAGCCGACAAATCGCCCGATGCCGCCGGGCGGCTCGACAATCTTTCAGAATTTGTGCGTTCCGTCGGCGAGTTTGAAACGCTCGGCGGTTTCCTCGAGCATGTCAGCCTTGTCATGGACACCGACTCCGCGCCCGATACGCCCAAAGTCAGCTTGATGACGTTGCACGGCGCAAAAGGCCTTGAGTTCGATCATGTCTTCCTGCCCGGATGGGAGGATGGCTTGTTCCCGAGCCAGCGCTCTCTCGATGAAAGCGGGCTTTCGGGTCTCGAAGAAGAACGCCGTCTCGCCTATGTGGGGCTAACCCGCGCGCGGCAAGCCGCTACGATTTTGTTTGCGGGTAGCCGGATGATGTATGGCCAATGGCAATCATCAATTCCGTCGCGCTTTATCGACGAGCTGGATGGGACGGTGATCGAACGTGATGTGCAGCCCGGGCTCTATGGCGGCTGGGGCCAAACCGAAGCGAATGAAGATCTTTTTTCGGCGCCGGTTTATGGTCAGTCGCGCGGGCCGGGGTGGCATCGCGCCCGCGAACGCGCTGCGGGCGGTGGTCCAGGGTCTTCCAAGCCGCCTCGCGATGGCGCAGCACAACGGTTGATGGCGGCTGGCTCGTTAACGACTGATCTCACAGATGGTGAGCGCGTCTTTCATGACAAGTTTGGATATGGCACCATCGCCGCGATCGACGGCAATAAGGTTGAGGTTGAATTTGAAAAGGCAGGGCGCAAGCGTGTGGTGGCAACGTTTCTGAAACGCGATAGCACCCTGTGACAGGGGACAGTTGGCTTGTCAGTGTCGAAACCTCACGCGGATTAGTCGATGCGCTTGATCAAGAGTTTGATATCGCCTTTGCCGACAACCCACCTTCCATCGCCGCATTCGCACTCGATCATGATCCGGAGACGTATCGGGTAGACGCCTATTTTGCTTCCCCGCCCAATGAGGCGTCGCTAAATCGAATGCTTACCTCGGTCGGCCTCGCGGGGGCAGTTGATATTGTTCATTTACCCGCACAGGATTGGGTAAGTGCAGCGCAATCCTTTCTGCCACCCCAGCGCGCGGGTCGATTTCTTGTCCATGGGGCACACAGCCTGGAAGAGGTTGACCTCGCCGATATCGCGCTCCTGATTGAAGCCGGTCAGGCGTTTGGTACCGGCCATCACGAAACCACCAAAGGCTGTTTGCTGGCGATTGACTGGTTGAACAGGCGGTGGCCAAGCCGAACGCCGCTTAGCATCCTTGATGTGGGCACAGGGAGCAGCGTTCTCGCGCTTGCTGCCGCAAAAGTCTGGCGCCGAGCGAAAGTGGTTGCCAGCGATATTGACCCGATCGCCATTGCGGTCGCACGCGAAACGCTTGTTAAAAATCAAATGATCCCGGTTTCGGGCCCCCGCGTGCGGGGGGTGCATTGCGTTATAGCCAATGGTCTTCATGCGCTCGCCATTCAAAAGTCGGCCCCCTTTGAGCTTGTGATCGCAAAAATCCTTGCGGGGCCCTTGCGCCGCATGAGCCGTGATATGGGCCGTGCCTGCGCGCCGGGGGGTATCTTCCTGCTGTCAGGACTTTTGATTTCCCAGGAAGCTGGGGTTTTGGCAGCCTATCGCAAAGAAGGCGCTCATCTCGTCAAACGCTGGCGAATTGGCGATTGGTCTGCCCTGCTTTTGAAAAAAGGGATCGGTTAGAGCAGCCGATTTTTTGTGCAGCCCTTCGAGTCAATTGGATTCACAGTGCGAAATCCATGACTGTCT
>JBCDDR010000309.1:0-1906 GCA_039180205.1 Pseudomonadota bacterium | reverse complement strand
GAGTTCGGTCGAAGGCGGGCTACAGGACCTTTTTTCGGTTTATGGCGCGAAAACCTGGCAACGGTTTTTGTGGTTGAAATTGCCTGCTGTGGTTCCGTTTCTTCTGAGTGGGCTTAAGATTGCCGCAGGCCTTGCGCTGATTGGCGCCGTGGTTGCTGAATTTGTTGCCGGAAGCGGCACCGCCACCGGGCTTGCCTGGCGGCTTTTGGAAAGCGCAAACCGTCTCGAAATTGCCAAGATGTTTGCGTGCCTAATCCTGCTCGCGCTGCTTGGTATTTTGCAATATTATTCATTGGCTGCTATCGAAAGATGGTGGCGAAAAAGCCGCTTGGCATGATCGTTTGGGATCCGTCGATACCGATGTCGAAGGCTCGCTTTCAGATAGGCTTGGCCGAACTCATTTAAGTGATAATCGAGAAAAAGGCCGATGCCGGATACCAGATCATTTTTGACGAAACATGAGGTTGCGGCCTGGCCAGCTGCATGTGCACCACCTGAGGGCGAGCGAGATAACTCGCTTGCCATAGCGATGGCCCGACATGGTCTCAATACCCCGGCGCAAGCGGCGGGAACCTATTGGCAGATCGGCTGTGTGAGTTTGGAAGTTACCCAGCGATGCAATCTCGATTGTACACTTTGTTATCTTTCCGACGCCGCGGAAGGCTATGCTGACCCGTCGCTCGAAACACTGTTCCGACGTATCGACCGCATTTATGATCATTATGGTCCAGGCACGAATATCCAGGTTTCCGGCGGCGATCCCACTTTGCGGCCCTTGGCTGACCTGGTCTCCATCGTGGAGTACATCTCATCGCGCGGTATGAATGCAGCGCTCTTTACCAATGGTATCAGGGCCAGCCGACATATGCTCACAACCCTTGCAAAGGCCGGGCTTCGCGATGTCGCGTTTCATGTTGATATGACTCAAGAACGCAGAGGTTATGAAAACGAATGCGAACTCAACAGCATCCGTGCGGACTATATCGAACGCGCAAGAGGCCTTGGCATTCGCATTCTATTCAATACGACCGTTTTTGACGGCAATCGGCATGAAATCGCTGAACTGACCGACTGGGTTGCCGAACATGCTGATGACGTCCACCTTGCTTCGTTCCAACTCCAAGCTGAAACGGGGCGCGGAGTTCTTGGGGCGCATGATGGCGGGCTCACCGTCCGGTCGGTGCGTGATGCGGTCGCGATTGGCTTGGGGACCGGTGACCCTTTTGGTCTCCCAGAAATGGGGCATCCCGATTGTAATCAGTATGCGAGCTTGATGGTAGCGGGGTCGCGCCGCCGGGTCCTGATGCAGGATAAGGAACTCTATACACGACTTTTTTCGGCGGCTCGTGGATTTGGGTTTCATGACCGGCTCGGGCGATGGGCGGTCGCGACAAAAGCCCTCCGTTTTTTCCTCGCCAAGCCTGGATTATCGTTCGCTTTGGCGAAAAACATGACCGGTCATCTTCTGGCGCTGTTGCCGGCATTCCTGAAAGGCGCACGGCGGATTCATAAGCTCACCATTTACATCCATAATTTTATGGACGAGACAAAACTTGAGAAAGCACGATGTGAGAGCTGTATTTTTATGGTCGCTAGTGAGGCGGGGCCGATCTCAATGTGTGTCCATAATGCCAAACGCGATGCAATGCTTGCTGGCGGAAATCACGCCGCCGCATCGAGTGCTGAGGCTTTGCCTCCGAAACATATGAAGGGTCGCTTGCGCCGGGCACATTTTTCACCGCGACACCGAATGGTGAAAGGGACGGATAATATCAAACCTGAAATTGCCGCGACTAAACACCTAGGTTGAGGGAACGGTTTCCGCAACCGTTGGTTCTGGAACCAAAATATTTAAGCGCCAGTCATAGCGGTAGTCGGATATCTTAGCGCCGTCTGCAAGTGCTTC
>JBCDDR010000308.1:0-1926 GCA_039180205.1 Pseudomonadota bacterium | reverse complement strand
CGGGCGCTGAAATTGTGACTGTTGCTGTGCGCCGCGTGAATGTGACCGACCCGGGACAGCCCACGCTCGTTGATTATCTTGACCCGAAAGAGGTCACATACCTCCCGAACACAGCCGGGTGCTTCACCGCTGACGATGCGCTGCGCACACTTCGACTCGCGCGCGAAGCAGGGGGGTGGTCGCTCGTTAAACTTGAAGTGCTGGGTGATCAAAAGACCCTCTACCCGAACATGCCGGCCACGTTTGAAGCCCTCGATGTATTGGTGAAAGAGGGCTTTGACGTCATGGTCTATTGCAATGATGATCCGATCGCCGCGCAGGAGCTTGAGCGTCGCGGTGCGGTGGCTATCATGCCGCTGGGGGCACCGATCGGTTCAGGGCTTGGCCTCCAGAATCCGGTGCAAATTCGTATCATGGTAGAGCAGGCAACTGTGCCGCTTTTGGTCGATGCCGGCGTGGGGACGGCGTCCGATGCAGCCATTGCGATGGAGCTCGGCTGCGACGGGGTGTTGATGAACACGGCAATTGCTGAAGCCAACGACCCGATCCGCATGGCCCGCGCAATGCGTCTCGCTGTTGAAGCCGGGCGGGAGGCCTATCTTGCGGGACGCATGCCCAAAAAACGCTATGCCGATCCGTCTTCGCCTCTTGCAGGTCTGATCTGAAGCTTGCGCTCTCCTTCAGGCTGGACAGCGACGGACGTGCGGCTTAAGCCAAGCCCATCCGTCCTATCGCCTGCCTTTCGGAGACCGTGCCCGTGACCCAAAGCGACCAGATCCTACTCGTTATCGATTTCGGCTCCCAAGTTACGCAGTTAATTGCGCGGCGTGTGCGCGAGGCGGGCGTTTATGCCGAGATCATTCCGTTTCAAAAGGCAGAGGCCTGGCTAGATGAACATCGGCCGATCGGGGTTATTCTATCGGGCGGCCCTGCCTCGGTGACGGGCGTTGATACGCCGCGCGCCCCTGACGCCGTCTTTTCCCTTGGCATTCCTGTTCTTGGTATCTGCTATGGTCAACAAACGATGGTGCAGCAGCTTGGCGGTGCTGTCGACTTTTCCGATCATCAGGAATTTGGCCGCGCTTATGTTGATGTCACCTCAGAAAGTCGTTTGTTTGATGGGCTATGGGACCAGGGCTCTCGGCATGAGGTGTGGATGAGCCACGGCGACCGGGTCGAAGCATTGCCAGATGGTTTCATCGTTGTTGGCACCAGTTCAGGTGCCCCCTTTGCAGCCATTGCTGATGATGCACGTGGGTTCTATGGCGTCCAATTCCATCCTGAAGTCGTCCATACCCCCTCGGGGGCGGAACTGATCACACGTTTTTCTCGCGACATTTGTGGGGCACGCGGTGATTGGTCCATGGCATCATTCCGCGAGACCAAAATTGCTGAAATTCGGGCACAGGTCGGCGATGGCAAGGTGATTTGCGGCCTCTCCGGCGGTGTCGATAGCGCGGTGACGGCGGTTCTCATCCACGAAGCCATCGGTGACCAGCTCACCTGCGTTTTTGTCGACCAGGGCCTACTGCGTATGGGTGAGGCGGAAGAGGTCGTCTCTCTGTTTCGCGGGCAATACAACATTCCGTTGATCCACTATCAGGCGCAGGATATGTTCCTGGGGGCGCTTCAGGGCATTATTGATCCGGAAACCAAACGTAAGACAATCGGTAAGCTCTTCGTCGATGTGTTTCAGGAGGAAGCCAATAAAATTGACGGCGCACGATTTTTGGCACAGGGCACACTGTATCCAGATGTCATCGAAAGTGTTTCCTTTACCGGCGGCCCCTCGGTGACCATCAAATCGCACCACAACGTTGGGGGTTTGCCTGAAAAAATGGGGCTTTCGCTGGTTGAGCCCCTGCGCGAGCTTTTCAAGGATGAGGTTCGAGATCTGGGGCGCACACTCGGGCTGCCTGAGATATT
>JBCDDR010000307.1:0-1930 GCA_039180205.1 Pseudomonadota bacterium | reverse complement strand
TGCCCGGTGGCGGGCTTTGCGATTGCTGATACCGTTTACACGACGCAGAATCATCCTGAGATGACGCCTGATTTTGTATTGGATCTTGTAGAGGAATATTCCGACCTTTTGCCTGTCGAAGTGGTCGATCAAGCGCACACGTCGTTGACGCGAAAAGCCGAAACGGCGCGATTTGCCGAGTCTATCGCGCGGTTTTTTGAAGCGGCGACATGATCAGCCGACAGACGCAATCATGTGCATGACCGTTTCACGTTCGTAATTGAAATGCGCCAGCATAGCCTTTCGTGCGGCCGCGCTGTCATGATCCTGAATGCAAGTCATGATCTCGTTGTGCTCGCGGGCCGACGTTTCAATCGTGCCCGGTGTCCGATACCGCAGGCGATAATGTGCCATCAGTTTGCGCGCGTTTAGCTTGATCATGTCAACGAGGTAAGGATTGCAGGACGCCTCCGCGACTGCTGCGTGAAAATGCATGTTGAGTTCAAAATATCCGGTATGCGCTTTCTGGTCCGGCGCGTTGGCAAACGCATCACAGGCTGCAGATGTTGCATACAATGTGTCTGCCTGAAGCGGTGAAATGCGTTGTGCTGCGAGTTCCGCGGCTTGTGCTTCAAGCGTTGCGTGCACTTCAAGTATGGCAAGAAACTGGTCCGTCGTCGGGTGGAAAAGGCTGACACCCTTGCGGGAGTTGCGCACAACAAGCCCGTCCGCTTCCAGTTGGATCAATGCCTCCCGCACCGGTGTGCGCGAAACGGCACAGGTGTCGATCAATTCCTTTTCCGAAATTTGCGCCCCTGGCAAAAGCTGTCCGCTTTCGATCCGCGTCATTATTGCGTCGATCACCACTTCAGTGTGTTTTGGTTTTGCCACCGTCCGTCTTTCATCCGCGCAAGCTACGAAGTGGATATCCGAGCCACTCTGTCTTTGACAAGCCAACCATTTGTGCAGCTTCGGTATTGGCCGGAACGATTGGCACTGCTTTCCGAGATTGAACCTTGCCAAGTGTTACGAGACTCCGCACAGTGCTAGCACTTTAATTTAAATACCCAATACAGCAATTTTCGTAGTGCGGGCGTATTACAGACCCGTTTGTTTGTCTTAAAAGTTACTGTTTTGAAAGGATATTGCGATGTTTTTTAATCGCTTTGCGTGGGGTCGGGATGTGACCCCATTGGGTAATATCGAATTTTCAAGCTTTTCGTTCCAACTTCCCTTCTACTTCGGCTCGCCTGGCCGTGATAGCGCGATTATCGACTACCCGACCTGGTACGTGAACACGTTCGGCAGACCCGATGATATAGTGATCAAGGCGCCCAGCCTCTTCGTTGATCTTGGCCGTGGCGCAGACATGCTTGAGATATGGTCCGTCACCGGTTTTGTCGATCTCGGGCGCGGTCGCGATACTATGGTTGCCGAGGAGTTTGTTTTTCGCGTTGAGGCCGGACGGGGCGCAGACAACGTTACTCTAAAGGCAGGTGCCCAGTACGTTGATATGGGTCGCGGACGTGATCAACTGACCCTTGATTCACTTGTTGCACATGTCGATGGCGGTCTGGGGCGCGACTTGCTCACGCTGAATTTCGAAGCGGGCGGGGTTGATATTGAAGCTTTGGAAGATGGTTTTGTCTTTAAAGACCGCTTCTCAGGCGAAACGATGACGGTCGAAAGCTTCGAGACCATCCAATTCAGCGATCGCAGTTTCACGCAAAGCGAGATGCGCGCAGTTTTTGACGCAGAAATTCCCTACATTCAGGTTGGCGGTGGAACACAGGTTGTGACGATAAATGACCCCGATCCGACTGTGAGCGTGATCTGGGACAGGACAGTGCAGCAGGCCGTCATCGATTCTTCCGAACCTGCCGGACCGACCATCGCATCGCGGGCCTACGCCATGATGCACACCGCAATGTATGATGCATGGTCATCGTAC
>JBCDDR010000306.1:0-1946 GCA_039180205.1 Pseudomonadota bacterium | reverse complement strand
GACCTCGGATACATAGACTTGGAACAGAAAACTTTGCAGACTATCGAAAACCCATTCGGTACCAGAGTGTCACCCATGTCTTAGGTACAATCTGTTACCCATGTCTCCGGGTCGGACAATGCGGGAGGTGGTAGGCCCGGCAGGACTTGAACCCGCGACCAAACCGTTATGAGCGGTCCGCTCTAACCAACTGAGCTACGGGCCCCCTGATCGACGGCCGGAATGTGCCTCGTGTCTGATGAAGTTGCAAGCCTCTACGCGCAATCGCGTTCAATCGGCTCACAATGATGTGCACGACCTGTCGTCGTGCGACATACTGTGATAAGATGCTACATACAATGAAATCCGCAAGGAGACGGTGTTGTGGCGACCGAATGGAACAAAATCAGCTTTCGACTGGCCTTTTCCGCAGGGCTTGCGATTTTGCTCACGGCACTCACCGCGCTCGTTGTGGAAGCCGATGAAAAGGCTGACCGTCGCGGCAAATATCTTGGTGAAACCGAGCCAGGAATGACACCGAAAGTGTTTGCCCCAGGGTTTGTCAGTACCGAAGACGGGTTTGAGCTCAACGCCACTTTCGCGCCTGAAGGCGGTCGCTTCCTGTTTTCCCGGCGCATCGACAATGTCTATAAAATCATGGAGGTGCAAAAGCGAGACGGTGTTTGGGGTGACCCGCTGATCAGCCCCATCTCTCGCACTTACCCTGGTCATGCCGACGTCGATATGATGTTTACCGGCGACAGCAAGCGGTTGTTCTTTATCTCAAACCGCCCACTCGCAGGTTATGCGCTGTCACGCTACAACATCTGGCATTCGGATTGGTCGGATGAAGGATGGATGGTTCCTGAACCGCTCGGCCCGCACATCAACGGCCCCAAGCACGAACTTTATCCGATGATCGTGGGGGACGGCAGCCTCTATTTCACCACCGAACGCGGCGACAGCCGGGGTGGGCGCGATATTTACCGTGCACCGGCAATCAGTGGTGAAGAGGGAAAGCCCGCCTTTGGAACGCCCACCAATGTAGGGAGCGGCGTGAATTCGACCTTTAACGAGGGCGATGTGTTTGTTGCGCCCGACGAGAGCTATATGATCTTCGTTTCAAACGGTCGCCCCGACGGGCTCGGCGGGAATGATCTTTATATCTCATTCAGGACCGCAGAGGGGAATTGGGGGACGGCGGTCAATATGGGCGATACAATCAACACACCAGGACTTGATTTCTGCCCGATGGTGACCCCCGATGGGGAAAACTTCTTTTTCTCGCGGGCTGGCGATATCTATTGGGTGGATGCGAAAATTATCGACACCTTTCGCCCCTGATTATCGGTAGCTGCCCGCCCGGTCTTATCGATGCAAATCGTATTTTTCGGCGCCGGAACGATCGCGCAGGTTCATGTCGATGCCTTTTCTACAATTGATGGGGTGAGCCTGGCGGGCGTGTGTTCGCGGCGCAGGTCTTCTGCCGAAACCCTCGTTACGCATGCAAGCAAAGCGGGGCTTTGCAATCAGTCGCATATGCCGCCGCGCGTCACGACCGACCTTGACGACCTCCTGATGTCATCGCGGCCCGATTGCCTGATCATTGCGACACCGAATGATGTACGCTTGTCGCCGATCGAACGTGCCTGCGACATGGTTCGCGCCGGGAAGTCGACGCTTCGGGCAATCGCGTGTGAAAAGCCGCTGGGACGATCCGGGGATGAAGCCGCAGCGATACGCTCCGCGATTTCAGGGAGCGGACAGCATGAGGTATACCTCGAAAATCAGGTTTTCATGCCCGCCGTGACGTTTCTGCGGCATTGGCTTGATACGCGGGTCCGCTCCGGCGACCGGCTCCATTCGGTCCGACTATCGCTCAGCCACGGTGGCCCCGGCCTCCAATGGTTCTTCGGATCGGAACGGACGGGCGGCGGTGTCTTGCGCGATCTTGGCTGCCACGCCTT
>JBCDDR010000305.1:0-1961 GCA_039180205.1 Pseudomonadota bacterium | reverse complement strand
GCGCAATGAGAAGATCAACTATAAGGTTCGTGAACACAGCCACGCGAAAGTGCCAATCATGTTGGTTGTTGGCAAGCGCGAGGCGGACGAGGGCACGGTGGCTGTCCGCCGATTGGGGGGCAAGGCTCAGGATGTGGTTTCCCGCGCTGAAGCTTTGGCGGTCATCACTGATGAAGCGAAGATGCCAGGCTAAAGCCGTTTCTTAAATAAGGGGAGACCGGTTATTCGGTTCGAAACTGCAACTAAAAAAGGACCTGGAGCTTTCTGATGTTTCCGTTCAACATCAGAAAGCCGTAGCTATCTCGGGCCGGGCTCATTCGCCTACGTCAACGACATCGCCGATCAAGAATACGCTCAAAACGTTTGTCATCGCTCATGATGTCGAGCGATCTTTCGAGAAAGCTACGCGCCTTACGCTTATTTCGTGGTGATAGCTCTGTGAGTGCGTTGAGCTCAGCGAGGATTGCAGCGCGTTGTGCAATGACCTCGGCGCGCGCGGCCATGCTATTTTGGTTATGGTCACAAAACCCCCAATAAATCCTGGTGGTTACCGGGTAGCGGCTCAAGGACCCGTTCACAACTGCATAGGGCGCATCGACAAGGCCCGAATAGTCAAAGTCATAGGGCAGTGCCATGACTTCTGAAACCGCTTCGGGCTCACCGGTTTTTCGGAATGATTTCCGCTCGGCCTTCGCGGCGACAAGTTTGACATTGTGGCAGCAGGGCAGGCTTCCAAGATTGCTTGTCACCGACCAATCCAAATTCGAGATCATATATTGAAAAAGCGCTATGAGCGCGATGTTGTCGGCATTATGCCATGATTTGACCTCGGCATTTTTCAGTTTGCGGGCTTCGAGCTCCTTCAAGCCCAACCGCGCGGCGACATGATCGACATCTTCGATAAAAAAGCCATAGCGATGCGCGATCTGACGATCACCATTGAGGTATCGAATTTTCGCAAGCCTCACCTGAAAGCTGGCGTCGGTGAGCAACATATAAACCCGGTAGGCGAGATATTCCTTCATGACCCGCTGCTCGGCCTCGTAGCTCTCACTGCAATGGGTCACCAGTTTGATGGCGGATTGTTGGCCAAATAACGCATCGTTCTTCGTGTCATCACCGAAGTGTACGCGTAAGGGAGGAAAGCGGCAGATACCCAAGCGTCGCCGCGACCGCCCGCGCGGTGCGACCTCAACAGGAAGCGCAACACGAGATCCAGTGATGTTTTCATAAGTGAGCGTGGCGGGGATTTGCTTTGGCTCTTTCGCCGCACTTCGGATCAAGTCGCTGAGTTCAGGCGACGACAGCTCAATCGTTAGTGGGTCTGTCGACTGAAAGAGCGCATCTTTTGGCGCGGCAAAGGCGGCCCCGGCGCAAATCCCGATCCATACACCCACAAAAAAACTGAAAGTCAGGGCTTTTCGCATGTCATGTCCTCGATTTCGCGCCTGACGCTTTTTTGACAGCAATTTCGGTCTCGCCGAAAATAAAGCCATCAGCGCCACGAAAAGCATGCGACTTTCGCCCGCCGCACTCAAATCAAGCGCTGCTCACCGGGGTTCATATTTCAGTGTGGAGGGGGTGAAGCCCGCTCGGTTACTGGTCTGACCACACGGCAAGTTCGTTACCGCTCGGGTCAAAAAAATGAAACCGTTTGCCACCCGGAAATTCAAATATCGATTTTGAGATCATGCCGCCTGCCGTTTCGATCTTCGCCTGCATGTTGGCAAGATTGTTCGCATAAAGCACGATCAAAGGCCCGAAGGTCGCCCGATCATCATCGCCGGAAATCCGCGGTGGCCGGTGCGCGGACGTATAAATCCCGCCATCTATGCCCGCCTCCTGAAATGACGCGTAGTCAGGCCCATAGTCAATAAATGACCATCCAAACGCCGATGTGAAAAAGGTCTTCGCCGCGCCGACATCGGTGACCGGAATTTCGATATAATTGATCGTTCCTG
>JBCDDR010000304.1:0-1961 GCA_039180205.1 Pseudomonadota bacterium | reverse complement strand
CATCAACCGGTTCAGGGCGTTTGTCGCCTTCATCGATACGCCGTTCAGCCCCCTCTTCGACATTGACCACAATCGACAAGGCGAGCTTCGCCCCGTTCGGCCAAGTGAAACCCTTCGGGGCCGGGTCTGGAGGTAGGCTCATCAGTGAGGCTCCTCACCACCGGAAACATTCATGCTCTCGGCGGTGATATAGTTGGCTTCATCCGAGCAGAGGAACGCGACGGCGTTCGCCGTATCTTCTGGCAAACCTGGACGCCCCATCGGAATACGCGCCGCCATGGCTTCGAGATAGTCTTCGACCGACGCAGCGCCGACCACTTTCGAGAAATACTCATTCTGCCAGGCACCGAGTCCTGTGGTCACGTGGTTCGGGCAGACATTATTGACGGTGATCTTGTGCGACCCAAGCTCAACGGCCGCGGATCGCGCCAGGCCAACCAGGCCGTGCTTGGAGGAGGTATAAGCCTGCGCATGCGGGAAGCCCGACTTAGCGGCTTGCGAGGCAATGTTGATGATCCGCCCTCCTTTGCCTTGCCCGATCATCGTCTCAGCCGCGGCTTTAACGCCGAAGAATGCCCCGGTGAGGTTCACATCGATCACTGCCCGCCAATCCTCTTCCGTGACCTCCAGGAGAGGCTTCATGATGTAGCCAATCCCGGCATTATTGACCCAGATGTCCAGACTGCCATGTGTATCCACCGCGTGGCTCGCGAGACCCCTCACGTCTTCTAATGAGCGCACATCGCAGACTTTGGTCGAAGCTTGCACACCAAGCGCACGCATATCCGCCGCGATTGCCTCCATCTCATCGGTTGAGCCGATATGCTCCGCGCCTGTGGCTTCGTCCCGCGGCGCCCCGATATCAGAGATGACTATGTTTGCCCCATCTTCAGCGAGGCGTTTGGCGATCGCTTCGCCCAAACCCTTGCGACGGCCTGATCCCGTGATCACCGCCGTCTTCCCGGTAAATCGACCCATTCTATCCTCCTAGCCGAGCTTGTCGGTTAGGATGAAGGAGAGATCGTCGGCCATGGCCTGAAACTCACCCGCAATCGCCTGCATGGTTTCGGTCGATACTTCACCCCCGAACCCCTCCATGTCGTTCACATCAATAATCTCAATGTACGCATAGGGCGGCTTATCTTCTGAACCAAGCAGGCCGACGGATTTGAACACGGCGAACTCATCTACGGATTTCAGTCCGTTCACGGTTGGAATGTCCTTCGCCTTCGCCCATGCCTCATAGTCTTCAACGCTGACCCCGGGCTTCAGATTAAAGAGTGCGACAATCTTGGTACTCATATCAGGAACCTTCCCTATAGCTTATTTTTTTAAATGATATATCTTTTGGGCAAGTTGCATAGCCCTCACATTGAAACTCTCGCGAAAGCAAGGCATTTTGTGAAGCGAAAAAGGAGATCAACATGGCCGACACTGAACGCGACGCACGTCCGGAACCGATCGAATATGATGGTCCGCCCGATTATCGCGTGGTCGGTCGTCACGGCGTTTATCCGGAAACCAACCATGACGAGATCGCGCGATTCAATTTCCTCGCCCAGATGAACCGCCACCTTTCGACCAAGGTGATGCCAGGCGTAGCTGAGGCGTTCGAAGCGCGGATCGAACCGAAACGAAAAACGGCCTACAAAACGCGTCATCAGGTTCGCAAGGATCTGGTGAAAGACCCCATTTTCCAATGGTGGTCGGCCATGCGCCGCGCGACCATGGAAACGCGGCAACCGGCCGGTCGCTGGGTCACGATCCGCCAAGCCGATGAGCTGAATGGCAAGGTCAAAACGCTAACGGAAGGCGACCCTCGCCTCGTGCTTGACCCTGGCTTCAAGCAACCGCGTTCCACAGACGCAATTGATCATCACTGCATGCCTGGCTCGTACCATACAGAATTGGTCCCCGGGGATGTCACGGGCCCTGCCAATTATGATGCAGGAATCTTCGCT
>JBCDDR010000303.1:0-1966 GCA_039180205.1 Pseudomonadota bacterium | reverse complement strand
CGGAATATGGGCGATGGAGCCACTCACTCCCGCTAATCCTAAACATTGAAGATCTTCCGCAGGATCAGAACGTTGTTGGATTGACCGACGATGGAAAAGCGAGCGTCGATTTCAACGGCTTCTCAGATTATGCGCAGGCCGGTTTCGATTACACAATGTCTAAACTTGAGGACTTGTTTTCACCGCTCGCCATCGAAGAAATCGTCTTGCATGGAAAACGCGAAACCGAGCATCACCTGGAATGCAGCTTGAGAATGGGAAGTCATCCTGAGACGTCAGTTGTCGATCCGGTTGGCTTGCATCACTCGGTACGAAATTTGCTGGTCGTCGGAAGCGCTATTTTTCCAACTTGCCCACCGGCCAACCCAAGCCTCACCGTCGCAGCTTTGTCCCTGCGCTCAGCCGATATCCTCACGAGTTAGTCCAACCCGATGATCAACCTAACCCGACGCACTCTCGTTTTCAGCGGTTTGATCATTTCATCGGCCGCGACCCTGGGAGCGGGTATGGTCGCAAATACACTGGTCGGAAGCGGACCCTTCCGGCGTTATGTGAAGCGCATTGTGACCCGACGTTTGCCTTATATCGAGGTTGAGCCTCAAATGCTCGACCAATTTGCGATCGACCTAGAAACGGCGTGGATTCCAAACCCTAAACAGCGCCTAGCGGCCTTTGCCGGCGGCTTCGGGGGCGACATCATCCGGATGTTCCAGCCAAATCGCGTGGATTGGTTCGAGCGGCGCGTGGCGACGACTTTGCTGAGGGCATCCGACTTTTTCGAAACGGGCGCCAATCAAGGCCATAAACTCAAATATTATGGCATCCGCGATGATGGTTGCTCGGCCCTCAGTTACTTAGTGGCTGTCGATAGAGACGCGCGCGAAAAGGCAAACTAAGCCGCGACCACTAAAATGTCCGTGTGTCTGTTTACAATAGGCAGCAATCCAAACCACAAAGGATCAACAAACCAATGCGCCCGGAACGGCGTATTCGCCTAACCCGCATGTCGGGCCGTAAGCGTTTAGAAAGGGCAGGAAATGTCAGACACGCGAAGCTTGGACACCGTGATCAACGAGATCGTCCAACCCGTTACCGACGCCGTTTCAAGCTTCATTTTCTATTCTGTCCCAATCGCAGGCTCAGACGTCCCCCTGATTGTCTGCTGGCTGATTTTCGGGGCCTGCTTCTTCACCGCCTATCTTGGCTTCATCAATGTTCGGGGGTTTGGTCACGCGATAAATGTCGTCCGCGGCAAGTATGCGCGTGCTGACACAGAGGGTGAGATCACGCACTTTCAGGCGCTGACCGCTGCGGTGTCCGGGACGGTTGGCATCGGCAATATTGCCGGCGTCGCAATCACCGTGTCCATCGGCGGCCCCGGTGCCATATTCTGGCTGATTGTCGCTGGCCTCGTCGGCATGACCACCAAATTCGTCGAATGCACGCTCGGCGTAAAATATCGCCAAGTGAATGCCGATGGCTCGGTGTCGGGCGGCCCGATGTACTATTTGCGCGCGGGTCTCGCCAATCGCGGCATGCCGTCACTCGGTAAGTTTCTGGGCATCTTTTACGCGATCAGCATCATCATCGGCTGCCTCGGGATCGGCAATATGTTCCAATCCAATCAGGCTTATGTTCAACTCTTACAAGTCACGGGTGGAGAAACCGGCCCGCTTGATGGAAATGGATGGTTGGTCGGGATTGGGCTCGCCGGCGTGGTCGCACTGATCATACTAGGTGGCATCAAATCGATTGCCGGCGTTACTTCCCGGCTCGTGCCATTCATGATCGTTTTCTACATCATTGGCGCGCTGGTCGTGATTGCGATGAATGCCGCCAATCTACCCGCGGCGATTACCTCGATCTTTACCGGGGCTTTCACGCCATCCGGCGCGGCTGGCGGCGTGCTTGGCATCATGATCATCGGCTTTCAACGCGCTGCGTTCTCGAACGAAGCAGGCATCGG
>JBCDDR010000302.1:0-1977 GCA_039180205.1 Pseudomonadota bacterium | reverse complement strand
TGCAAACTCGACCTCAGCGGCAATTGTCAGGGCTGTTTGCGCACAAAGGCGGAAATCACCGACTGGATGAAATATTCACCCGCACAACGCGCAGCGATCATGGCCGCCCTGGAATCCCGCAGGTTATCGCCCTCTGACTAAGCAGCGAACTTTAAGGCTTTCAAAGCGTTTCCCAGCCTATAATGTCACCATAAATTCGCGTATGCTCAGACGCGTGATTGACAGCAAGGCGACATTCCGCAATTCGAGTGCGTTACCACGCCACACCCATAAGTTTTTCAAGAGAGGCTGAAGCCATGGCAACGAAAGTCAGAAACAGCAGGGCCAAAACAACGTCTCGCAAACCGGCGAAACCGACGACCTCCACGCGCGTCAAAACACGATCCAAGAACGCGGGTAACAAGGTCAGCAGCCAGGGTATTTGGCCCGTTGTCTTATCAGGCGGTTCCGGCACACGCCTCTGGCCACTATCACGGTCCATGTATCCAAAACAGTTGCTGCCACTCGTTGGCGAACACAGCATGCTTTCAGATACGGTGTCTCGCACCGCGAACCGAGACGTGTTTGAAGCGCCGCTGATAATCGCAAACGAGAACCACCGCTTTATCATTGCCGAACAGATGCGGGACGCAAAACAAAACGCGACCATCATTCTTGAACCCGAGGGTCGCAACACCGCGCCTGCCATTGCGCTTGCCGCTGAACATATCGCCGGTTCCGACCCCGAGGCGCTCATGCTTGTCATGCCCTCCGACCATGTCATTGCCGACGAAGCCGCATTTGGTGAAGCCGTTACAATCGCTGCTGGCATTTGTCGTGGGTCAGAGACGCTGGTCACCTTTGGCATCAAACCCGAGGGGCCTGAGACAGGCTATGGGTATATCGAGGCGAGCGCCACGGGGCGCGCGTCAACGAGCTACAAAGTAAAGCGCTTTACCGAAAAACCCGATCAGAAAACCGCGGAAGAGTTCATCAAATCCGGAAACTTCTATTGGAACGCGGGTATTTTCATGTTCTCCGCGGCGGCTTATCTAAAAGCGCTTCAAAAGTTCCAACCTGACATGAAATCGGCGGTTGCCGAGGCTATGAACGCAGCACAAACCGATCTGGACTTTATCCGACCGGAAGCCGAGGCATTTCGCCGTGCGCCCAGTGATTCGATCGATTATGCGGTCATAGAAAAAACTGACAAGGCGACTGTCGTTCCCGTCAACATGGGCTGGAGCGATTTGGGCTCTTGGAGTGCGCTGTGGGAGATCTCAGAAAAAGATGCCAATGGGAATGCGTTAAGCGGAGACGCGCTTTTACATGAGACGCAAAACTCGCTGGTACGCGTCGAAGCAGGTGGCCCCGCCGTGGCCGCGGTCGGGGTCGATGGTCTGATCATTACTTCTACCGCAGATGCCGTTCTGGTTACCGCGAAAGACAAGGCGCAAGACGTCAAATTTATCGTTGATCAACTCAAAGCGGCGGGCCGTGAGGAACATATGTTTCACCATGTTGTCTACCGCCCGTGGGGTTCCTACCAGACGACCGATTTGGGTGAACGGTTCCAAACGAAGCGACTTGTCGTCAAACCGGGGGCCGAGCTCAGCCTCCAAAAGCATCATCACCGCGCGGAACACTGGATCGTTGTTCAAGGCACCGCGAAAGTGACCCGCGGCGAAGACGTCATCACCCTTTATGAAAATCAGTCGACATACATCCCCATGGGAACAAAGCATCGGCTTGAGAATCCGGGCAAAATCCCTCTTCACATCATCGAGGTCCAGTCCGGGTCATATCTTGGCGAGGACGATATCATTCGGTTTGAGGACCATTATGGCCGCGTCTGATCGGCGAGCCTGAGGGTAAAAAACAATTCCAGCTTCGCTCCGAACAGGAAGCTCGAGACCATAAATCGAGCGTCAAAGAAAATGTGAATATACCGCCGATCATAGAATGTGCATATTTGCATAGTTCTTGCAAATAAGCTTA
>JBCDDR010000301.1:0-2001 GCA_039180205.1 Pseudomonadota bacterium | reverse complement strand
GAAAATAGGCGAGGTCTTGATGAAACGCCGTCTTCTGCCGGCTGCGCGGGCCTTTCACGAAGGTCGTATCTTCCCAGAAGTTGAGATATTGGGTGTCGAGCAAGTCCGCGATGAGCGGTGGCAAGGCTGAATCAAAGGCTACTTCGCGGACCCCGTGATCGTGCTGCCAGGCAGCGACATCGTAGAAGAAACACCCTTCGCCGGATTCCAGCTTATCCTCGAGCAAGGGGCGGGCAAATTGATCTGCCCGAAGCACATCCCGCAAGCCATCCATATCGAACCGGGTCGCGCCTTGCGTGCTGACTTTGCCCTCGGATGTCCAGATTTGCCGGGCGATGTCTTCGAAATCATAGCCAGTTTTGGAAACCGTGAGTTCGCTCAATTGCTTGTCGACGCTTTTGGTGAGTTTTTCAATCTCGCTGGTGTTTAACACACCGCGAAGACATATTACGCCGTCGGCCTCAAAGGTTCGTTTTTCCTGATCCGTCAACATGATGCGGCGCCTCATGCTGCGCGAGAGGTTTTGCGACGCGAATGCGCGCGAAGCATCTCAGCCACCACGTCCTCTGCGTTGGCAAGGCGTTCGCGTTGACGGGCATAGGTGGCGGCGTTGACTTGAGAGACCGCGGGCACCCAGGCCCAGCCATCCGGTGTATCTTGAACCGGGAGGCCCAAGGGTTCGGTTGCCCAAGCCTTCTGTATACGCTGGTAGAATTTTTGATGGGTCAGCCAGGAGACCTGATTGATGCCATGTTCAACGCAATACTGCGCGATTCCGACGCCCAGGCTGCATCGAATTTTGAACTCTTTGAGTGGGTCATTGTAGAGCGTCCGATCGATGACATAGCGTGAGCACTCCCAGGTATCCTGTCGCTGAGGGTAGGGTTGCAGCGTGCAATAGTGGGCGAACAATTCGCTCATCATATGGGGTTCGGTGGTCGGGTTCATGCGCGTCGACGCGACGACTTTGCCAAATTCTGGGTCGGTGATCGTAATGTAGACCGTCTTTTCGGTATCGAACTGATCCTTGTCATAGCCCGGGCGAATACCAGGAATGTTCCAACCCCATTGCGTGACACAGACATCATAGCGGTTGCGGTGCATGCTATCGATCGTAGCGAGGTTTTTTGCCCGATCTTTGGGTTGTATGATTTGGTACACGGGCTTGGCCCTCCTTTTGAGTGTTCAAAAGGTTCCACAAGTCGACCGTGTTCGCATGTCCCTAAAAAGGGACACATTGGGTCATGCAAATATCATGTTTTTGGCAATGGCCGTCGCCACCGTGTGCGCCCGGTTGAGCGTCCCCAATTTGTGGGCAGCGCGAAGGATCGTTTTGTTGACCGTATCCGGCTTGATGTCGAGAATGGCGGCGATGTCGCGATTGGTTTTGCCAGCGGCTGCAAACTGGATTACTTCGGCTTCGCGAACCGAAAGGTCGACATTTTTCTGATACGGGAACGGTCCCAGCAGATTTTCAAGTTGTGCATACGCCGCCAGGGAAACCAATTCTATTTCTGAAAGCTCGATGGGGGATAAATCGAGTTCGTCACCGCCCAGAGAAACGGCGCCAGAGACGCTATCCAGTGAGTGGACTGGAAACATATAGCCATCATTGATACCGAACTCGCGCGCTTGATCGATCACGTTCAGGCCGCGACGAGTGGCCCATTGTACAGCTTTGCGCCAGCGAAAGGGCCGTTTTGAGCGCAAAGCGCCTAGGGCGATCGGGTCGTGCAGCATATCATACCGTTGTGATCTCAATATCATCAATTCTTCGGGCCAGGTCGACACCGACATGTTTGCTTGTGGCGGCACGTTTGCTGGATTCACCAATTGGCTCAGGTAAATGTAAGAAAAGCCAAATGTCTCTATAAACGGCGAAAAGACGCCTAATACTTGGTTTGGGTCTTCAGCTCTCTGAATCGCTCGTATCGCGCCCAGGACGCGCTCGCTATTCCTCGAAATCATGCCGCCACCTCTAGCAGGATAGACGCTTTCGCG
>JBCDDR010000300.1:0-2002 GCA_039180205.1 Pseudomonadota bacterium | reverse complement strand
GCCGTACCAAGTTCTTCGCGGGCGTATTTGATGGCGTCGTTGCGTGCAATCGCCGACAGTTCGTTGATCATCTCCGTGCATTCGGCCAATACAACGGTGGCAATGCGTCGGGCGTCTTCGGGATCAAACGCCAGAATACGCAGATCGATCAGCCCGGTGCCGCTGTCGTATATGATCGTTACCTTGCGTTCCCAATGGTCCAGCAAGTCTTCGATCGTGCCCTCCGGGTCAAAGGTAAAGACCGGATCGGCATTCACCCCGGGCTTGGACCACATCGCGCGCAAATCCACTTGCTCATCGACACGGCGCACCAGTTCCTGGCTAACCAGGTAAGAGTAAAGGATATCGGTGTCCGACGAACTTCCGCTGGACAGTTCGGTGATCCCCCCCAAGAGCTCGACCGCAGAGCTGGCTTCTTCCGTGCGCACGGAAAACCCCAGATACGACGCATACTGGTCAACCGCGCGTTCGGACAGGTACCACGCCACTGTCATCAGCGGCAGGGCTACGAAAAACAGGCTTGAGAAAAACAGGAAGGAATGGCGAAGCCGCCATTGCGAGCGCCGCGCAGGTTTGCGAACCGGCGGTGATGCTTGCGCCTGCTGAGGTTTCTTCGGGTTGGGCCGGTCGGGCTTGTCGGGCGTCTGTTCTTGGGTTCGGCCTGGCCGTTCGGGCTTGCCCGGCGCATTTTGCCTGTCTCTTTTTCGTTCACGGTTGGCGGGCTTGTCTTCCACCAATTTCGGGCCGCTCGACGCGTCGGACATTACAGGGTCTCTTTCTGGCCTTGCTCAAAAGCTTCGTCTATGTTTGCACGTAACTTAGGCTGTTTCAGCCATACAAGCCAAGACTCTGTGAACCATGGCAAATATAGACACGCAATCCGAAGAACCCGCCGAGTTACGACAGGTCCGCATTCGTTTTGCGTCGGTCCGCGCAATCTTTGCGCTGATCCTGCGCGAGATGTCCACATCTTATGGCCGATCTCCGGGCGGGTACGTGTGGGCAATTCTTGAACCCGCCGCGGGCATCGCGCTTTTGACCGCAATTTTTTCAGCCGGGTTCAGAACGCCGCCTTTGGGTACGAATTTCCCACTGTTTTATGCAACCGGTGTGCT
Source organism: Pseudomonadota bacterium (assembly GCA_039180205.1). Lineage (GTDB taxonomy): Bacteria > Pseudomonadota > Alphaproteobacteria > Sphingomonadales > JBCDDR01 > JBCDDR01. The sequence goes on along the minus strand of JBCDDR010000300.1, from coordinate 887 downwards.
GCCGTTCCTGATGTACATGGATATCACCGGCAAAATGGCCCAAACGCTGTCCTTCTCAAAGGCGTTGCTTGAATATCCGCGGGTGACGTTCATTGACGCGCTCACCGCCCGGTTCATCCTGAACATGTTGACGCATTTCATGGTCCATTTCGTGATCATGGCATGGATTTTCATCTTTCTAGATGTCAGCGTCATCATGGATGTCGACAAAATACTATTGGCATATGCGATGACACTTGCGCTTGCGTTCGGGCTTGGGTCACTCAATTGCTTTCTGGTTCTCGCCTATCCGATCTGGCAAACCGTCTGGGCGGTGATCAACCGGCCGATGTTCATCATCTCTTGTCTGTTTTTCTTGTGGGAATCCGTGCCGGAACCCTGGTCGAACTACCTGTGGTTCAACCCGCTGGTCCATATCACGGGACTGATGCGCGACGCGTTTTTCCCGTTCTACAATCCGAATTACATTTCGCCGATCTACGTGTTCACGTTTGCCGCGATCTGCGCAATTGTCGGTCTGTTTCTGCTCAACCGCTACCACCGCGACATTCTGGATCAATAGCCGACCGGTGACAGGCCGGTTAGCCCCATGCCTCAGGCAGCGCGAAACCTTCGGCCTCGATCTCGGCGCGAATGCGCGCGACGTCGTCGGCAATCAGGTCAGGAAAGAAGTCCGGCATGTCGCGCTTTACGCTTTCGGTCAAACGTTTGTTTAGCAACGGCTGAGGGTATCTGAAGGCCGAAATACCGAGAAATTCTTCGATCTCGCGCAGGCAACCGCGCTGATCCGCATGCAGGTCTTCATAGAAGATCACCTTGCGTTCTTCCTCGGCCAGACCTTGCTTCATGCGGCGCAGGACAGCCCCGTATTCGGCGTTGTTCCAGAT
>JBCDDR010000299.1:0-2005 GCA_039180205.1 Pseudomonadota bacterium | reverse complement strand
GTGATTGATGAGCTTAATGATCTGTTCGCGAGAGCCCATGGCATCCTCCTCTAATTTGCGAGACGAGCCCTCAGACGGTAGCACGTTGTCAGGCGTTGTGCTGGAGGAAATTGACGGCGGTCGTACGCTCTGTTGTTCACGCTACACGCACACGACGGATGAGATCTGGCCGGGCAGACGAAGCGCGAGTACGGGAATAGATGCGATGCTAGACATTAAAGAGCCTCAGATCGCGGCGCTAGACATTGCCGAACCAAACCCTATCGAACAAGGCAATGCGACGCCGACCTGACCCAGGTCGGCGCTTTCCAGTCTAGGAGGCTTCTCCAACGAATGTGGGTTTGACCGGTGCGGGTAAGTGAGTCTCGGCCTCGCAGCGTGCGCGGATCTCTTCCAACGTTCCGCCGAAGTTGAACACCGAGGTTTCCTCCGGACGCGCTGCGGCAAGTTCGGATCGCAGTGCCGTTGTGGCATCGTTTTCTACCTGGCCATCTTCGCCTATCACCACGCCGTAGCGCCGGGCGCCCTCGGCAGTAACCAAACGCTTTTCGACGTCTCGGCGGACCAATTCTGGATCGCGCTGCAGTGGGTCACCCCAGCCACCTCCACCCCAGGTGTTGAAGTATAGGAGGTCGCCCGCTTTGACTTTGATCCCTTCCACTTTAGCCGGCAGCCATTCTTCGGAGCCATCGCCTCGCACCAGGCGTTTGGTAGAGCGCAGACCGGTCTCGCCGCCCAACACCCCCCAGGGATACATCAACCAGCGTTCGTCATGAATGCCGATTTCGCCATCACAGAGAAAGCGATAGGCCACGCTGAGTCCGTTGCCGCCTCGGTGCAATCCCGCACCGCCCGACTCGGGAATCGTTTCATAACGTTCAATACGAAGCGGAAAGTACGACTCGATAAACTCATTGGGCACGTTCGTAAAGCCGGGCCAGAGGGAGTGGCCATCGGGCCCATCGCCCACAGGTCGTCCAGGAATGCCGCCGAAGCCTATCTGGAACAGCTGGTACCACTCGCCTTTATCATCGTAACCCGAGTAAAACAGGTGCGGAGAATCCGAAAAACCGGCGGCGTTCAGCATCTGTTCCGGTGCGCCCATACCCAGCAGTGCACCCAATAAGTCAAAAATGCGGCCCAACGCGTGCGTGCGCCCGGACAATGCTGCCGGGAAATTCGGTTTCAGTAATGTACCTTTGGGAATGCGCACATCTACTAGATCATAAAAGCCGTCGTTAAAGACGATTTGCGGATCGACCACATTAATCGTGAAGGAGCCGAAGAACATTTTGAACATGTCTTCGTTTAGGTAAAAATTCACCGAAGACTGTGCCTGCGGGTCGGTACCGGCAAAGTCAAAGATCGCGACATCGCCCTCGCGCCACATCTTGCATTTGATTTTATAAGGCCCCATACCCATGCCGTCATCGCAAAGGTAGTCTTCAAATTCCCGGGGCTCTTCTGGGATAAACATGCCAATAATGTGCTTCATGGCGTCGTAGTTGCGCGTGAGCATGATGTCCATGGTGTTCACCAGCACATCGTCACCAAAGCGCTCCGCCAGTTCTAAGCAGCGTTTGGCCGCCGTATTGCAGGCAGCCACCAGGGCGTTGAGGTCAAACCGGTTCCACTGAGGTGTGCGCACGTTGTGCAGGATCAACTCCAGCATATCGCTTTGCAGCTCACCCTTTTTATAGAGCTTGATGGGGGGAATGCGAATGCCTTCCTGATAAATGGTGGTGGCCTGAATGGGAATCGAGCCCGGCACCATGCCGCCGTTATCTGACATATGTCCGAACATGGCGGACCATGCAATGTGTCTGCCGTCTTTAAACACCGGTACCAGTACAACCCAATCCGGTAGATGTGATACCGCCGCGTTACACATATAGGGGTCGTTCGTAAGAATCACGTCGCCTTCTTCGATCTCAGCGTCGTAGGCCTCCAAAAATGGGCCAATAAATGAGCCAAATTGACCAACCACCATTTTCCCTTCACGGTT
>JBCDDR010000298.1:0-2019 GCA_039180205.1 Pseudomonadota bacterium | reverse complement strand
GTCTGATGCCCAGGCGGCTAGCCTGCTAATAGGAATAAGGCGCGGCATGGGATCGGCGGCTCGTTGTGTCTGTCGGTTCGTGTATCTGAGGGCTCGCATGTCTGAGAGATAGAGCCTTTGGCCACTTGCCAAAATTGGGAATTCGTCGTGACGAATAAGATGACATTTGAGCTCGTTTCGCCTGAATCACTCATGCTGAGTGTTCAAGCCGAGATGATTGTGGTGCCCGGCACCGAAGGTGATTTCGGCGTGCTTGCCGGCCATGCACCTTTCATGTCGACGGTTCGTCCCGGTGTTGTCGAAGTTCATGAAGGCGGATCTGCGGATGTGCGTCGGCTTTTCGTGCGTGGTGGTTTCGCGGACGTTTTGCCAGATACCTGCACAATTCTGGCCGAACAGGCGATCGATATTGCCGATGTTGATGTTGAGGAAACGTCGAAAGCGCTTGCGGATGCGCGGTTCCGGGTAGAGCGCGCCAAGGAGCCTCGTGAGAAATCAGACGCAGAACTTGAGGTTCAGGCCTATGAGGCCCTGATGAACGCGGTTACTTCCTAACCCGAATAAGCCCGAGTAAAATCGAAACCCGGTCCGCTGAGCCCTCGCTCATGTGGTTGCTTTTCCAAAATGGTTTTTCGTCAATCGCCTTTTGTCGGTGATTTATCAGATTTCTGATTTCACCTGATGAACTTAAACTCATTTTGATCCGCTCATCGCGCAAAGGTGTGGCAGTTTGATCGCAAGCGGACGGCTTCGGCTAGACATTCTTACTCTGGCGGTGCAACAAAGCTTGCGTGTAAGCGTTGTAGGCCATAGGCAGTCCTATGGATTTGAATTGTGTACAGGTTTTGTCGGCTGGTCGTGGGCTGCGTTCATGGATAGGAGCGAATGATATGGCAGAAGAAATGCCAGGGACGGCTTCGTTCAAGATGCGTTGGACCCTCGACGACATTCGTTGGCAGTCTTTTGATCCCAGTCGCGTTGACCCGCGCCTCCTGGAGGTCGTGAAGGCGGCTGCGTTGGTTGAAGCCAATAGCGCCGATTATGTCGATTATCTGCACAAAATCTTCGAACATGATCAGACCTTTTGCGAGGTCGCTTCGCACTGGGGGGTCGAAGAGGCTCAGCATGGCGAGGCGCTGGGTCGTTGGGCGGAGATGGCGGATCCTGATTTCAACTTCAAAGACGCGCTTCATCGGTTTCGGAACGCGTATCAGCTGCCGACTGACGTTGAAGAGTCAGTACGGGGGAGCCTGGCGGGGGAGCTGATCGCGCGGCAGGTCGTTGAGAGTGGTACTTCATCATTTTATTCGGCGATACGTGATGCCGCCGATGAACCCGTTCTGAAAGAGATCGCTGCCAAGATTGCCTCGGATGAGTATTTTCACTATCGGCTTTTCAACCGCTTCTTCAAAAAATACAATGCGGATGGAAACCTGAGCACCCTGAGACGGTTACAGATTGCTGTGACGCGTGTCCAAGAAGCTGAAGATGACGAACTCGCGTGTGCCTATTATGCGGCCAACATAGAAGCTAAGAACGACGGAACAGCGTTTGATTCGCGCGATATGGCGCTCGCCTATTGGCAGCGAGTGACGTCGCTCTATCGCCGTGAGCATATCGACAACGCAACCAGGATGATCTTGCGTGCCGCCGATCTAAAGCCCCACGGGCGGCTCGGCGATTTTGCCTCTGCCGTGTTCTGGCGTTTTGTGGTATGGCGTCGCGATCGACTGGCGAACGCAGCCTGATCCGATGTTCGTTGGATGCTGGGCGCTTGTCCGCGGTCATCGGGGGTTTTATCTGTAACCAAGAGGTGCGGCCATCCCAACGACAGCACCCACCGTAACTGATCCCGTAAATCAACAGACCAGGCCAGCCACGCCAGCGCTGCATACCGCAGACCATTTCCCGGGCGGGCACCCCGATCTGGGCAGTGAAGCGGCCTGTTCGGAAAAGGCGTGTCGGAGGTCGAGTGACCTTGGCGATATTCGCCTCGCGCTTTTTTCGGGTAATTATAAT
>JBCDDR010000297.1:0-2065 GCA_039180205.1 Pseudomonadota bacterium | reverse complement strand
GTCCGATCCATGAGGTTGACACGTTTGACGCCGGGTTTCTTCAGGACCCGTATCCTTTTTATGAGCGCACCCGCAACGAGGCACCGGTTTACCGTCACCCAGATACAAATGTGGTGTTCGTCGCGACCTATGATCTCGTCAAACATGTGAACACCAAACCCCGCATTTTTTCGAATAAGTTTGCCGAGCAATTGCGATCTGGAAGTGCCTCGCCGGTGTCTCCAGAAGAGATGGAAATCCTGTCCCAGGGCTGGATGGTGGCAGACACGATGCTGACAGCCGATCCGCCAGAGCATTCCCGCTATCGTAAGCTCGCGATGAAGGCGTTTACCTACAAACGCGTGTTGCAAATGACGGAATATGTCGATGAATTGGTGCACGATTTGATCGATGCGATGCCCGAGGGCGGCTGCGAATTCAAAACCGGATTTGCCAACAAGCTACCAATGTATGTGATCTCCGATGCCCTCGGCGTTCCGCGCGACAAGTTCGATACTTTCGAAACCTGGTCAAATGCATTTGTCTTGATGCTTTCCGGGGTGGCCGACAAAGATATGCGGCTATGGGGGGCACAAAAAATCGTTGAGTTCCAGAAATACTTTGTCGGTGTGATTGAAGAGAAACGCGCGCACCCAACCGATGATGTGATTTCAGATCTAGTTCATGCCGACCTCGCCGATGAAGGGGATCCCCGCAAGATGACCTATGAGGAATTGCTCTCAATTCTTCAGCAACTGTTGGTGGCTGGCAATGAGACGACGGCTCACACGCTGACAGCGGGGATTAAATTCTTGCTTGAAAACCCTGAGCAAATGGCCCGGTTGAAAACCGACCCATCTTTGACCGCGAACATGGTCGAGGAGGTGCTGCGTTACTTGTCGCCGACAAACAATATGTGGCGGGTTGTGACGGCTGAGGATCAAATTGGCGACGTGCCCGTCGCTCCGGGTGATCTCGTCCTCTTGAGATATGGCTCCGCGAACCGCGATAATGGTAAGTTTTCTGATCCAGATGCATTCGATATCGAACGCGATAATGCCAAAGACCATCTCGCCTTCGGGGCCGGCATTCATACCTGTCTTGGCTCGCAATTGGCCCGCAAGGAAATGATCACAGCTTTTCCGATCATTCTCGATCGGTTGTCTGACCTACAGCTTGATCGCACGAAAGGGGACTTCACCTATTTGCCAAGCGTGCTGCTGCGCGGCGTGACAAACCTCAATGTGACATATGTCAAGCGAGATCGGTAAAATGAGCAACAGTGCGCTTACTCTCGCTTACATCGAGCATTGGAACCGTATGGATATTGAGGCCATCGTTGCAGACGCAGATGAGAACATTCTCTATCACAATATTCCAATGGATCCCGTGATCGGGAAGGTGGCCTTCAGAGCAACCATCTCGCCGCTTTTACGCATGGCCACGCACACGAATTGGGAAACGCCTTTAATTGCCGAAACCGCGTCTGGCGAAGTGTTGACGGAACGCGTCGACACATTCGTGCTTGCAACTGGCGGTGAGGTGACGATCCGCGTGATGGGCGTTTTTGAATGGACTGCGACTGGCAAACTCGCGAAGTGGCGTGATTATTTCGATCTCGCGGAATTCCAAAGCCAAATGCCGGGCTAGACGTGCGACTTACAATTTGAAGGCGGAGCGCATCATGCTGCGAAAGGTTCGTTCTGGCAGCAAGGCTTGTAGTCTTGGGAACCAGGCGCCCGCCCCGCCAACGCGGTAGCGAACACGGGGCGATGAACTGTGAATCGCTTTTGCCACCACCCGCGCGATCCGATCAGGCGGCAGGCCTTTTGCCAGGGAGTCTTTGAAACTTTTTTCAGCATTTGCCGACGGTTGAGCATAAGCGCCATTGCTGCTGTCAGTTGCCTTCATCGCCTGGCCCGCATTGGTTTGGATCGGCCCGGCTTCGATATAGCTCGCATATATTCCAAACGGTTCGAGTTCATATTGCAGCGCTTCCGTCCACCGCCCCAAGGCCCCTTTAGAAGCCGAATAGGCGGCATGAAAGGGAATAGAGACCGTCCCAGCCGTTGAGCTCATGAAGACG
>JBCDDR010000296.1:0-2076 GCA_039180205.1 Pseudomonadota bacterium | reverse complement strand
GCTTGGGCATAAAGGTGGCCGTTTTGCCATAGGAGTGCGCGACCATCTGGGTCACATATTTATAGATCTGCACGCGGTCGGCGGTTTCGAGAAGCGTCGAAAACGTCATGCCGAGCTCATGCTGGCTTGCCCCAACCTCGTGGTGATGCTTATCCATACCCAGTCCCATACGCTTCATGGTGGTAACCATCTCACCACGCATGTCGTGGGCGCTGTCCACAGGCGGTACGGGACAATAACCACCCTTTACCCGCGGGCGATGACCTGAGTTACCCTCTTCGAAAGTTTTGTCTGAGTTATAAGGGCCTTCCTCGTCATCGATAAGATACATGGCGCCGTTATAGCCGACCTTGTATTTTACATCATCGAAGACAAAAAACTCAGGCTCGGGACCGAAATAGGCCGTATCGCCAATGCCTGTGTAGTTCAGATATGCCTGCGCGCGCTCAGCGGTAGCACGCGGACACCGCGAATAAAGCTCACCCGTCCCCGGGTCTTTGATCGAACAGAACAAAATGATCGTCGGTTGCGCCGTGAAGGGATCCATCGTCACGCTCGATGGGTCCAATGCGAGGATCATATCTGACTCATTGATGGCCTTCCAACCGGCAATTGAAGAGCCATCGAACATGACGCCATCTTCAAACATATCCTCATCAACCACTTCAGCGTCCATCGTCAGATGCTGCCATTTCCCTCGTGGGTCGGTAAACCGAAGGTCGACCCAGTCGATATCTTTTTCCTTGATCATTCTTATAACGGCATCTGCATCAGACATATATTTTGCTCCTTTGCGCGGATGAGTGTGGGGTCGGGAAGGGTTAGATGGTCAATTCGGGTAGGGGGGCGAAAGCTGAATCCAGATCTCTAGAGTGCATCTCCACCGGTTTCGCCGGTGCGAATACGGATAGCCTGGTCGACGGGGAAAACGAAAATCTTACCATCACCGATACGACCGGTTTTCGCCGCATGTTGAATCGCGTCAACAGCTTTTTCGACCAGATCATCTTCGACGATGATTTCAAGCTTAATCTTCGGGAGAAAGTCGACCACATATTCAGCGCCTCTGTAGAGCTCGGTATGGCCTTTTTGACGTCCAAACCCTTTGGCTTCGGTCACGGTGATACCGCTAACCCCGACATCGTGAAGTGCCTCTTTCACTTCATCAAGTTTGAAAGGCTTCACGATCGCCTCTATTTTTTTCATGAGCACCCCGCTTTTTGTATGCGGCCTTCGTTGGCTGCTTTTCTTTTGGGTTTTGCGCTACCGATCGAACCAACAGATCGATTTGTGCAGTGCACCGCATTGAATGTTATCAACCGCTCCAGTCCGACGAAAGCAACATGATCTGCCATCGGGCCTTCAAGACAAAATGTGTCGCTCGAAACGCTATGTTTAACCGAATTCCTGACGCTGACCAGCATTTTGTGCAATGCGATAGAAAATCCTGCATATGTCGGGGGTTTGCGATTGCGCTCGTGTATGTCTCAAACAGGGGGGCTTGAGGGCAAATATCCTTGACGACGAAAGGGCATCGGATATATCACCGCATCCTCTTATGGCGGGCGTAGCTCAACTGGTTAGAGCGCCGGCTTGTGATGCCGGAGGTTGCGGGTTCAAGTCCCGTCGCTCGCCCCAGAAACAACTGCCAGAAACAACTGGGAGTGTCGCACAAACGGTGCGGTCCTCACTCTCGTGCCCCATCTTGGTTGGTCACTTCGTTGGCGACGCCAGGTTGACTGTTCGGTCGCCGTTCGTCTTGCGGGACAATTTCGTCGAAAATAGGTTCGCCGTAAATATTACGTGGAACTGCTCCCGGTAAACGGTTCTGAGGCTCTCCGGCGGAAAAAACCGCACATCCGGTGAGCCCATGCCCGATAAGCACCAGAAAAACGGCAATCAAGATGAGTTTCATTTTTCCGATCAAACCAAAGTTTCCTCGTTTTTCATATCGCCATGTGGCCTTGCATGCTTAGCTTTCAAAACCAAGTTGGCAAGGTTGAATGCGCTCGAATTTATCTCAAAATCACCGAAACGGGAAATCACACGCCAAAATGGCGCTTGTGTGGTGATCGC
>JBCDDR010000295.1:0-2105 GCA_039180205.1 Pseudomonadota bacterium | reverse complement strand
CGGGCGGGTGACTGGGTGTTGTCTAGGTGATGGACCCATAAATGAGACTGAAATGGCATGCGAAATGGCGAAATCCCGTCAGGAAGAGTGCGCGGAGCGGGCTTCTGGCCCGGTCAGCCAAGCTGACGCCACGGGGTGAAGCCATTTCCGCCGCCAAATCGGTGCCATTTATGAGTCTTTACCCTAGATCAGCAGCGGCACCTTCGGCATCCATGTGGTCACGCGTCCGCCCATGCCGTGCAGTTCCGGGATCATGATCACTTTCATGGCGTTGGTTTGCTTCAGCGGGTCCATCGTGATCACGGCGGGCTTGCCTTTGTGGATCGTGGTCCCCCACATGACTTCGACGTGTCCGACTTCCGAACCGTTTGGTTTGTAGCCGATCATGAGCGGCCCGTGCCAGGACATGCGGGTGAAAGCCTTTTCCGCGTAGAAATTTTCCGCTGCCACGGAGACCGGGCGCAGACCGTAGTAAAGTTCCCAGAGCGTCTGACCGCTCGGGATTCGCAACGCGCCGTTTGATCTTGCGCCGCCTTCCGAAATCATGCCGGAGATAATCTGTTCCTGCGTGTAATTGCGACGGCCGGACTGCGTGGTCAGCCAGCTTTCAGTGGCGGCGGCCCAACAATTTGACGTCGCCCCCTGATAGACTTCCTTTGGCTGGCGGCGCAATTTCTGGTGAACCTTTTCGAACAGGACAGCGTCGGTGAAAGCACCGACGACTCCGTCCACCATGAGGCTTTCCTGAATTTGAAAAGCGTAAACCGCAGTTTCGGTATTGGATCCGAAATCACCGTCCGGCGTCAGCGTGATGCCGAGTGACCAGCGGTTGAGCTGTCGTTGCAACTGCTCGACATAAGGACCCTTGTAACCGCGTTTGGCTTTTATCGAACTCATGATCTAACTCCATAAAATATTGGCCGGCAACGTGCCGGCTCCGTCTGGGTGATCAAATAAAGAGCCTGGGAAAAATTCGTTATGATATCCGTCACAAAAGGAAGGATTGGGGCCGGGCCGATGGGTTCAAAGACAAATAAAGCAAGTTTACTTGTCCTCCTGGTTTTTCTTCTGTCCTGGGTATGGATCTCGATAGGTGGGCTGCCCTCTGACAACGATATGGGGCAACCAGGTTTTACCTACGCGTGTGAATTGATTTGGATTTACCAGTGTTTCTTTTAAGGAGCCGAGGCATGATGCCGACGCGTAAAGCAGGGCGCGGTAGTCTCCTATCGAAATTGTGGCGTCGTTCCAATGCGAGAACGCACCAGAAACGGATTTCGGGACTATTTCGGAACGCTTTTGCCCTTCTTCATCCACACGGCCCGCGCCATCATATTGTATTCTCGCTTGACGAGGGTCGCTGAGATGGATAAACCCCCACAAATCAACGGATCGGGGTATAGCGCAGCCTGGTAGCGCATCTGGTTTGGGACCAGAGGGTCGCAAGTTCGAATCTTGCTGCCCCGACCAAAACTTTCAATAACTTAGCAGAAGAACATTCCGGAACACTGAGTGGTTTGGTGCTGCAATGGTGCGCCGAAGCGGCCGGTCGTAACAGTGATTCTGCCCTTTTTGGCCAGCGACGATCGCGGTACTCGTTTTTCGGCCGAAGGGTATCAATGGTCCGGATCAGTGTTGTTGAAAGCTTGCAAGACTTTGATCAGCGCATATTCATCCAATTTCAGTGTGCTCGCACCCTTTGATGATTGCAGATTACGATCCACACCGGTCTGCTGATCGCTTGTCATGGCAAAAAGTAATGTTATAACGTTTAAAAATTTGAAGGTGACCGGCATTCATGCAGTATAAAGATGTCGCTTCGTTGATCAGCAAGACCACATCAGCCATTCAAGAACGAAGTTGCGGAACAAAGATATCGGCTTCGGTGCACGTCGCTTACATGCTGCCGGCGAGCCTTGGAAAAGGATTGCGGGCAACATGACTTCGTCCGATCAGGTTCGTTTGCCCAAACATGTAACTGTTGCCGTTGTCGGAGGCGGGCCTGCAGGTCTTGGCGTGGCACGCGTGCTGCGAGACCTCGGGATCCCGGATGTCTGGGTTCTGGAACGCGGACAGATCGGTGAAAGCTTCCGGCGCTGGCCTGT
>JBCDDR010000294.1:0-2108 GCA_039180205.1 Pseudomonadota bacterium | reverse complement strand
TTCATCGGAATAATCAGCGACATAGGTGCGTACATCACCATTGCGTTGGAAGCCGCGATCGAACGCAAAATCGGTCATGAAATTGAAATAGCCAATGGCTGAACTGTCATTGACGATTTGGAGTTCCGGGGTCGTGAGGCCTGCCTCGCCGCTCATCGTGCCAGGCGCAATGTAGCCCGGGCGATAAAAGTTAAACACGGATGGCGCGCGGAACGGATGCTGTCCAAGACCTGTAACCGGATCAAATGTGGTCCGAAGCCGATTTTCGTTTTCGGCATCGATGTTCTGAACATCAAATGCGTTGACCCAATGCATAAACCGCAGAATGGGTTCGCGGATTTTGCCGGTTTGCGCCAATCCAGGCGCGGTCGATTCTTCAGCGAAGACCGTTTCGTCGAGCAAAACCGCAGCGAGCGTGGCGGAGAGATCGCCGCGTCCCGTTGTGCCGAATTGCGTCCCGTTGGGGCCCGTAAACGAGCCAGTCTCAAAGGCCATAGCGACACGCTCAATGTACTCCGGTGACGGGCTGGACGCGGTAAATCTCTGAATCAGCTGACGTGCGATGAACGGTGCGACATTCGGATGCTTAAAAATCGCGTCCAGAGCCAAATCGATCGATTCCTCACCAGGCGTTCCCGCTGGAATACTGGTGCCCAGGAATGTCTTTTCCAAAGGCGAGTGTTGATCGTCGTACATGACCAAGGGATTGTAATCGGCATCGTCATCCGAGCGCCAAAAGGTTTCCCCTTTTCCGGTGAGCCCGGTAAAGACCTTTGCCAGGCCGACAATGTCGTCATTGTTATACGTTTCGATCTCACGCCCCTGACCATCGAGGCGCGGTGAGCCATCCATGTTCAACTCGACAACTCCGATCGAGAATAATTGCAAGATTTCGCGTGCGTAGTTTTCATCGGGCATTCGCCCGGTGCGCTCATCACCTTTGCGATTTCGCCAATAGGTCAGCCAAACCGCCATAGCTGGGGAATAGGTGATTTCGTCTATCAATTCGCGATAATTACCGAACGCATTGCGGATCAAAATGTCCTGATAATAGGCGCGTCGGTCTTGCCGAGACTGATTGGCGATGTCCGAGAAAACGAAGATTTGAGAGAGTGCAAACGCCATGCGCTGGCGCAGCTCATCGTCGGCTGTGACGATATGATCCCAATAGAGATATGTTGTCTGATTGAACGGCGCGTTGCCATTTGAATCGCGTGGTAACGCCAACACATCCGGTAGTGTAAAGGTGGCCGATTTTGCCATCTCTGCCGCGACCCAGTCTTCGGCATCCGTGTTCACCAGCGCATCGAAGTCCGCTTGCGACCCACCCCATCCGGCCTTTACGAGAAACCTGTTGGCTTCCATGTCATCGTTGACAAAGCTCACAGACTCGACTGGCGGTGTTGTGGATGGAGGCGTCCCGCTGCCAGGTGTCCCCGGCGTGCCGCTTCCAGGTAGGCTTCCTGCACCGTCACCCGCACCGCAGGCTGCCAACGACGCAGCCAGCACGAAAGCAGATACTGCCTTCATATTACGTTTTGTAGTCATGTCCCCGACCTATTGATAGCGCTTTCTGTCGCAACGGGTCTTACGCGCGCTGGGATAAAAAAAGATGTCACGGATCGCTGGATTTTCTTACGAATTTCATCAAACTCGGCACCGAACGAAATGTCGGCAGGGGCAAGGGTCAACGTTCTGAATTCGTCACAGGCAAGCGGTTGGCATAGTGTCCGCTTTCGACCTAAAGCTCGCATGATCAGGGGTCATCTTTCGAAGTGATTTCGCCGCTCGGAGCAGCGTTCTCATCCCATCGAAAACGATCATTAACAAACTGTAACTACAATTGTAACACGTTATCTTGTTACGAATGTAACGCGCCTTCCTCCAAGGGCGCTGAATTCAACTGTTCCAGGGAGGGACTTCACATGAAACTCAAACTTGTAACTGGTATTGCCGGGCTTTTTGCAGCGAGTGCTTTCGCGGTTGCCCATGCGGGCTCCGCAGCTGATTATTTCAATAAGATCGACGCGGATGCCAGCGGCATGATCACACAAGCCGAATATGTCGCCTACAAGACGGCAGATGGCAAAGTATCCGCGGAAAAAGCG
>JBCDDR010000293.1:0-2145 GCA_039180205.1 Pseudomonadota bacterium | reverse complement strand
GACGGGAATTGATCGCCCGTCGTAATCGACTTGGACGGTGTGGGCGTGCCCGCCCGCGCGCTCACGCCGCTCGTACATGACAACGTCATGGAGCGGTTTGCCGAAGCTATCCTTCGCCTGTGACAGTGCAAAGGCCGCACCGTTTCCCGAAATCCCTGAACCGATAACGGCTATTCGCATTGATTAAGTCCTAACGTGTCTTGATCTTCGTCTGATATTTGAGTCGGCTGAAGCAGTGGAAGGCCAGCCTTCGATTAAGCGGCGGCTGTCTTGATGGTTGCGAATGCGTCGAGCGCGCGCTGACGGGCAGCTTTGTGTTCGACAATGGGATGCGGGTAGCTCTCACCGAGCCTTACGCCACAATGACTTAGTTCGCTCGCGCGGCCCGTCCATGGTTTGTGGATGAGCTTATGCGGCAATTTTGCAAGTTCCGGTACAAATGTTCGAACGTAGTCCCCGGCCGCATCAAACTTTTCACCCTGCAGGACGGGATTGAAGATGCGGAAATAGGGCGCAGCATCGGCGCCCGACCCGGCAATCCACTGCCAACTGGCTGTGTTTGCCGCCGGGCATGCATCAACAAGCGTATCCCAGAACCAGCGCTCGCCTTCGCGCCAATCAATGAGCAGGTGTTTGACAAGAAATGAGCCGACAATCATGCGAACCCGATTGTGCATATAACCGGTCTGCCACAATTGGCGCATTCCGGCATCGACAATCGGATATCCCGTCTGGCCTTTCTGCCAGGCTTCGAGATCATGATTGACCTGGTCGTCGCTCCGCCACGGAAAGTGGTTGAACTTCAAATTGTAATTCAGATCGTGCAGATCCGGATAATGATAGAGGAGGTGGTGGGAGAATTCTCGCCAGCCGAGTTCTGCGATAAACTTATCGCGGCTCACTGAAGTCTCCGGTCCGGCCGGTGCAGCATGAGCCTCAGCCCAGATCTGATAAGGCGAGATTTCCCCGAACCTCAAATGCGGCGACAGACCCGAAGTCCCGTCTATAGACGGAAAGTCGCGCTTTTCACTGTAGTCACCAATACGGGCACTCAAAAAAGAGTTTAATCGCGTGAGCGCTCCAGCTTCTCCAGGTGTCCAGTTCGCATCAAAGCCGGTCGCCCAGTTTGGGCTGGTTGGCAGAAGCTTCCAGTCAGAAAGAGCCTCGCTTTGAGGAGCCTGCGGCCGCGTCTTCTGAGGCTGGGGTGTAGGGAGCGGCGAACGAACGATCGCTTGCGACAGAAAAGCCTTCCAAAACGGCGTGAAGACCCTGTAGGGCCCGTCGGTTTTCGTCAGCATCGAATGCGGTTCATGCAAAAGCAAGCCGTTAAAGCTCGTCGCATCAAGGCCGGTCTCGCGTGCCCATTGCTTGATATTCGCACCGAGGTAAACGCCATCTTTGTCGTATCGGCGGTTCCAGAAAATGCTTTTGGCATCCGTCTCTTGGGCGACGTTTTTCAAAATATCGAATGCGTTTCCACGTCTCAGAACGAGTGGAACATTCAAGGCATCAAGTTGATCGGAAAGTGCGTTCAGCGAGTGATGCAACCACCAATTGCTGGCGCCGCCGCGCGGTCTCAGTCCGTCTTCCGGCTCGATGTATAGAGCGAGCACCGGATACCCGGATTGAAGAGCCTGATAAAGCGCTGGATTGTCTTTCGTGCGAAGATCATTGCTGAAAAGAACAAATGCCTTCGTGCTGAATTCCGCCACTTTTTTGTTCCCAAATTCCCCATCCGGCATCCTTTTCACGCATTGACGAAACGCGTGCTTCGAGACTGCCGGAAAACCGCTCGTCAGGTTTCTGCTACGCCGTTCGGATTAAGTTGGATCACGGTAAACGTGATAATTCTTTCAGTGTATTTCAGATAGTTAACCCATTTCCGCCCGAATATCGCCGCCATTTGTTGAAACGGCCGGGTTAGGATTTGACTCAAGGGCAATAAGTGTTGGATAGACGTAAAATAGGGATGCGTGGGATTCCTTGAAAGCGCTTGCGCAAACGGCTGAATACTATCGGGACTGGCCGTTACGCATGGGGATTATGCCCAGATCGTTCTTCGAACGTGGTGCGTTGAGCGTTGCGAATGAATAACTTTGGGTGAGTAGGGGTTACTCAATTCTATGATTGAAATTGTCGGTTGGT
>JBCDDR010000292.1:0-2149 GCA_039180205.1 Pseudomonadota bacterium | reverse complement strand
TCCTGTTGGCTGATCGGGGCCCCGTTTTCCTTCGCTTAGGACAAAAGGATCCATCATTTTGGGAATGAGCGTGGGGTCCTTTTGAACAGCGGCCATCGATGTCTTGAAGCTTGCAGCTGTTCCACCGGAAAACGTTCCATTCATCGCCCGGACGCGACCCTTAACGCGCGGGACTGGTCCGCCAAAACGGTTCTCTGCTTCCTTTTGAACTTTGAGGACGCCGAGATCGCTCGGAATAGAGTCGAAGCCGCAGGAATGCACAATCCGCGCGCCGGTCTGCTGTGCTTTTGTTTTGTGGGTTTCGATCATGTTAAGCATCCAGAGCGGCTCGCCGCAAAGGTCGACGTAATCCGTACCGGTTTCAACACAGGCAGCAACCAGGTCAGATCCGTAAAGCTGGTAGGGGCCGACCGTGGTGATGATCACATTAGCCCGATTGGCCATCTGCTCAAGGCTGTCCCGGTCGTCTGAATTGGCCGTGACCAATGGTGTGTCTGCGGGCAGCCCAATCTCATCGCGGACTGCGGCGAGCTTCTCAGCGCTGCGCCCGGCCATTGCCCATTTCACATCACCGCCATTTCCATAGCGGCTTTGAAGGTACTCTGCGACCAGGCGGCCCGTGAAACCGCTCGCTCCGTATACGATTGTGTCAAATTCTCTTCCAGCAGCCACAGCGGTCACTCCCTTTTGTTCTGATGATTAAGCATGAACCATCAGGAGGCAGGTACGTAAACCCGGTCAGGCCAATTGATTAGCTATAGTGGAATTCTACGCCGATCGATTGCCCCTCTTGCCAGCGACAACTGCAGGTGCGCTTTTTGGGGGTGTGGTCTGAGGTCAGCGTGAGTGAAAACCGCTTAGGCATCTTTTTCACCGGCTTGTTCAGGAACAGTTTCGCGCCCCCAACGGATAAATCGGTTACGGTACATTTCACCGTGGAGAACGGGCCGACTTTTACCTGCCCGATAATCTCCGTGGTTGCTCTGCGCTCAGTCCGTGTGTTGTGAGACATGATAGGTATCACGCGTCCTCTTTGTTCCCAGTCGATTATCCGAATACTCGAATTAGGTGAACAAGACCTTGCCGAATGCCCGATCAGGGCTGTACGTAAGTTGTGCAAAATCAAGGGGCATTCGTGGTAGGCAGGACAATACGGTGAGCGGAGATGTTGAGGTCAGTGTGCGCGGTGGTTTCGGGTGTTTGACCCTCAACCGTCCTGACGCGCTCCACGCATTAAACGCGGGCATGTGCTCTGAGATGCTGGAGGCCTTGAACGCCTGGGCCGATGATCCACGTGTCCATGCCGTCTTGCTTGATCATAGCGACGGCAGTCGCGGTTTTTGTGCGGGAGGCGACATACGTATGCTCGCCAAGAGCGGCGCGTCTGATGGTGCAGAGGCGATGGCTTTTTTCGCGACCGAGTACCGCTTGAACACCGCGATCTACAATTTCCCGAAACCCTATATTGCCATGATCGATGGGGTGACCATGGGCGGCGGGGTCGGCATTTCGGTGCACGGCTCTCACCGTATCGCGACCGAGAGAACGCTGTTTGCGATGCCGGAGACAGGTATTGGACTGTTTCCAGATGTTGGGGGTGGGTGGTTTCTTCCGCGTCTTGCTGGTGAGCTTGGTACCTGGTTGGCGTTAACGGGCGCGCGGCTTAAGGGAGCGGACGTCGCTGCTGCGGGCATCGCGACGCATTTCGTCTCTTCAGAACGCCTTTCGACCGTCAAGGCAGAGCTTTTGAGCGCCGATTTGTCCAGTGGGTCTTCCGGGCGCGTGGGCGAGATCTTGTCCGGGTTTTCTGAGGACATTCCGCCGGCGAGCTTTGCGCCTCATATGGACATTATCAATCGTTGCTTTGGCCATGATCGCGCAGAAGACATTCTCGGCGCGCTTGAAGGTGAGCCATCAGATTGGGCCAGCGAGCAAGCTGATCTCCTCAAAACGAAATCTCCGCGGACGGTCAAAGTGGCGCTCCGTCAAGTGCGCGAAGGCCGCGCGTTTGAAACCTTCGAGGAGAATATGAAGAACGAATACAGAATTGCCTGGCGGCAGGTCCGCAGCGGCGATTTTCTTGAAGGGGTGCGCGCGATCAGTGTTGATAAGGATCATGATCCTGAGTGGTCCCCGGCGTCGCTTGCCG
>JBCDDR010000291.1:0-2156 GCA_039180205.1 Pseudomonadota bacterium | reverse complement strand
CGAGGATGCGCAGGCCCTTGAAGATCGCGCGGATGCTTTGCTCCAGGTGTTGAAATCCGATGGTGTGTCTGAAGCGAATGAGGCAGAGGGCGAGTCATCAAGGTTTTCGCTGCATGTCGAAATTCCCGATGAAATCCCATTAAACCATGACGAAAATGAACCGAACGGAGTGCATCTCGACTTGGAAAACCAGCTTGAGAGCCTGATTGAACAGTCGGATGCGGAACGCGCGCGGATAGGCGCTATGTTTGAGTCTCCGCCTCATGCCGGTGAACCTGTACCTCCCGCGGAATAGCCGTTTGTCTCATCTGATCGCCGATATCGAACAAATTGCGGTAAAATTGACGGAAGTCTTGATTCAGGCTTGAGAGCTTGACCATTTCCACATACATCCTGGACGGATTGGCAAATGTCCCGGTCGGACCTTTGTCTGATTTTTGTTCCTATCCGTTTTGAAAAGTGGGTGTCGCTATGGCGGATCAAGCCGCATCGTCAGTTGAAGCCAAGTCTCAGATCGAAGTTGCCTTGCCGGATGGATCGGCACGAACTTACACGGCTGGGGTGACCGCAGCGGACATTGCAGCGGATATCGGTCCCGGTCTCGCAAAGGCAGCACTTCTCGCCAAAGTTGATGGCGAGCCTTTTGATCTGACGCGCCCGCTGATGCGCGATGTGTCGCTCGCGCTTGTTACGGCGAAGGACGAGGCGCAAGCGCTCGAGCTTGTGCGCCATGACTATGCCCATGTTCTCGCGGAAGCGGTGCAATCACTGTTTCCAGGTACGCAAATCACCTTTGGCCCTTCTACAGATGACGGGTTTTACTATGATTTCGCGCCAAAGGAACGGCCGTTTACCGAAGGTGACCTGCCTGCGATCGAAGAAAAAATGCGCGAAATCATTGCCGCCGACAAACCGCTTATTCGCGAGGTCTGGGATCGGGATGACCTGATCAAGCGATGGCAGGCGGAAGGTGAAAGCTTTAAGGCTGAGTGGGCGGCGGAGCTTCCGGATGATGAAGAACTGACCGTCTACTGGTCGGGGCAACCGGGTAGTGAAGGTGCCTGGATGGATATGTGCAAGGGGCCGCATTTGCCGTCGACCGGCAAGCTTGATCCCAAAGCCTTTAAGCTGATGAAAGTGGCTGGCGCATTCTGGCGCGGCGATCAGCGTAACCCCATGCTTTCCCGGATCTATGGGACCGGTTGGCTGAACCGGAAGCAACTGGCGCAATATCTGGTTCGGCTTGAAGAGGCGGAAAAACGCGATCATCGCAAACTGGGCCAGGAAATGGACCTGTTTCATCTCCAGCCCGAAGCGCAAGGCAGCGTGTTTTGGCACCCCAAAGGCTATATTATGTGGCGCCAGCTTGAAGTGTATTTGCGAAAGAAACTCGATGCGGCGGCCTATCAGGAGGTGAAAACCCCACAGTTGATGGATGTACGCCAGTGGGAACAATCGGGGCACTGGGGGAAATATTCGGAGAATATGTTTGCCGTCCCCGATGAGGTTCCAAATGCCGAGGGTGATGGCCCCGTTCTCTCGCCCGATGCCGAGCTGATGGCGCTGAAACCGATGAACTGCCCCGCGCATGTGTTGATCTTTCGCCAGGGCATCAAGAGCTATCGTGACCTTCCCATTCGCATGTCTGAATTTGGCTGTTGCCACCGAAACGAGCCGCACGGTGCGCTTCATGGCATTTTGCGTGTCCGACAATTCACGCAAGACGACGCGCATATCTTCTGCCGGGAGGACCAACTCGTTGAAGAGGTCCGCGCTTTCTGCGACCTGCTCGACGATGTTTATCGGGATCTTGGCTTCCCGAATTATTCGATCAAACTCGCATTGCGCCCCGAAAAGCGGTTCGGCAGCGACGAAATGTGGGACAAGGCCGAGCAGGACCTGCGTGATGCGGTCAAAGCCGCAGGGCGTGACGGCGAAGAATATGGCTGGGAAGAGCTGCCGGGTGAGGGCGCCTTTTATTCACCCAAGCTTGAGTTTCATCTGACCGATGCGATTGGGCGGACCTGGCAGGTTGGCACCATTCAAGCCGATTATGTGCTCCCCGAGCGGCTCGATGCGAGCTATGTCGGCGAAGATGGCGAGCGCCACAGGCCGGTGATGCTGCACCGCGCGATTTTGGGGTCGTTTGAGCGGTT
>JBCDDR010000290.1:0-2165 GCA_039180205.1 Pseudomonadota bacterium | reverse complement strand
TTTTTCGATTGCCCGCGTGAGCCATGGGTGGACAATCGCTTCACCCTCTTCGATCCCAAAGCGTACCAGCATGTTGTCCATCCGCTCTGGACCAAAGATCCGCAGAAGGTCGTCCTGTAATGAAAGGAAAAATTTCGTGCGACCAGGATCACCTTGGCGTCCCGCGCGGCCTCGAAGCTGATTATCGATACGACGGCTTTCATGCCGTTCAGTGGCGATGATGTTCAACCCACCGGCCGCCACAACCTTCTCCCGGTCGGCAGCGATTTCGGCCTTGATCGCCTCAATTTTTGCATGACGCGCGGCGTCATCAAGATCATCGGAGACTTCGTTTGCAATCCGCATTTCGGCATTGCCGCCAAGCTGAATATCCGTCCCCCGGCCAGCCATATTTGTCGCAATGGTGATTGCGCCGCTGACCCCCGCCTGGGCAACGATCTGGGCTTCCTGTTCATGGTAACGGGCGTTCAGAACCTGATGTTTTATCTTCTCTTTTTTCAAAAGCTCAGAAAGATACTCTGATTTTTCAATCGACACCGTTCCCACCAAAACCGGCTGACCGGCTTCATTGCACGCGCGAATATCATTGATAATCGCCTTATATTTTTCGTCTGCAGTCCGGTAAAACTCATCCTGTTCATCGATCCGCTGGATCGGCTTATGCGTCGGAATCTCAACCACGTTCAGCTTATAAATATCGAAAAATTCGGCTGCTTCGGTCGCTGCCGTCCCCGTCATGCCGGCAAGCTTTGGATACATGCGGAAATAATTTTGGAACGTGATTGATGCCAGCGTCTGGTTCTCGGGCTGAATCTCGACCTTTTCCTTGGCCTCAAGCGCCTGATGCTGTCCATCGGAAAAGCGTCGTCCCTCCATCATCCGGCCGGTGAATTCATCGATGATGACCACTTTGCCGTTCTTGACGATATAGTGCGTATCCTTTTCAAAGAGTGTCCGCGCACGCAGCGCCTGGTTCACATGGTGAACCGCGATGGTGTTCTCGTAATCATAGAGGTTTTCGCTCTTCAAAAGACCGGCCTCGCCGAGCAAGCTTTCGATCAGTTCCTGGCCATCCTCGGTTAGGAGAACTGTTCGCGCTTTCTCATCAACCTCATAATGCTCATCGCCGAGCTTTTGGATCAACTCGTCGACATGCGTATAAAGCTCCGATTTATCCTCAGACGGGCCTGAGATGATCAGCGGCGTGCGCGCCTCATCAACGAGGATGGAATCCACCTCATCAACAATGGCGAAATTGAAAGGCCGCTGCGCCATTTCTTCGAGCGAATGCTTCATGTTATCGCGCAGATAATCGAAGCCGAACTCGTTATTAGTCCCGTAGGTAATGTCAGCGCGGTAAGCCGCCTTGCGATCGGCATCAGAAATGCCGTGTACAATCACCCCGGTAGTCATCCCGAGGAAGCCATAAATCTCGCCCATCCATTCGGCATCACGCCTGGCAAGATAATCATTTACCGTCACCACGTGCACGCCTTGGCCCGCAAGCGCGTTGAGATAAACCGCAAGTGTTGCGACGAGTGTTTTCCCCTCGCCGGTCTTCATTTCGGCAATCTCACCGCGGTGAAGGACGATGCCGCCAATCAACTGGACATCATAATGCCGTTGACCCAGCGTTCGCTTTGCAGCCTCACGTACGGTAGCAAAGGCGTCTACAAGAATGTCATCGAGGCTTTCACCGCCTTCCAAGCGGCCACGAAGCCAGTCGGTCCGAGCTCTGATGGCCTCGTCGCTGAGGGGTTCAAGGTCCGCTTCCAGCGCGTTGATGGCGCCGATCAATTTACTCAGAGACTTTATGTATCGATCATTAGAAGAGCCGAAAATGGCTTTAGACAGGGCGCCAAGCATGAAATGTCCTTAAACGGGCAGCAAATAAGCTGCCGCAGAGCAGTGGTCTCACCTGCCCTCTCTTTTGAAAAAGCCAGCTCTGTCTCTCGAAAACACGCGAGCAACTGACTGCTATTGCGGGCAGACATAGGGAGCGCACAAATGGGTGTCAACCATCGCCCGGGCACCTGGTTTCAACGCTAGCCTTGCCAGAAAGCACCAATATGTTTCCGAGATGGTGAATGCAATCCCCGAAATCTTCCAATTCGGTGCTTAAAGACTACTCTTCGGCGCCACTTTCGAGTGCCCGTAAGTAGGTG
>JBCDDR010000289.1:0-2221 GCA_039180205.1 Pseudomonadota bacterium | reverse complement strand
GCAACAGCGGTCCCAAAGCCAATCCCTCAGAGCAGGATCGAAGCCGTTCAATTGGGGTGATTCAGTTTGGGCACCTCATCCGGCAAGCGCGAAACCCTCATCCTTCTCTGCGGCAGTTTGCGATTTTATCGGCAAGACTGAACCATTCACGCCCTTCGGAATTTGTGACTCCTTGCCGAGAAGCGCAAGCAAAGTGGGCATCACATCGAGGATCGAAACCGGTTCGGTTTCTCTGTGGTGAACCGCATTTTCAATCCACAACGCACCATGAGGATGGTGACACCCGCTCTTCAGCGAATCGATATGGTAGAAAACCTCGTGGAATGGGGCCGAGATTGCTGCGTCCGATGAAACGATCTCGGCATTTTCGGGAACGGTTTCGAACAGCTGACACCCGACAAAAACATCAGCGCCGTCGTGTTTGATGCCAAAAAGCGTTTCGCCGCCGACCTGGAAAGATTTCAATCGCGCGATCGTCGCCATTGCCTTCGCTTCATCATCATGCCGCAGCATATATTGATGTGTCATCACCGGCTCAACGCTGTTTGACTGAATTCCCCAGTCTTTCAGCATTTTCTCAACCTTGCGCGGACGGTAAAATGTTTGTCCGCCGCGCCCTTCTCGTTTTAGGAATGGCTGCTGGCTCAAAGCGGTGGCGAAGACGAGCCGCGCATGATCGCCCACCATTTTGGTAAAGTCCCCGATCAAACGATCCATGGCGCGATAGCCGAAAAGTACCGCCCCACCATAAACCTCAATGTCTGAGGCGTTTGGTTTTTCGGTAAATGCGTCAGGCTCCATATGGCGCCAGTAGGTGTGCTGAAGATGCGCGGTCGAATTGATGAAGAAGGTGGCAAAGGTCGGTTTTTTCTGCCGCCAGAAGTGGCGAAACACATCAAACTGCAACCGGTCAAGAAGTGCTGCGCGTTTATAATGCAGGCGCTTATCCTGCATCTTTTCAGAAATCAGCTGTTTGACGATATCAGTGACGGTCGATGTTCTGAGGCCGTGACGTGCCATAAAGGCCAAAAAAGCGGCCGCTGCCGCGACAGGAGAACCTGCATCCTTATTGCTGTATTCTTGAACATTTCGCGCGACGAACTGTTGATAGGCCGACAGTTCCGCAGGATAGGGGTCCTGTGAATCGCACCACGGATCGGAGATATAAACTGAACCCTCAGATGCGAATGCCTTCGTGTTCATGCTGCCGCAAGCCATGACAGGCTCGCCTGCATCGATCAAAAGCCGCCAGATATCATCGTGATCTGCCTTCGGGCCATCGGTAAGATGAAACACTTTATGGTCAGCATAGGGCAACCCGGTATGGAGTGAGTACCACTGAATCCAGGGTTCGAGATACTCGGGCTCGTCAACATCGGCATCGGTCGTAAAAACGGCGGACCGGTCATAAAGGGCCTGAAAGTTCGGCAACAGTCCCTCACCCATCCATTTATCAAGGAGCGAGGGACAGAGTTCATTAAATTCAAGCAAAATGATCGGTTTGGCCGACATGGTTAAACCCTTTTTTGAAGCAATCAAAAATCATGGCAGGCTATCGAGGCAGGCTCTCAGCCACAAACATGTGTTTAATAATATCACATCGTCTGCGCCAAGAAAAAGTTAAGTTCGCCGAGATAAAGCTGCCTTCACGCAGTCATCGACCAGTCCCGGGGGGATCTAAACCTGAACGAGAGCGCTGGACGCGGAGCCAGTTCCGATATATGGCGCGCGAAAGCTTTCAGTCGATCCCGTTTTCATTCGAAATTCATCGGCACCGCCAAACGAGGGGGAAACCACTTCCATGCTTATTCATTTGATTGCTGCAGCCAGACCAAACTTCATGAAGGTTGCCCCGCTTTACCACGCCATCACCGCCGCCGAAGGTATGGAGGTCAAGCTGATCCATACCGGCCAGCATTATGATGCCAACATGTCGGACGACTTTTTTCGCGACCTCGGCCTTCCGCAACCCGATTATCATTTGAGCATCGGTTCCGGCAGCCATGCTGAACAGACCGGCGGCGTGATGATTGCCTATGAGAAAATCGCCATTGAGGAAAAACCCGATTGGATCGTTGTTGTGGGTGATGTGAACCCAACAGCCGCCTGTTCGCAGGTTGGTGCAAAGCTTTGGATCCCGGTTGCCCATTTGGAGGCGGGGCTGCGCTCGGGCGATCGGCGGATGCCTGAGGAAATCAATCGACTGGTCACCGACGCAATC
>JBCDDR010000288.1:0-2268 GCA_039180205.1 Pseudomonadota bacterium | reverse complement strand
TGGGCGAGTTTCTGCGCACTCACGTGAACCGTTTTGATGGTTGCCGCAATTGTTTCAGTGACCCCCTCGTGTGCGAGTAAAGCGGCGGCAGGCGCGGCCAAGACGTTCGCATAGCCGTCGAATGTTTTTATCAGGGCCTTTGCGAGTGGTTTGGTATCGCGGCGCGGAATAGCGCCAAAAAGCAGCATTTCCAAAAGCTCATAGTCGGCGAGCGCATCAATCCCGCCGTTCAAAAACCGGGCCCGCAGGCGTGCGCGATGCCCCGTACCCGGAGCGACATCTGCCTTTTTGGTCTCTGGTGCAACTGACTGGGGCGCCCGCTTTGGATCGGTCTTTAATTTGCGGTCGAGTTGAAACCCACCACTAAAATCATCAAGCTCGTCATTGGGCATGGAAGGGTCTCACGCACGGCACGTTAGTACGCAGGATATGGCGGCTTATGTTGCCCCTTTGGCGACTCTGTGAAGATTTCGAACCCTGTCGCCGTGACCCCGATCGAATGCTCAAACTGCATGGATAGCGATCGATCGCGCGTAACGGCGGTCCACCCATCTTGCAGAATTTTTGTGGAAGCCCGTCCGGCATTGATCATGGGCTCAATCGTGAAGATCATACCCTCGCTTAGCTTCAAGCCTGTATGCGCGCGGCCATAATGGAGCACATTGGGAGCGTCGTGAAAAACGCGGCCAAGCCCGTGACCGCAAAAGTCTCGCACCACTGAACAGCGCTGACCTTCCGCATAAGTCTGAATAGCGGCGCCGATATCTCCAAGCGTAGCCCCGGGCTTTACGGCCCGTATGCCGCGCATCATTGACTCGTATGTGATATCCGAAAGCCGCTGTGCCTTTACGGGAACCTCACCGACAAAAAACATCCGGCTGGTATCACCATGCCAACCATCGACAATGACAGTAATATCGATGTTCAGCGTTGACCCCTCGGGTAACCGCTTCGGGCCGGGAATGCCGTGGCAAACCACATGGTTGACCGAGGTGCAGATCGATTTTGGAAAACCACGGTAGTTAAGCGGTGCGGGCGCGCCATCGCGTGCAACTATGAAGTCATGACAAATGTCGTCGAGCTCTTCGGTTGAAACGCCCGGAACGACATAGTTGGCGATATAGTCGAGTGCTTCCGCTGCCAACCTTCCGGCTTTCCGCATACCGGCGAACCCTTCTTCCCCATGAATCTTTATCAATCCATGTGGTTCGTCAGTCATTAATTCTGCGGTATCTAAGTTCATGTTCTCGCCTAGTTTGCGGTTTCAGACAGATCTGCGTGGCAATTCCACTGGAAGTTCATTGTCAAGGTGAATCGCATCAAGTGCAACCTTACATTTATAAGCTAATACACCTACTCCATTCCGCAGAGTAGAACCAGCGGTTTTCGCATAGTCTGAATCAATATCCGCGGCGAATCGAAGCCGGTCACAATCTTCACGTTGGACAACATACAGCATGATCGCTCTCGCGCCATGATTCACGACATCCTGCAAATCCAGGAGATGTTTGCGCCCACGTGTTGTTACACTATCGGGAAAATCCGCAGCCCCTTCACGCCAAAAATGAACATTCTTGACTTCAACATAGCAGGGCCGCGGGTCTTCGACGTGGTCTTCCAGTAAAAAATCGATCCGCGAATTTGACCCATATTTCACTTCCGGGCGAACGCTAGAATAGCCGGCAAGCTCAGGAATAAGGCCTGCTTTCAGTGCCGTCGCGACAATACGGTTGGGGTTCATCGTATTGATACCAACGAGCGTATCGGGGCGTCGTTCAATCTCCCAACGGTAAGGAAGTTTTGCCGTTTTGCTCGTTATGGGGCTCAACCATATCTCAGCCCCTTCATGCGCGAGGCCAAGCATCGCGCCGGGGTTAGGGCAATGGACCGTTGTTTCTGTTCCATCGTCCAACACGACGTCAGCCAAAAAACGCTTGTATCGACGGATCAATTTTGCCCGTTTGAGGGGCGATGCGAACTTCATGCGCTTTACCTATCCAGCTTGGCGGGTTAGATCAATCCAACTTGTCGATATAGCGATTATGCCCGGGAATTGAACAATTCCGACCGTATCGCAGAAACGGAACCAAACGACCATGTCTGAGATTTTTCGCGCCGCACTCGTCATTATTGGCGACGAGATCCTCTCTGGGCGGACTGAGGACGCTAACCTTTCTTATCTGGCGCGGTGGTTGAATACCAAAGGCGTCCGTTTGGTGGAAGCGCGGGTTGTTGGCGATGACGAAGACGAGATTGCCGATGCGATCA
>JBCDDR010000287.1:0-2291 GCA_039180205.1 Pseudomonadota bacterium | reverse complement strand
GCGAAAACGCCCGTACCGATCAATCAAGTCCACAAGTTTGGCATCGGCGACTCGATTGCCAAGATGTATCACATGGTCGCGCGGCGAGAGATTGACGTCCATGACGTACAATTGACTTTGAATCTCCGCCCCAAGGTTATGCGTGGTATTGTGGCCAACAATGCTGATTTAAATTTCGTGAAGACCCATAACATTCGCACCGTTGTGCGAGGTACTGAACTCATACCCGCGAATGTGACGCGGCAGGCGATATACATCATCCGCAATCCGCTCGATGTGATCTTGTCCTACGCCCGCCATTACGGACAGACACCTGCCGAGTCAGTAACGGCTCTGGCTCATCCCGACAATGTCAACGCGGCGGAGCCGTCGACCGTTATGCAATTCTTGGGGACGTGGAGTGATCACGTCAAAAGCTGGGAAAAAGGCACGGCATTCCCGACACTCGTGGTGCGTTACGAAGATATGTTGGAAAAACCCACCGAAACTTTTGGCAATGTTCTTAAAACGATAGGTCTTGACCCCGATCCTGAAAAATTAGACCGCGCGATCCGTTTCTCGAGCTTTGAAGAGGTGTCAAATCAGGAAGAGGTGGACGGGTTTAAAGAAAGATCGCCAAATTCTGACCGCTTTTTTTCCAAGGGGACAGCGGGACAGTGGAAGTCAGAGCTCGACCCGGAATTGGTGGCCCAGGTTCGCCGGGATCATAAGCGAGTTATGAAAAAATACGGATATTACAGTGTTTGATCTGCGCCGTATCATCTGGCTGGCTTCTTATCCGAAGTCGGGCAACACTTGGGTTCGCTCTTTGCTGGCTCATTATTTTATGCCGCCGGGGCAGGCACCGGATATCAACAACCTGCGTCGTTTCACAACGGCCGACGTGCGCCAGGATTTCTACGACCTTGCTGCCGGTCGACCGTTCATCGGTAGCTCGATTGAGGACTGGTTGAAGGTCCGGCCCGAGGCTTTGCGCCTGATCGCCAAATCAAAACAGGGAAAACACTTCGTTAAAACGCATTGCTCGCCGATCATCGTCCAAAATACCCATATCATTCTGCCGGAAGTAACCGCGGGTGCGATTTATGTTTTACGCAACCCTTTCGACGTCGTGCCCTCATTCGCCCGTCATACCTCGGCAAGTATTGATGACGCGATCGAACGCATGTGTAACACGGAAACGTTCATGGGGACCGATACGGGGATCTACGATATCCTGGGCCGCTGGGACGATCATATAACTCGTTGGACGAGTGCACCCGGCTTGCCGATTCATGTGGTTCGCTACGAGGATCTGCTGGGAAAGCCGGCGCAGGCGATGCAAGACCTTCTGAAATTCCTGTCGATCAAACCGGAAAGTCCGAAAATCGCGCGGGCGGTTAAGGCGACCCGATTTGAGACCATGAAGAAACAGGAAGAAAAAGACGGATTTCACGAACGCCCCGCGCATATGGAGAGCTTTTTTACCCGAGGTAAAGCAGGCGGATGGCGTGACGACCTCACGCCTGCCCAGGTCGGGCGGATACGCGACGAATTTGCGCCGGTTCTACAAAAATACTACCCTGAACTTCTCAAAGAAACCGAAAGCTACGCCGCGTCTGGTTAGTCGCATGTGCTTTTCATGTCTTGGCAGCGTGGTTAACTTGACGTGTCCATGTATCAGGGAGCGAAAGCGATGATGAAAAAAGTACTTATTGCGGTAGTTTGCGCGACATCTGTGCTGTCTTGCGCTCCACCGGGCAAAATGCGGTCTCCCGCTTGGGGGAGTCTCCGGTGGTGACCGGTGGGGTTTATTCATCTGGCGGCGGATTGAGCGTCGCCGCCGAGTTGCGAGAGGCGCAAGGTCAGACTCTCGTCTGCGGGGTCTGGGCGCAGTCGAAACAGCAATCTATTCTGACCAAAAACATGGCACGAGGTGTCATAGATACCGGTTCGATCTTTCTTGGTCGCGAGCGGGTTGCGCAGAACTTTCTGTTTATGAAAGAAGTTGAGCCGTCTGAAAATTATGCAGGACAAGAGGCCGGTTGCTTGCTGCTGGACAGACCGTGGCAAGCCGCGGATGCACAACGCGTGCCGCTTGTTCGTATTCCGCGGCAAGTGCTGGTACATGAAGATGACGAAGCTGGCGGTCTCTTGGTCACGTTTACCGATACGGGACGTCCTGAAGCCGGTTCGTGAAATCGATCAGTGTCATTGATTGTCGTACAGGTTCGCGTGTTGCCTGCAATTGACCGGCCTGAACACCGAATGATGCGTCGAAACTTCCAAAATATTTGGAATGTATAATTTTC
>JBCDDR010000286.1:0-2295 GCA_039180205.1 Pseudomonadota bacterium | reverse complement strand
GAATTTTGGGGCGCGTTAACCCGCAGAAATTGTCAAAAATCTGTAAGTTTTCCCGACGATTCAGGCGTAAAATCGCCAAAACTTACTTTGAAAGGTGTAAAACCGCCAGTTTTGGAGCCCGGGTTGTGCCAAAAGAACCCTGCCGTTGAACATACTGTCGAAAACGTGTTGAGCGAAATACCTGCGCCTTACCCTGCCAAATCTCGGGTAGCCTGATCACCGTCAAGCGCATACCCCGCTGATCGTACCGTGCGGATTACATCTTTCTTTCCATTGATGTTGAGCGCTTTGCGCAACCGCCGGATGTGGACATCGACGGTTCGTAATTCGACATAGACATCGTGGCCCCACACAGCGTCCAGCAGCTGTTCGCGTGAAAACACCCGCCCCGGGTTTTCGAGCAGATGCCGAAGCAATCGAAACTCGGTTGGACCAAGTTGGACAGGTTCACCTCCGCGCGTCACCTTATGCGCTGATCCATCAAGAACGATATCCGCTATAGTCATCGTTGCACCCGAAAGGGCAGGGCGCGCGCGGCGAAGAACGGCCCGAATACGGGCAAGGAGCTCGCGTGGTGAAAATGGCTTCGTAATATAGTCATCAGCCCCCGTATCAAGCCCTCGGATGCGATCGGCTTCCTCGGTCCGGGCGGTCAGCATGATGATCGGTAGGTTGGCAGTCTGGTTCTGGCGGCGCAACCGGCGGCAAACCTCTATCCCCGAGATATGCGGAAGCATCCAGTCGAGCAGCACGATATCCGGCTGCGTCTCCGACGCCATCATGAGACCCTCTTCACCATCTGTTGCATGATGAACATCGAACCCGTCGCGTGACATATTATAGCGGATCAATTCACTGAGGTTATCGTCATCTTCAATCAGCAATGCGATGGGCTTCATGAGATTTCCCTTCTATTGATTGGTATCATCTGATGGAGCGTTGCCATCGTTGGGATCAATACCGTTGTCGGTTTCAGTGACTTGATGGGCGGGTGATGAGGACGTACCCAGTATGGCAATCTTATCCGCGCCATCCTCTTCGGCGTCTTCCGGCGGCGACACAAACGTAAATGATGTATCGTCATGCTTTTGCCTTCCGGTTTCCGGAAGCGTGCCGGTGGCGACAAAATATACGATTTCCGCAATATTCGTTGCATGGTCACCAATACGTTCGATGTTCTTGGCAATAAACAACAGGTGGGTTGCCGGCGTGATCGTTCGCGGATTTTCCATCATGTACGTCAGCAATTCACGGAACAGACTGTTATAAAGATCATCGACGTTGCGGTCGCGTTCAATCACGGCGGCGGCCATATTGGCGTCGTGACGCACATAGGCGTCGAGGACATCCTTGACCATGCCTGTGGTCATGGTGGCCATCTGCGGCAGAATGGCGACGGGTTCATTCGGAGCGGTGCGACTGAGCACGGTCGTTCGCTTCGCAATATTCTTGGCATAATCCCCGATGCGTTCCAAAATCGCCGAAATTTTTAAGGCAGCGATGATTTCGCGCAGGTCATCGGCCATTGGCGCGCGCAGCGCAATCGTGCGGATGGCAAGCTTTTCAATCTCAGCTTCGAGACGGTCGATGGCTCGATCAGCGGCAACAATCCGGTGCGCGGCTTCGCTATCGCGCCGCATCAGGCAATCGATTGCCGACGAAATCTGCGCTTCGGCCATGCCACCCATTTGGCTGACCAAAGAGCGCAGTCGCTTCAGTTCGCTGTCATAGGCCTTAAAGATATGGTCCTGTTTGACAGGCATAAGGTTTCCAGTTTTCAAAAATTTAATTCACGCACAGCCACGTCAGCCGTAACGACCCGTGATATAGTCCTTGGTTTTGGTCTCTTTGGGGTTAGTGAAAATTTCTGCGGTTTCATCATATTCCACCAAATTCCCCAGATGGAAAAATGCGGTTTTTTGCGATACCCGGGCCGCTTGTTGCATGCTGTGCGTTACGATCACGATCGCATAGCGCCCCCGTAGTTCGGCGATCAGGTCTTCAATTTTTGCCGTCGCAATCGGGTCGAGCGCCGAACAAGGTTCATCCATCAAGATAACCTCGGGATTGACTGCAATCGCTCGGGCTATGCAAAGTCTTTGCTGCTGGCCACCCGATAACGCCGTTCCTGGATCATTCAGTCGGTCTTTCACTTCGGCCCACAACCCGGCCTTTTGCAAACTTGTTTCCACAAGCTCATCAAGGTCAGTCCGGCTCTCCATGAGGCCGTGAATGCGCGGGCCATAGGCGATATTGTCGTAAATTGATTTTGGAAAGGGGTTCGGTTTTTGAAAT
>JBCDDR010000285.1:0-2299 GCA_039180205.1 Pseudomonadota bacterium | reverse complement strand
GATCGAGTCGCCGATCCCGAGTGCCATCGCGGCGATTTGGGTATCAAACACCGGAGCAGGGGGGCGACCCAGAAGGCGATTGAAGATTTCAAGATCCTGGCGGGCGGCATGAAAAACTTTTGGCGGAGATGGATCATCAAGCAGCTCGAGAAAGGGGCGAATATCCAAATCATCGACCAGTGGATCAATGATCACTTCAAACCCCTCGCAAGAGGCTTGGATCAGGCAGAGTTCAGGCCAATAGGTGGTTTCGCGGTGGAACTCTGTGTCGACGCACAAAAACGTGCCGCCCGCGAGCCTTTGGCAGGCGGCGTTTAGCTCAGATTGATCTCGGATGGGAGTCAGTGCGACGCGAGTCATGGCTCCGCCCCTAAGACAAGCTGCTTTGAAAAGCGAGGAATATTCTGCAGATCAGGACCGCTTATGCCGACTTGCGCCGCAAAAGGGACCGCCGTTTAAGACCAAGATCATCTTGTGCCTCTTCTCCGCCTTCCAGCGCTCCCAAAGCAACGGCATCTTCCTGTACGATCCAATCTTCGCCCTCTTGTGCGTACTCTTCGCCGGGTTTCGTGCCGCGCAAAGAGCAGACGATTTCAGTAAGATTCGAGTCGGCGGCTGCATTGACGGCGCTGCCATCGGAGACATTTTGGCTGGAGGGACGTGCGCTGGCCGCCAGATTGCGAAACCGCATCCGCATCGGGGTCGATACTGCGCTCCCGAAGGCGATACACTCCCGATCCGCGAGGGACGATAAGAAGGCGAGGGTTGATCGAGATCCACTCGAGATCGCTTTCCGCATCACATCTTGGTCGGCATCATTACCAAGCCGCAGCGAGAAAATCGTGTTGCACTGAGACAAAATCGTTGGATCAAGCTCATTCGGACGCTGGGTAATAATCGCCAGCGAGACCCCATATTTCCGGCCCTCTTTGGCGATCCGTGCAATCGCGGCGCGGGTCGGTGCAAAGGCGCTTGTAATATCAGCCGGAATGTAGCGGTGCGCTTCCTCGCAAACCACCAGGGTTTTAACGCGCGAGTTACTCGCGATGGCAATGTCGAATGCCATCCGGCACAAAACGGACGCGACAGAGTTCACGACTTCTGAGGGGATGCCGGACATTTGGAAGACGGTAATCGGCTTGCCCTCGATCGGTACGCGATAAATGTTCCCAAGCACATCTTCGATCCGGTCTGTGGCGTCGTGAGACCCAAACAGGAAGGCAAACCTTGGATCGCTGATCACAGCTTCAAGCCGCGCTTTCAGGTGCCGCAGCGTGAGGCGTCGCAAAGCGCCATCGAGCGATCCGATTTCCTCTTCGATCAGTTTCAGCAAGTCAGCGATTCGATAGGGGACGGGCGTATCAGCGGTGAAGGAGGTGCCAGCACCGGCCTTGCGACGCACGGGGCTCCCCTTACCATACTTATAGATCGTTTTGGCTTTGGGGATAAACTCACGCAGGGCGTCAACTTCTTCGTCGGAGCCTTCGCGCCCTCGGAACACGACCTGCTGAAATTCTTCAAGGTTAAGCAGCCAGAATGGCAGATCGAGGGATTCAGCGGTGATGGTATTGGCCTTTGCGCCGAATGCGCTGGTATATTCATTGTGCGGGTCGAGGATCAGAACGCGCTGGTTGAGTTTATGCTTTGCAATCAGATGCAAAATCAGCGTCACTGCCGTTGACTTACCGGTACCGGTCGTTCCGACGACTGAAAAGTGTCGCGATAGCAGCGCATCGACTGAAATCACAGCCGGAATATCGGGCGCCTGGCTGAGCGACCCTATGGTGACTGCTGAGGCATCGCTGGCGCGATAAATGGTGACCAAATCATCTTTTCGGATCCGGTGCGCGACCGCACCAATATGCGGGTAGGTCGAAATACCGCCGGAAAACACGAACCCGCGTTGCCCATCCGGTCGAACTTCGCCTGAAAGCTCGACATGTAAGATGATTTTGCGGACCGCGATGGTCTCCTCATCGAGCTCGCCTTTTTCGATCTTGTAGAGCAACCCAACCACGCGATTGCTGCCGACTTGGATTGAGATCAACTGGCCGACAGCCCAATACCCATTCCCTTCGGAGCCATCCCCAGCATAAGCAGAAATCCGGGCTTCGGTGCCGTTACACTCGATGACCACAGCGTCAGGACGCGTGCGTTCTTCGACAGGACGAGGCGGTGGCGACGCGGATGGCGGTTCAAGATTAGTCATGATAAAACCTTGCCGCAGAGCCCTGAAAAACCCGTTAATATCCGAGGGTCTCTTTTTGGCAGTTCGCACCTCTTGACTTTCGTCACGGTC
>JBCDDR010000284.1:0-2299 GCA_039180205.1 Pseudomonadota bacterium | reverse complement strand
AGCGTGGCGAATGTGGCCCGGATAATCCTCGAAACTGGCGATCGGCATTTCGCACACCCCGTGGTGGGCAAATGGCGCATGCGCCGTTCTTGGTGCCTCAATCGCGCAAGGGGCACCGCGATACGCATGGTTCAGGCTCGAGTCGAAGGAAATACCGTTTACCGCAAGTGCCCGCAATGTATTATCGTCGGCCCCATAGTTCCCGGCCCGAAATGCCGACAGTTGCGGCGCACCGGCGGCTTCCAGGAGGTCCTTGCCGGACGAAAGGAGGGTGCACTGATCCTCAAACGAAAAATCAGCGATCTGGGTACCGCGCCGCCCGTCTAGCCAGGCAGGTTCGTAAAAGCGCAGCCATTCCGGGTGCGCGTGGAGCTGGATATCCTGTCCTTCAGCCAAAAGCGTTGCGACTGATTGTCTGAGCCCCGCATCCCCAATCGCAGGCACCATAAACGGATCGATGAAAAAGACCCCGCGCAGCTCCCGTTCGGCCAGAAAGCGCGCCTGATAGCCAATCCCATATGCGCCATCAGTTACGCTGCCATCAATCGCGCGGGCATGATTTTCAGCGCCCGCCATCCCGCGCTTATGGTCGCCGACCGAAAGCTCGGTGTCGACCGTGATCAAGACACGTAGACGTGTATCAAAATCCATAGCGGTGTTGGGGGACTGACCAGTCATCGGGGAGGGCCTTATGATCAGTTGGGCATTGGCGGCGTGATCGGCATCGGCATAAGGAAGCGCAAAAAGGCTAAGAACTCATGACAAACCGAATGGTATTTCTGTCGGTCAGGCGACACGTTTGCTGAACCGGCCTTTTGGCCGGTAGCGCACCAAATAATCCTCAATAGACGTTTCGATGACCCGCGGCGCAATCCCAAGCTCGGCAAACCCTCTCGCGCCTTCGGGAACGATATTGTCCTCACCAAGCATTTTCAGCTGGTCGGGGGTCAATGGCTTACCCGGCGCATACTGCATGAAAAAGGCCATGATTTTGGCAATTCGCATCGGAATAGGCAGCAGTGGACGCGAGATCATAATCTCGTCGAGCATGAGCCGCATAAGCTGTTCAAAGGTATAAACCTTGGGCCCACCCAAGAAAAAGGGGCTTTCGCCAGGGTTCGGCACATTCCCCTCAAGTGCGAGAACCGCAGCCTCCGCGACGTCTTCGACACACACCGGTTGGAATTTCGTATCACCAGCAATCAACGGAAGCGCAGGCGCCATGCGCGCCATCGACGCAAAGCGATTGAAAAACTCGTCCTCGTCACCCACGACAATCGAAGGGCGCAGGATCGTTGCGTCGGGATAGCGTGCGCGCACCGCCGCTTCACCTTCCGCCTTGGTACGGCCATAGGCAGCGGGCGAATTCGGGTCCGCGCCAATCGCTGACATCTGAACGAAGCGCTCTACACCAGCCGATTTCGCGGCCTCAGCCACGTTTTCCGCGCCTTCCGCCTGAACACCATCGAATGTTTGCTTGCCAGACGGTGCGAGAATGCCCACCAGGTTGATGGCAGCGTCCGCCCCGCGCATAACCTCAGCGAGGCTTTCCGGCACACGCACATTCACCCGCTCGAGTGAAATCTGTCCCACATCTCCAAGAGGCTTCAAAAACATCGCTTGATTGGGGTTGCGCATGCCGACCCGGATACGGTGCCCCTTTTTGGCGAGAAGCTGCACCACATAGCGGCCAATGAACCCGGAACCGCCAATAACCGTTATCTGCTGTTTCGCCATGCAACTGCTTTCGAAAGAACCTTGTCCGCATTTTGGGATTGACGGATACAAATGCGCCGTTTGTCTCTGCCGTCGCCCTCTCCGATTATCTATGTCGCTTCGGGGCCTGCGTCCAGAAATACAAACCAATCCAATGTGGTTTATTTATTTCTGGTATATTTCTGAAGTGCCAATCTGAGACCGAAAGCGCAGGCGGCGGTGTCGGCAGGACAGATGATCAGCACCGCCGGGCATGATCCCGGTTTCGATGACCGAGGCAAAACCCAACAATCCTTGACATTGGGCACGCCCCCCCATATCGGATCAGATTGGATGCGTAGTATATCTGCGCCCGCACCCAGCCCAGGTGGCGGAATTGGTAGACGCGCTAGCTTCAGGTGCTAGTGGCCGTATGGTCGTGGAGGTTCAAGTCCTCTCCTGGGCACCATTCAACATTTCGGGTAAAAATCGCTCTGATTTTTCGGCTAAGGCCTTGAAAGGCAATGCGATTGGGGCTGTTCTATATCCCTGATCGCGGTGGTAGACGAGCGGCCCTGCAAACACCAATCTAAGCAGCAGTCTT
>JBCDDR010000283.1:0-2341 GCA_039180205.1 Pseudomonadota bacterium | reverse complement strand
CTGTTTCAAGATAAGTCTCGACAATCTGCTTGAAGATATCGCGCGAGCGTTGGTTCAACGCTTGCATGATGGATGTGTCCGCGCTCATACCTTTTGAATAAGGTGCCCGGCGCCGAGATTCAATTCCTCAGCTTAGCCGATCCGCACCTGTCATCGATTCTCCTGTCAAAGGATGGTTGAACCGAGAAACCCGCGCGGCATAGAAGTCAGCGACGGTTTCCATATCGGCAACATAATCACCACTCGGTATCAAACGCCCATCCAAGCCCCCAAACTTGTTCGCGTAATCGATAAAGCCGAGGGCGACGGGCAAGTTGGCATCGAGCGCGATATTGTAGAAACCGGTTTTCCAAGCTTTGACATCCGCCCGGGTCCCTTCCGGCGCAATCACCAATGCCATCTCTTCGGCGTCTTGGAACGCATCAACCACCTGTTGGACCAGATTGGTCGACCCATTGCGATCAACGGGCAGCAATCCCCACCACCGCATTAGCCAACCAAATGGCCCTTCCCCCAAACTCTTTTTGCCCATCCAGCGCACCGGGATGCGATAATAAAACGCAATGCCGAGCATCTGTGTGAGATCCCAATTGGTCTCATGCGGCGCGGCGATGATGACGAGCTTTTTGTCCGATGGCGCTTGCCCTAAGACTTGCCAACCGAGCAAGCGATACAAACCGTAAAAAAACCAGCGAGCGATTTCATAGCCGAAGCTGCGCGGAGCCCGTTTCGATTGCTGCGCGCGCGCTTTCATCTCGGTGATGTCCACCCACTTGATCCTCTCATCTTACAGCGTCGAACCTAGACACAAGTGTGAAATGTCGCAATTTGCCCGCAACAGTTCTTACCAAGAAAGATAAAACAGATGACAGACTTGGTTCGCCCGTCCGGACGTGCAGCCGACGAACTTCGCCAGATCGCTTTAGAAACCGGGGTAACGCGCTATGCGGAAGGCTCTTGTCTCGCAAAGTTCGGGCATACGCACGTTCTGTGCACCGCCAGTTGGACCGACAAAGTGCCGGGGTGGATGCGCGGCAAAGGCACCGGCTGGGTTACGGGCGAGTATGGGATGCTCCCACGCGCAACGCATACGCGGGGTCGGCGCGAGGCCGCTTCTGGGAAGCAGTCCGGGCGCACGCAAGAGATTCAGCGCTTGATCGGGCGCGCTCTACGCTCGGTCGTCGATCTGAATGCACTTGGTGAGAATCAAATCACGATTGATTGCGACGTCATTCAAGCCGATGGCGGGACGCGCACCGCCTCGATCACAGGCGGTTTTGTCGCCTTGGCCCTGGCATGTCGCTATTTGAAAGACGAGGGGATCATCAAATCCGACCCGATCTTAAAGCAAGCGGCAGCGATTTCTGTCGGCGTGTACAAAAACGTCCCGGTTTTAGACCTCGACTATCCTGAAGACAGCGCGGGAGAGGCCGACATGAACGTCGTGATGAGCTCAGATGGCGGGATCATCGAGTTGCAAGGCACCGGCGAAGAGCGTCCGATGACCCGGCACGAAGTCGACACGATGATGGCGCTCGCAGAAAAAGGCTGCCACGAGCTATTCAAGGCGCAGAAAAACGCGATCGGATAGGCCATGGATCAATTGCTCCCGCTCGCCGAACAAATCGGCACGAAACTGATTGCGCGCGCAGAGACGATTGGCATTTCAGAGTCTTCATCGGGGGGTTTGATTTCGGCTGCGCTTCTCGCCATCCCCGGCGCCTCGCGGTTCTATCGCGGCGGCGGCATCATTTACACACCGCAAGCCTTTCGTGGGCTTATGCATCTTCGTCGCGACGACCTAGGCGGCGCGCGCTCGTCGACAGAACCTTACGCTCTGCTGATGGCACGCACCATTCGCGCGCGCGTCGATGCGACCTGGGGATTGTGCGAAACGGGCGCCTCCGGGCCCGACGGAAACGCTTATGGTGATGCCGCAGGACACACATGCATTGGCCTCTGCGGGGGCAATGATGACACCTATTCGGAGGTTGCACGGACGCTCGAAACCGGATGTTCAGACCGGCAGGCGAATATGTATTCCTTTGCGGCTGCGGCTCTGGACTTGCTGCAAGAAAATCTCTCTTAAGATCGGAACGCCTCAGCCATTTGCGCGAGCCATGCCCGCACCGCATCGCCTTTTGGCCCTGCTTCAGACTTTCCATGTCGAACCATAATCAAATCAAGCGAGGGGACGCAGACTGTGTATTGCCCCTCATAACCATCGCCGGCCCGGACAGTTTCTCCGCCAATGGTTATGAGGGGCAATACACGGTCTGCGTCCCCTCGCTTGATTTGATTATGGTTCGACATGGAAAGTCTGAAGCAGGGCCAAAAGGCG
>JBCDDR010000282.1:0-2366 GCA_039180205.1 Pseudomonadota bacterium | reverse complement strand
GACACAGGTGACTCGCTTCCCGTTCATCGGCGTCATCGACGATCCGGTTTGTGAGTGAGACCTCATCAAAAAAAGCGGCCTTAGAGCAACATGCGCCG
Organism: Pseudomonadota bacterium; assembly: GCA_039180205.1. Lineage (GTDB taxonomy): Bacteria > Pseudomonadota > Alphaproteobacteria > Sphingomonadales > JBCDDR01 > JBCDDR01. Next base: position 2,268 of record JBCDDR010000282.1, on the reverse strand, counting down.
AGGCAGCGAACCTCGGCGCGTTTCTTTGGAAGGCAGCGGTGGTTCCAAAAACGTGGAACCGGAACTCTTACTCTTTTTACTGTCACCGCAAACAAACGCGGCGTACTCGTTAGTCTGCGAACTGAACACCTTCGCTTCCATGGACATTTACCCATGGGACCGACTCGTCTCAATTGTTCAAATGATCAACGAATACGTGAAATAAATCACCCATAATGGGTGATTTATTTACCATTCGGAAAGGCTGCTGGATGAGGTTTCAATTCATTGTTTTTAAATGAATTTATGATATTGTCCCTGCGCGAAATTTCGACGGCACAAAGGGGCCTCATTCCCGCCTCGCTTGCGCCATGTAATCACCCTGAGATTGTCCAGTTTCACTACACGATGGTACGTCGATGAACACATGAAGCGACCGTGTGTAGAGCAGAAACGATCAGACATCCACGAATCCTATGGGCGCTGTAGGGCAATTTCCCTGTATATGATCGAACTCATAGTCGTGGCTCGGTGTATTTCCAGCCGAATGAGGGAGAGTTCGCCCCTTATTTGATGGTCGGGAAAGTGGATTAATACTGACACCGCGCCTGTTGCTTTGATTGTCGGCTTTCTTTCACAACTCTTGCTTCAGTCAGCTTATGCGCATTATAGGCGGGAATGAGATTGGCGATGGCGTCGTCGCCGACAATGTGCTGTCGGGTTTCTCAATCCAACCATCCTGAACGCCGGGATCTTGCTTTGCCGTTTTTTGCGGTGAGGGAAGGTGACCTGAGCGAGTAGGCGCACTCCCAATCCGAGCAGACGGCCTAAACAGGAGTGAACCGATGATTGGGTCTTCCAACACGTCTGGGCTCGCGCGCCCCGATTTCTACCGCTTCCACCAAGGCGAAAAGGTGCTGCCTTTCGCCGATACCGAATATGAAGCGCGGCTTGGCGGGCTGCGTGCCATTATGGCGGACAAGGGCGTTGACGCGGTTGTGCTGACCTCCATGCACAACGTCGCCTACTATTCCGGGTTTCTTTACTGCGCGTTTGGGCGGCCTTATGCGCAGGTTGTGACCGAAACCGAGACCGTGGCCTTCAGCGCCGGGATCGACGCGGCGCAGCCTTGGCGGCGATGCTATGGCGACAACATCACCTACACCGATTGGCAGCGGAACAATTTCTGGCGCGCCATTCGGTCGGTTACGGGGTCGGGCAAAGTGATCGGGTTCGAAGGAGACCACATGTCCATCGCACAGAAGGCGCTTTTGGATGATTTCCTGGCCCCGTCAAGAACGGTCGACATCGCCCCGGCGACAATGACCCAGCGGTTGCACAAGTCTCCGGCGGAGCTGGACCTGATCCGCATGGGCGCGGCAGTGGCTGATGTTGGTGGCTATGCGATCCGCGACGCGATCAAGGCGGGCGTGCGAGAGGTCGACTTAGCCATGGCCGGCCGCGATGCGATGGAGCTGGAGATCGCGCAGCGCTTTCCGGATGCCGAATATCGCGACACCTGGGTCTGGTTCCAATCGGGCATCAACACCGATGGTGCGCACAACCCAGTCACCGGGCGGGTGTTGCAGCGCGGAGATATCCTCAGCCTCAACACCTTCCCGATGATCTCGGGCTACTACACGGCGCTAGAACGCACGCTGTTCGTTGAATTCGTAGATGCGGCGAGTCTTGCCATCTGGGAAGCGAATGTCGCGGCCCATGAATACGGCATGGGCCTCTTAAAGCCCGGCGTGTCCTGCGCGGAGATCACCCACGCGATCAACGACTTTTTCGCCAAGCGTGATCTGCTGAAGTATCGCACCTTCGGCTACGGTCATTCGTTCGGCGTCCTCAGCCACTACTACGGCCGCGAGGCGGTGCTTGAATTGCGCGAGGACATCGACACAGTTCTGGAACCTGGCATGGTGATCTCAATGGAACCGATGCTGACGATCCCCGAAGGACAACCCGGTGCAGGGGGATATCGTGAGCATGATATCCTGATCATCACGGAAAACGGCAACGAGAATATTACCGGCTTCCCCTACGGACCGGCTCACAACATCGTCGCTTGATTTCGAAGCTCGGTTTGGTCAGCAAAGCAAACTGGCCAAACCAAAAGCTGACATTTGAACATGGCGCTTCATTCGATAGGTATAGGCTCACAGCTAACTTGCGGTAGTGAATCCCCCTTTAACGGCCAACGCGATGGGCTGGATCTAAGAAGTAGGGGCACATCGGCTTTGCTTTTTGGAAGTCTGTTGTTTAGGCTGACATTCAGCATGCTTG
>JBCDDR010000281.1:0-2392 GCA_039180205.1 Pseudomonadota bacterium | reverse complement strand
GACCCGAAACCGATGACGGCCCGATCATCATTCAGGCGGCGGTGCCCGTTTATGCCGATGATAATGAGGCAACCCTTGCCGCACGTGTCTTGGCGGAAGAGCATCGGATTTTGCCTTTGGCACTCAGTTGGATTGCGCAAGGCCGCACCCGCGTGCGCGGGCGATTGGTCAAGATTGATGGTACGCTACCACCGCCTCAGAGTTTACGAAATCCAGCCGCCGAAGGGTGAGGTGGCGAGGTATATGTGTCGAACCCCGCCACCATATCTTTTTTTAAAAGCGTGGATTGATCACCCAACAATGTCGCGTTCGGCAAAAAAGAACGCGATTTCATTGGCTGCATTCTCTTCGCTATCGGATCCATGGACTGAGTTTGCTTCGATATTCTCAGCGAAGGTTTTGCGGATCGTTCCTTCATCGGCGTCGGCTGGATTGGTGGCCCCCATCACGGTGCGGTTGGCCACAACAGCGTTTTCGCCTTCAAGGACCTGGACGACAACCGGCCCCGACGTCATGAAGGCCACAAGATCCGCATAAAACGGACGATCTTTGTGGACAGCATAAAATGCTTTTGCATCGGCTTCGGTCATGTGAATTCGTTTTTGCGCAACAATGCGGAGACCGGCATCCTCGAGCATCGCGTTGATTTTTCCGGTTAGATTGCGGCGGGTTGCATCGGGCTTGATTATGGAAAACGTGCGTTGAAGGGCCATAGCGGAGTCCTCTGGTCTTATGTTTGTGTGATTTTACCCCGCACGGCATGCCGGGATTTGCGCGTCTCTTAGGGGCATTCGCCGGAAAGCGCAAGCCTTGCGCACCCTATGCCAAATATGAGACCTACGGGCTTCGTTCAGTTGCAATCCGATGCCCATAAATCATCGCTTGATATCACGCATCGACCTCGAGAGAAGACCTTGTGCTTCATATTAATAACCTGGTGTACCGCATTGGTAATCGGCTGCTTTTCGACAATGCGACGATTGCAATAACGGCCAAACAAAAGGTTGGGTTCGTGGGCCGCAATGGGACCGGGAAATCGACGCTCCTGCGACTGATCATGGGTGAAATCAGCCCCGAGTCAGGATCGATTGAGCTGGCCCCGCGCGCTGTCGTGGAGACCATTGCACAAGAAGCCCCTAGCGGAGACCTCACCCTCATCGAAACGGTGATCGCAGGGAACCAAAATCTCACCCGGGCGCGAGAAGCCGCGAATGCCGCCGTCTCCGCGCAAGAGATTGCTGATACTCAGGAGCGATTGACGATTCTTGGATCACATGCGGCGGAGGCGCGCGCAGGGTCAATTCTTTCCGGGCTTGGCTTTTCGGCGGAAGATCAAAAATCGCCCTGCGCCTCATTCTCCGGCGGGTGGCGCATGCGGGTGGCGTTGGCTTCTTTGTTGTTTGCTGAGCCTGATCTTCTGCTACTCGATGAACCCTCGAACTATCTCGATCTGGAAGGTGTGATATGGCTCGAAACATTTCTTCGGGCGTACCCGCATGCGGTTATTTTGGTGAGCCACGACCGCGATCTGCTGAATGAGTGCGTTAGCAGTATTCTTCACCTCGATCAGGGCAAGCTAAAGTTGTATCGCGGGAATTACGATCGGTTCCAGAAAACGCGCAGTGCTGTCATCGACCAGATGATGAAGGAAAAACGCAAAAAAGACGCCGAGCGGCAGCGCATCCAGTCTTTTGTCGATCGTTTCCGCGCAAAGGCAAGCAAGGCAAAGCAGGCGCAGAGTCGTCTCAAGGCACTGGCAAAGTGGGAGCCGGGCGAGGTGATTCTCGACGACGATGTCCGGCCGATACACTTTCCCAATCCCGAACCCCTATCACCGCCCCTGATTGCGCTTGAAGATGTGTCAGTCGGTTATGCCCCTGATAAGCCCATCCTGAAGCGGCTGGATCTCCGGATTGATATGGATGATCGCATTGCCCTGCTTGGCGCGAACGGAAACGGGAAATCGACGCTCGCCAAGCTTTTGGCAGATCGCCTCGCGCCGCTTCAGGGAAAGGTGCGCAAGTCCAAAGCGCTCTCGATTGGCTATTTTGCGCAACACCAACTCGATGAGTTGATTCCGACCGATAGCGCCTACGCACATTTCGCCCGCGCCCTGCCCGATTTGACGGAGGCCGAAACCCGCAACCGCCTGGGGTTTTATGGTTTCGGGATCGAAAAGGCCGATCGAGCGGTCGAAAGCCTGTCCGGCGGTGAAAAAGCACGCCTGGTTTTTGGGCTTTTGGCGTTAAAATCTCCGCACTTAGTTCTTCTCGATGAGCCCACCAACCATTTGGATATCGAAAGCCGCCGCGCCCTTGCCGCTGCGATTAATGAATACGAGGGCGCGGTGATCCTTATCAGTCATGACCGCTACCTTCTGGAGAGTTGTGCG
>JBCDDR010000280.1:0-2480 GCA_039180205.1 Pseudomonadota bacterium | reverse complement strand
CGCGAGGTTTTACAATCAGGACGAGGGCTAGGCCCTGTTGACAAACTGTATTTCGGTCATGGCGCGGGAGATTTTTGCCCGAAAATGCGCTGCTCACGCGCCGAATAGACCCACTATGCGCCATCGCTCGCACCTGTTTTCGGGTAAAAATCTCCCGCGCCATGACCGAAATACAGTTTGTCAACAGGGCCTAGCCCTCGTCCTGATTGTAAAACCTCGCGTCGCCCAGAATCTGGGCTTCACGTTCTTCCATCAACATTTTTGACTTCTTCACATAGGCTTCGTTTTTGTGTGTCGGTATGTTCGGGTCATAGACTTCGGCCATTTCTCTTAAGATGTAACGGTCGTCTTCGGTAAACCTGCGTGCGAGTTCCTCGGCTGTCGACTTAGGCATGCCGAGCGTTTCAAACGCTGTTCGACCGGCACGAACACTTGAATCGAAAGTTTCCCGAATGATCTCGCGGCATCCGGCGGCGAAAAGGTCATAAACATGGAGCCTGTCCACCGCGCGGGCAATAATCGGCAGGTCCGGATAATGATGGCGAACATACCGTACCAGTTCGCTGATTTGCTCTTTATCATCAATGGCAACGATAAAGAGCTTCGCATTCTGAATTCCTGCAGCATGCAGTAAATCGGGGCGCGTGGCGTCGCCGTAGAAAACTTTGAAACCGAATGAGCGCAACACCTCCAAATGGGAAGCGCTGTGGTCTAGCACCGTTGTCGAGTATCCTGCCCCCCGCAGCATACGGTTGATCACCCCGCCAAATCGACCATGGCCCGCGATAATGATATTGCCTTCGTTTTTGATTTCATCCGCCTGTCCACCCTGCGTCGTCGCAAAGCGAGGCTGGATGACTTTCTCATAGAAAATGAAAAGGCCGGGTGTGAGCAGCATCGAGAGCGCCACAATGAGGAGCAGTTGATCGGCGAGTGATTGTGGGAGTACTCGATTGGCCACCGTGAAGGACAGGAGCACGAAACCAAACTCTCCGGCTTGCCCAAGCCCGAGGCCGAAAAGCCATTTACCAGCCCCTTTGATTTTGAAAAGCCTGGCCAGCGCCAGCAGAACGCCCGCCTTTAACGCGATCAGCCCGATCGTCAGGCCAACAATTGTTCCGAAATCAGCGAACAAAAGGCTGAAGTCGATCCCGGCGCCGACGGTGATGAAAAATAGGCCCAATAATAATCCGCGAAAGGGGTCGACATCCGATTCCAGCTCGTGGCGATATTCGCTGTTCGCAAGAACGACACCGGCAAGAAAGGTCCCGAGCGCAGGGGAAAGGCCGACTAAGGTCATCAATAGCGCAATCCCAATCACAAACAACAATGCGGTGGCGACGAACAACTCACGCAACCCGGCCATGGAAATAAACCGGAAGATCGGGCGCGTCAGAAATGCCCCACCAAAAACAACCGCGCCAATCGCGCCGAAGGTTACGAGTGCCGTCTGCCAGTCATTCAGACCGTCCACGAGGCTGAGTGTCGGCCCGTGATCGCTACCATGGTCATCGCTGCCGTGAGTGGTCGCGTCGGCCCCATGGCCAGACACGGGATGCGAGGCTTGCGCGGTATCACCGACAAGATCCACCAATTCAGGCATCGCCAGCAGCGGCAGAAAGGCCAGCATCGGGATAACAGCGATATCTTGAAAGAGGAGAACCGAGAAACTGGCCTGTCCGCCATCAGACCTCATAAGTCCCTTCTCATTCAGAGTCTGAAGCACAATCGCGGTGGAGGACAGCGCAAGGACGAGGCCGATCGCGAGTGCAATTGTCCACGGTTGTCCGAAAGCCATGGCGGCGGCGGTAACCAGCAACACCGTGATACTCACCTGCAAACCGCCAAGCCCGAGAAGCTTGGATCGCATTTCCCAAAGCATTTTGGGCTCGAGCTCGAGCCCGACAAGAAAGAGCATCATCACCACGCCGAACTCGGCAAAGTGCTGGATGGAGATCACATCGACTCCCAGCGCATGCAAAAGAGGGCTGATCGCGATTCCGGCAATCAGATAACCAAGCACTGAGCCAAGTCCGAGACGCGAGGCGATGGGGACAGCGACCACCCCGGCAACGAGAAATACAAATGCAAGCAGCAGAAACCCGGACATGGCCTATCTTTCTGGTCTGAATGGTGGAGGGTGGCGAGGCATGCTCTGAAGCCGAGGCAGCTGTTGATAGATTTCGAGACGGAGAAAGATGTCAGTTCTACAGTGTGCGGGAAAGACAGGCCAAGCACCAGCTTACTTGTCTGCGAGACGAAATCGGAAATATCACAAATCCAAGAACAGGTTATTCAAAATGTTACGCGGCGCGAGGACCTCATCGCAATAAAAAAGCCTGCACGCGTCCCAAATGGGGCGGCAGGCTTTTCGCATTCGAGAGCTAAAGTAACCCAGGCTTAAGCAACGGCCTGTTGGGTTGAGGTGTCTTCAACTGGTTCCGGATCGCGCAGGACATAACCGCGGCCCCAAACGGTTT
>JBCDDR010000279.1:0-2496 GCA_039180205.1 Pseudomonadota bacterium | reverse complement strand
GCGCTCCTCATTTCCTCTGCTCTCGCCATTCTGACCACACTTGGCATTCTGCTTTCGGTTTTGTTCGAAAGTATTCGGTTTTTCGGGATGGTTCCACTCAGCGAATTCCTTTTCGCCACTGATTGGAAGTTACCACAGGACCTGAACGATACCCGAGGCGAAACCGGCACATTTGGCATTATCCCACTCTTCGTCGGCACACTGCTGATCAGCTTTGTGGCGATGTGCGTTGCGGTTCCGATCGGGCTCATGTCGGCAATATATCTCACGCAATATGCCTCTTCGCGCGTGCGAAAAGTCGTGAAGCCAATTCTCGAGGTTTTGGTGGGCATTCCCACGGTTGTCTATGGTTTTTTCGCGGCTCTCACCGTTGCGCCTTTCCTTCGCGATGTGGGCGCTTCCATTGGCCTTGATGTGTCCTCTGAAAGTGCCCTTGCCGCGGGTCTTGTGATGGGCATCATGATCATTCCCTTTATGTCGTCGCTTTCCGACGATGCGCTGACAGCCGTGCCACGTTCAATGCGCGATGGGGCGCTCGCCCTTGGCGCAACCCCCTCGGAGACGATACGCCAGGTACTGATTCCCGCCGCGCTCCCGGGCATCGTCGGCGCTTTCCTGCTGGCTGTATCGCGCGCCATCGGGGAAACGATGATTGTGTTTATGGCTGCCGGCGTTGTCGCCAATCTCACGCTCAATCCGCTCGATAACAATACAACGGTGACCGTACAGATCGTAAAGACGCTCACCGGTGACCAGGAATTTGATAGCGCAACGACGCTTTCCGCGTTTGCGCTTGGCATGGTGTTGTTTCTTGTGACGCTTGCGCTCAATGTTGTCGCGCTGCGCGTTGTGCGAAAATATCGGGAAATTTATGAGTAGCGCACGCGAATTCACACCCACAAGTTGGGACACTCCCGCAATGGCGCGGCGGATCCGTAAAAGATACGCACGCGAGCAGCGTTTTCGCGCCTATGGCGTGGGCGCGATTGCGATTGCGATCGGTTTTCTCATCTTGCTCATGGGGTCGATTGCACTGGAAGGTTTGTCAGGGTTTACGCAAACCAAAATCAAAATCGACATGCGTGTCACGCTTGATGACCTGGGTGTGGCAAGCCAGCAGGATGTAACGATCGATCTGTTGCGCAATGCGGATTACCGGGAGTTTGCCCATCGCGCGCTTGCCCAGCAGCTTGGCAATGTTACAACCGAGGCTGATGAAACAGCATTGCGCCGGTTGATCAGCCGGATCGGCGTCGAGGACCGGCTCTTTGCACTGTTACGCGAGAACCCGGACCGGATCGGTGAGAAACTATCGGTTTGGGTTGAAGCCGCGCAAGATGTTGATCTCTTTATCAAAGGCAAGGGTGCTCCGGGTCAATTGAGCGATCAGCAGGTCGCTTGGGTGCAACAATTGCGCGAAGCGGGTCACCTGGAGCGGCGGTTTCATAACCTGCTCTTTGCCAACGGGCATTCGGCCGACCCCGAAACCGCTGGTGTGTGGGTCGCCATCAAAGGGTCGGTGTTTACCCTGATCGTGACGTTTCTGTTCGCTTTCCCGGTCGCAGTGGGATCTGCCATTTACCTTGAGGAGTTTGCGCCGCAGAATCGCTTTACCGATCTGATCGAAATCAACATCAATAACCTCGCGGCGGTCCCCTCAATCGTTTTCGGGTTGCTTGGGCTTTCGGTGTTTCAAAACCTCTTTGGCCTTCCTCGCTCAACCGCGCTCATAGCCGGGCTCACGCTGGGATTGATGACGCTCCCGACGATCATCATTGCCGCGCGCGCAGCATTGAAGGCGGTTCCCGGTTCGATTCGATCCGCTGCGACGGGGCTTGGTGCATCGCCGATCCAGGTCGTCTTTCATCATGTACTGCCGCTTGCCTTGCCTGGTATCTTGACGGGTGCGATTATCGGTATGGCGCAAGCGCTCGGCGAAACGGCTCCTTTGCTGATGATCGGGCTCAACGCCAATGTTTTTCAACCTCCGCAGGGTTTTGTCGACCCCACGACCGTGCTCCCGGTACAGATTTTCAATTGGTGGAGCGAAAGCTTTCGCCTGTTCCGCGAGAAAGCGGCGGCTGGAATCCTGGTGATGCTTGCGTTTCTCTTTTTAATGAACGCCATTGCGGTATACCTGCGCAACCGCTTTGAAAAGAAATGGTAGTGAGATCGATGGCCGAACCCTCAATCCAAAATACGGACACGTTTCCGGATCCCGGCGCACATCCGCATCAGGATCGCGCAAACGAGCGAAAGCCGAAAATGCGCGCCACCGAGGTCAACGTGCATTATGGCGAAAAGCATGCGATTAAAGATGTATCGCTCGACATACATTCCGATGATGTGACGGCGCTGATCGGGCCGTCAGGTTGCGGGAAATCAACCTTTCTGCGCTGCTTTAACCGTATGAATGACACCGTACCCAGTGCCGTTGTCAGTGGAATGATCGAGCTTGAGGGGCGAGATATTCACGATCGCGATGTCGACGTCGTG
>JBCDDR010000278.1:0-2498 GCA_039180205.1 Pseudomonadota bacterium | reverse complement strand
GTTCTGCCTTGGGGTCAGATGAGCTTTTGGGGCGCAACGGTAATCACCAACTTGTTCGGTGCGATCCCATTCGTCGGCGAGCCAATCCGCGAATTGCTGTGGGGTGGCTTCTCGGTTGACAACCCAACGCTCAACCGGTTCTTCAGCCTGCACTATTTGTTGCCGTTCGTGATCTTCGGTGTGGTCGTTTTGCACATTTGGGCGTTGCACGTTCCGGGTAACAACAACCCGCTTGGGATTGATGTGAAGGGGCCGCAGGATCAGGTTCCATTTCACCCATATTACACGATTAAGGATCTGTTCGGGCTTTCGGTCTTCACGCTCATCTTCGCAGCGTTCGTGTTCTTCCTGCCCGACTATCTCGGACACCCGGACAATTTCATTGAAGCCAATCCGCTGGCGACACCCGAGCATATTGTGCCTGAATGGTATTTCCTGCCCTTCTATGCAATTTTGCGGTCGATCACGTTTGACTTCCTCTTCATCCCGGCGAAGCTCGGCGGTGTGATTGCGATGTTTGCGTCGGTCTTGATCTTGCTCGCATTGCCGTGGCTCGATACATCAAAGGTCCGTTCGGCGAAGTTTCGTCCGGTTTATCGGATTTGCTTCTGGATCTTTGGCGTTGTGTGCGTGCTCTTGGGGATCGCGGGCTCAAAACCGGCTGACGACGCGACCTGGGTCATCATTGCACAGCTTGGCACGTTCTATTATTTCGCACACTTCCTGGTGATTCTGCCGTTCGTTGGTTGGTTTGAACAGCCTGAACAATTGCCCGATAGCATTGCGAAAGCTGTGACCAAGGAAACTTCATCTTCATCGACCCCGGGTGGGGCGATCCCCCAACCGGCGGAGTAACATAATGAAAAGCGTAAACCTATTCGGCGGCCTGAAACGGGCCGCCGCCCTAACTGGTGCGACATTTGCCATCGCAGCTGTTTTTGCGACGACGGCTCCTGAAACTGCGTATGCCGCCGGTGATGCGACCACCAAGAAATATCACAAGCATCCGAAGGAAGGGCATTTCGCGCACGAAGGCCTGTTTGGAAGCTATGATCAGTCTCAGCTTCAACGCGGCTTTCAGGTCTTTCAAAATGTTTGTTCGGGATGTCATTCGCTGAAATATGTCGCCTTCCGAAACTTTGAGGCGCTTGGGTATTCGCCCGAACAGGTCAAAGCCCTTGCGGCACAGTATGAGGTTGAAGACGGGCCGAACGACGATGGTGAGATGTATATGCGTCCCGCCAAACCGTCCGACTATTGGCCAAACCCGTTTGCGAACGAGCAGGAAGCGCGATTGGCGAATGGTGGCGCGTTACCACCCGATCTGTCGCTGATGACGCGTGCGCGCCACGAAGGGTCGAACTATGTCTATTCGCTCCTCCAGGGGTATGAGGAAGAAGTTCCGGAGGAACTTGATGAGCCGCCAATCGGGCAGTATTTCAATCCCTATTACAAAACGCTGTATCTAGCGATGGCTCAGCCGCTCTACGAAGATGGCGTCGAGTATGCAGATGGGACACCGGCGACTGTCAAACAGATGTCAAAAGACGTTGCAGCCTTTCTCACCTGGACGGCGGCACCGCATAAGGACAAGCGGAAGTCGATCGGTATCAAAACGCTCCTCTTTGTGTCCGTTTTGGCGGGGCTTAGCTACATGAGCTACCGGAAGATCTGGAAGCCGGTCAAAGAAGGCAAAAATATCATGGAAGACCAGGCCTAGGACACTTCCTGCCCGTCTGTTCAATGACACCAGTCTGATCAATGACAAAAAAAATGAGGCGGTGTCCGTAAGGGGCGTCGCCTTTTTTGTTGCCCGCACGAAACTGAGTTGGCACACCGTAACCCAACGGTTTCGTTTCCCCCCAATTCCGGAACGCCCACTCATGACCTCCGCGTTGAAGAGTACCCAGAAGCGAACCATGCTTGGCCTGATCGGAGGCAGTGGACTTTATGATTTACCAGGTCTCGCCGACGGGGAATGGCAGCGCGTGGAAAGCCCCTTTGGTGATCCATCGGATGCGATCCTTGGGGGTGAAATCGACGGTATGCCAGCCGCATTTCTCCCGCGCCATGGACGCGGTCACCGCATTCCACCAAGCGACATCAACTATCGGGCAAACATTGATGCGCTCAAGCGGTTGGGTGTAACCGACGTTTTTTCATTATCGGCTTGCGGATCGTTTCGCGAAGACCTGGCGCCCGGTACATTTGTTTTACCTGACCAGTTTATTGATCGCACCAAATCGCGCGCGGGAAGCTTTTTCGGCCCTGGTTGCGTCGCGCACGTCAACTTTGCTGATCCGACTTGCAAACGTTTACGCACGGCACTTGCGCAAAGTCTTTCAGCGCTTGGCGTTCGCCATCATGTGGGTGGCACCTATCTCGCCATGGAAGGCCCGCAATTTTCGACCCGTGCCGAAAGTTTGCTCTACAAAAGCTGGGGGTGCCACGTTATCGGCATGACCAACATGCCTGAAGCCCGCCTCGCCCGGGAAGCC
>JBCDDR010000277.1:0-2529 GCA_039180205.1 Pseudomonadota bacterium | reverse complement strand
TTGACCAGGTTTTTGGATATGTATTCAAAGGGCTTGAGGCACTTCCTGAGGATGAAGCCGCCGAGATCCCTGAAGAATGGCTGAAACAAATGGCTGAGCTTTACCTCTCTGAAGAGGAAATGGAAAAAGTGAATGCGCTCGGGTCCTGGGAAGAGATTATGGAGACGCTCAAGAAACGCCTGGAGGAACAGGAAGGGCGTCACGAAGGCGGCAGCAAATGGATCGGCACCGCCGGGAAGTCGCCCTTTGGTGCCTATGGTTACAATCCGGAAGGCGTGCGGATCGGCCAGAAAGAAGGGCGTCATGGTCGCGCGATCAAAGTTTGGGATAAACGCGAATTCAAAAATCTCGACAATACGCGCGAAATCGGGACCCGCAACATCAAGGTCGCGCTGCGCAGGCTGAGGCGGTTTGCCCGCGAAGGAGCAAGCGAGGAGTTTGATCTGGATGGCACAATCCAATCCACCGCGCATCGTGGTTATCTGGACATAAAAATGGTTCCCGAGCGCAGGAATGCCGTCAAAGTCCTGTTATTCCTCGATGTCGGCGGATCGATGGATAGCCACATAAAGGTGTGTGAGGAGCTGTTTTCAGCCGCCAGCAACGAGTTCAAGCATCTTGAGTATTTCTATTTCCACAACTGCCTTTATGAGCATGTTTGGAAAGATAACCACCGCAGACATAGCGAACGAATATCAACGATGGAAGTCCTCCATAAATATCCGCACGACTACAAAGTCATCTTTGTGGGCGATGCCTCGATGAGCCCTTATGAAGTGAGTTACCCGGGCGGCTCGGTTGAACACTGGAATGCGGAACCTGGGGCTGTCTGGATTGAGCGGGTCAAACAGGTTTACGATAAAGTTGCCTGGCTCAACCCGATTGACGAAACGCATTGGCGTTATGGCCAGTCTATCGAGATGCTCAAACAACTGATGGATGACCATATGTTCCCCTTGACGCTTGAGGGTCTCGACGACGCAATGCGATATCTGGCGCGCTGATCCCGGGATGCTGAAGAAAACAGCCGGACTCCTGCTTATCCTTGGGCTCGGCGCCCTCGGCTATGCGAATGTTCCATTAGACACGGCCGGGATTGAAGATCAGACCTCAGCGCGGAATGCCTCCATCCGTTCCGCCCAACCGAAGCCCGACTCTGAATTCGATTACTATGTTTTGGCGCTATCCTGGTCGCCGAGTTTTTGCCAATCGCGCGGCGATGATGCCCCCCAAAGCCAATGCGGTACCGGTCGATCATTCGGGTTCATCGTCCACGGGCTATGGCCACAATATGAGGCAGAAGGCTGGCCGGAATATTGTTTGGGGCGAAATCGCACCCGCGATGTGCCTCGTCAAATTGTTGATCAAATGTTTCCAATCATGCCGTCGGCAGGGCTGATTGAACATGAATGGGACAAGCATGGCAGCTGCTCGGGGCTTGGTGTCGGTGGATATTTTGAGTTAACGCAAAGGCTGTTTGAAAAGATCAACATTCCGGACGAATTGCGCCGCCCCTCTTCACCGCTAAAGATGAGCGCAAGCACGATTGAACGCATGTTCATGCGCGCAAACCCAGAACTTGATGACGATGACATAACCATCACCTGCACGCGCGGCGCGCTTCAGGAAGCCCGCCTCTGTTTTACAAAATCAGGCGAGCTGCGGGCATGTAGCCAAAGCGTATTGGGGGACTGCCCCCTAAAACGCATGGCGATTCCTGCGGTTCGTTGACCGGCGCACTTTCACCGACATTATTTTCTGAGTGTATTGACCGCGCGGGCTAGCTCAGCAGCAGCCTGTTCAACTTGATCCGCCGAAAGGCCCCTGCCGAAGCCTATCCTCAAGCTGCTGGCAATCGCATCAGGCGCAAGGCCGAGCGCTTCAAGTACATAGGAGGGTTCACCTGCCGCCGATGCGCAGGCGGCTCCAGAAGAAACGGCAATGCCGCGCAAGCCGGAAAGAAGCCGGGCCTCATCAATGCCTGGGAAATGCAAGTTCAGGTTTCCCGGTAGCCGGGCCTCCATTGTTCCATTAATCACATAGCGAACCTGGGCCCTGTCCAGGCACTCGAGGAAGTCCGCACGCATTTGCCGCGCATGGTCGGCATCTTCCGAAAGGCGATCGCGGGTCAGGGCGCATGCTTTCCCCATCGCGACCACCAGCGCGGGAGCCAACGTTCCCGAGCGAAAACGCCCTTGCTGCCCACCGCCATCCATCTGAGAAATCATCGGGATGCGCGGTTTCTGTCGTACATAGAGAAAGCCGACACCCTTGGGTGCATATAGTTTGTGGGCAGAAAAACTGAGCAGATCGATACCCATCGCATTGACATCAATCGGGATTTTCCCAACCGCCTGAGCCGCATCGGTATGGAACAAAGCACCATGTTGATGGGCAAGCGCCGCAATGTCGGCGAGAGGCGCAAGGGTCCCGATCTCATTATTTGCTGCCATCACACTGACGAGCGCAGTTTTCTCATCAATCGCCTGGTGAAGCGCCTCAAAATCCGGCAGCCCGCTTGCATCGATG
>JBCDDR010000276.1:0-2570 GCA_039180205.1 Pseudomonadota bacterium | reverse complement strand
GGGCTTTTTGGTTATCCATCACGAGGTGGTGGCGCGGAACGGCGAGAGCCTGCAGCGCGCCAAGATGGAGAAGACGCTGACATGACCCCCGAAGAGATCGAGAAGCTGCCGTACAGGCCGTGCGTTGGCGTGATGCTGGTTAATAAGGGCGGCGAGGTCTTTGTCGGGCAGCGGCGCGACAGCCCGATCAGCACACCGGCCTGGCAGATGCCGCAGGGCGGGATCGATGCGGGCGAAGCGCCGCGCGCGGCAGCCCTGCGCGAGCTTTGGGAAGAGACCGGGGTGACCACCGATCTGGTTGAAGTGGAGGCTGAAAGCGCGCAGTGGCTGCCACTCTGTTCGACCTCGATATCCTACAAAAGAGGCTCCCTTGGCAGCACCAGAAGCAGGCACAAAGCGCGTATGCCCGGAAACCGGCAAGAAGTTTTACGATCTGAACGCCGATCCCATCGTTTCGCCTTATACAGGCAAATCCTATCCCCTCTCCTTTTTCGATACCGAGAAGCAGGAGACCGTCAAGCAAACTGCGAAGAGCAAACCGGCAGAGAAGGAGACCACAGAGGACGATGAAGAAGAGCTTCCGGCAGACGCACCGGAAATCGTCTCTCTGGAGGAAGCCGACGGCGAAACGGAATCTGAGGATAATCTGCCGGACCTCGAAGATGACGAAGATGCCGAAATCAAGCTGGATGACGACGATGATACGTTCCTCGAAACGGACGAGGACGATGACGATATGAGCGACCTTGTGGTTGATTCCAATGATGAGGATAAAGACGTCTGATTCAGGTTCCTGATCCCATTGAGCTAAGGCGCTTTGCGAGCCACGCATACGCGCTTTTGGCTTGCAATTGACTATCGCTCCCCTTAAAAGCGGAGCACTTTTTTGAGACATATCTCATAGACGGGGCCATAGCTCAGCTGGGAGAGCGCTTCGCTGGCAGCGAAGAGGTCAGGGGTTCGATTCCCCTTGGCTCCACCAAACCTCACTGTAATTAGAAACTTATCGTGGTTCGTTCCTCCGCTCACGCGGGAGGTTTTCCCGGCAGATATCATTCAATTCGAACACATCTTGTCGCGTCGAACGATCAGGTTTCGCATTACAAACCATTACAAAATCAATCCCAAAAACCCGAAATCGCCGCTAGTGTAGCGACAGGTAGGCGTCTGCGCGGTGCGCGGACTAATTGGTTTTGTTATTTTACGTTCCGAATGGGAGTTCAACATGTTCGGTACTTTTCGTGGTTTAGCATTCGCGTCCGCTTTGGTTGTCGCTCCAGGTATGGCATCGGCCATTCCTCTCGACCTTTCAGCGCTTGATACCGTCGCTGGCGGCGGTGGGTTCAACGGCGGATACGCAACCCAAATTACATTTGATTTTGATGCTGCGCGGGGAACAGCCAATGACCGCGATAATCCGCTTAATGCGCTCGGGCCGGCTGATGATAGCTTCTTTGAGATCGGTTTCGGCAGCGCAATCGCGCTAACCTTTGGCACAGCATTCAACACCGAAGTTACGGTTTTCGAGATCACTTTTGGTAATCCTGCCGGGTTCCCCGAATCCGCAGATGTCTTTGCTGGTTTCGGCGGTGATTTCACGTTCATCGACAATATTCCAAATGTCGATGCGCAAGGCGGTGCAACACTTGCACTCGGCGACGTTGGCGTCTTCGATACGATCGTGATCTTCGACACTTCTAACCCGGCAGATGTAGGGAATGCTGCAACCGGCGGGTTTGACGTTGATGCGGTTCGCGTAGCACCTGTTCCGCTGCCTGCGGCAGGTCTGATGCTGGTGGGTGCGATCGGCGGGTTGGCCTTGATGCGCCGCCGTCGGAAACCTGCATAAGCGCGACTGGTCAAACCCAGACAGCGTCCGACACTTTTTACCCTCCGGCATCAGCCGGAGGGTTTTTCTTTTTCTATCCTGGTGCAGGTGTGGATTTCGCGAAGCCGCTTTTACTGGCGGGAACGGATCTTCGGCTTCAGGTACCGCCGGTCGATCTGAGGGATTGCCTTGCTGCTCTTCTGAGGTGGGCGCTTCTGGAGAACCTCAACCGGCAGCGTGCCAAACTTTATTCCGCGGATACCGGTATCGCCGCGAGGGTTGTTGTCGGTTGAAATATCGTCGCCGGACGTGTCCCCCATCAACAGCATTTGACGGATCGGGCCGCGATCGCGCACGACAATAAAATGACCGCCATCTTCAGTCCGGCAGGTAACTGTCACGGACGGCAGAAAACCGCGCGGTGTAACTTGTGCATCGCGGCAGCTTCCTCGCGCGGCAAATGGATTCTGACCGCGTGGGCTTGTGAAGCTGACCCGCCAGTCTGGCTGCAGGATGCGGGTCACCCGTATCGGTTTCCCCCCACTGTGCCAGACAGGGAAGTCATAGAAAGTCTGACGGGTTTCGGAGCCGTCACCGCCTAATTCAGCAGCACGCATCGTGACACGAGCGTCGATTTGCGCCCCGTGCTTTTTGGCGATGAATTGCACACGGACATCGATCCGCGGGCCGTTCCCACCAAACTCACGATCACCTCGAATGAGGCGGGTCGGCGTTAGGATTT
>JBCDDR010000275.1:0-2641 GCA_039180205.1 Pseudomonadota bacterium | reverse complement strand
TCGGGGAATGAAGACCAGCGCCGGACTCGTTTCAAAAGATACAAGACGAACCAGATGGGGAAGCTGTTGCCCCGCCAGGCGCATTCGGGCGGGTTTGGCCATATCCTACATATCCCGACCCTGAAGGCCGTCGGTGGATTCGTTTCAACGCGCTGGCCTTTTGTTCTTGAAGATCATGAGATTATACACCGAATGCTCAAGCGCGGGCGCACCGCCTACGATCCGAAGCTCTGGTGCCGCCCCTCGGATCGGCGCAATGATCGAAGTTCGGTCGAATGGACCAGGCTTGAGCAACTCGGCTATCACCTTTGTCCGTTCGATCAGAAAGACTGGTACTTTTACCATTTTCTCGCCAACCGATTTGCAAAACGTGGGCTTTATAGCGATGCCCTGCGCCGCAAGACCTGGGAAAAACAAAAGAATAGCGACGCAGATTAGGCCGTCGGCTCATAAACGGCCCGACGCTCCGCTAAAAGGGTCTCATAATGCCCAAACAATCGCTCAAAATGCGCCTCGGGCGTGAGGATACGCGTCGTAACTGCTTTGGCGACGGCGGCCTTCAGCGTTTTGGGATCGCGGCCCAAGAGGCGCAAGGTGGCTGCGGCAAAACCATCGCTATCCCCCGGCCGGTAAAACTCGGCATATTCCGGCGCCGCGAGATCGGCAGCCCCGCCAACCGATGGCACAACCAAAGGGGCACCCGCCGACAGCCCCTCTGCGATCACGAGACCAAAGGTTTCTGCCGCTCCGCCGTGTACCATGGCGTCGGCGCTGGCGAGTGCCTTTGCAAGCAAAGCCCTTTCAGGCACGAGCCCGGCCACATGAACATGCGGGATTAGGGCAGCTTTTTTTTCGACGAATTTTCGGAAAGGACCATCACCAATCAAGTAGAGCCCCATGGGTCTGCGCCGACGCGCCTTCTCAAATCCATCCATTACCATGCCAAGCCGCTTTTCGGGGTGGTGGCGGCTGACACTGATCAATAGCTTTGCGTTTGGATCATTGACGCCACAGGCGGCAAGCATCTCTCGGCGTGTCTCTTCCGAGCCCAAGGCGGGGGCAAATTGGTCCTTCTCGATGCCAAAGGGCGCCGCGAAAGGCTCATTGAGGCCGAAACGGCCAAGCCGCGCGGCCAACCATTCGCCGCTTACAACGGCGGTATCAAACTTCGCCGCCGTTCGCCTCAGATAGCGCCAAAACCACCCGAAAAGCCAATCGACGCGGTCTTCGCCAAGGAAACGACCGAGGAACGTCTGCGGATAGACCGCAACCGGATCCTGATGAATAAAAAAAGAGGTGAGCGCGCGCCCTTGCCAAGAGCTTGCAATCGCGGCACCGCGCCAGGGAGATGAGCATTCAAGAACATCGGGCCTTTCGCTGTCGAGAAGATCATGCACCGGCGATGCCTTATCGAAAACATGATAACGTGGGTCGATCTTGTGTTGTGGGCTTTTGACCCACAAAATGCGACCACCGAGCTTGTCTTCGATACAGGTTTCCGGGCCCGGTGCCAGAACCGAGATATCATGACCCATCGCGCTTCCAACGCGCAGTTTTTGGTGCAAATAGGTTTTTACGCCGCCCCCCTGCTCCGCATAAAACTCCGCAACATCGATAAGCTTCATCCGGCGAGGACTTCGCGATAATGGCCGACCAGATCACTCATAACGGCATCCCAGTCGAAGGCGAGTGCCTTCTTGCGACCCGCAGCCCCATAAACACCGGCCAGGTGAGGATCTGACGCAAGTTCCGCAATGCGCGCGCCGTAACCGGCCTCATCATCAGGTGCAACCAAATATCCGCTTTCGCCATGATCAACGAGCGAACGGCTCCCGGTTGCATCGGCACACACGCAGGCGAGGCCACTCGCCATCGCTTCTAATGTGACATTGCCAAAGGTTTCTGTAACGCTCGGGTTGAAGAAGATATCCGCACTCGCGTAGGCACGCGCCAAAGGCTCATCAGTCAGGAACCCGGTGAAAATGCCATGATCGAGTTTCGAGGCAAACCGCTCGCGCTCAGGCCCTTCGCCCACAATGAGCGGTCGAATATTTGGATTGACGGTTTTTAGGGTGTGTAGCGTGCGCGCAAACACATCGAGCCCTTTTTCGAGGACAAGCCGCCCGACAAACGCAACCGCAACATCGGCATCGGCTAATCCGATACTGCGTCGCCAATCCATACTGCGATGGCGGGGGTGAAATCGGTCGCAATTGACACCGCGTGTCCATAGCAACGTGTCTTTACGGATATTTGCGGTTTTGAGCTCATCCGCCATGGACTGGGAGGGCACATAGACATGCTGACATGGCGCATAAAAATGCTTCAGATATCGGCGTGCATACTTCTCAAGCTTAAACCCGCCATAATAGCGGAAATAGGTATCATAGCGGGTATGAAACGAGGCGACGAGCGGGATGTCTTCGGCGACCGCAAACCTTCGTGCCGCATAACCGAGCCAATCAGGCGCGGAAAGGTGGATAAGGTTGGGTGAAAAGGCTTGAAGCTGTCTGCGGATTTTGGCAGGCATGCCCAGCCCAAGGCGATATTCGCTCCGCCCAGGAAGCGCAACCGAGGGTACCGAAATGGTTGTACCGGCAGATTGAAATGCGGGGGACTTCACGGTTGGAGAAAATACGAG
>JBCDDR010000274.1:0-2668 GCA_039180205.1 Pseudomonadota bacterium | reverse complement strand
TTTCATGATGGTTTGCAGCCCATCCGGAGCATATAGCGTCAGCGCGTCGCCGTTCAGGATGGCCCCCGCTGCGGTCCAAAACGCATTAAAATCGCCGCCGAGCGTGTATTCATCGTAGCCACTCACCATGGCGCCAAAAAAAACAGTGTTCTTTATGAAGGAGAAAACGATCAGAAATTAAAGCGCATGCTTAGGCTGCCAGAAGCGATCGAGCATTGGACCTCCAACCGTCATTCACGCAGCGTTGTTAGGCCTAATGATGGTGGGATAAAGCGAGGTTAATCTCGCTATCGCAATTGCATGGATCGCTAAGCGACGCGGACCATTAGCGCGCTTTCAGGCAACTCTTCCGCGAAGCACCGCTGATACATTTCCGCCACGAGCGGGCGCTCAAGTTCGTCGCACTTGTTCAGGAAGGTCATCCGGAAGGCGTGCCCTAGGTCACCGAAAATCGCAAAGTTCTCTGCCCATGTGATCACCGTTCGCGGGCTCATCACCGTCGATAGATCGCCGTTCATAAACGCATTTCGGGTGAGATCCGCGAGCGTGACCATTCGGCTCAAGGTTTCAGTATCGACATCGCCCGCTTTCGTCGAAACGATGTCCACCTCCGCATCGTGCTCAAGATAGTTCAGCGTCGTAACAATGCTCCAACGGTCCATCTGACCCTGGTTCAGCTGCTGCGTGCCATGATACAGCCCAGTCGTGTCACCTAAGCCGACCGTATTGGTGGTGGCGAAGAGTCGGAAGTATGGGTTCGGCTCAATCACGCGGTTTTGGTCGAGCAGGGTAAGCTTGCCGCTGGCTTCCAGGACCCGTTGGATGACGAACATTACGTCTGGCCGGCCAGCATCATATTCATCGAACGTGATCGCCACTGGGCGTTGCAGGGCCCAGGGCAAAATCCCCTCACGGAACTCAGTGACCTGAGCCCCGTCCTTCAAGACGATCGCATCTTTGCCGACCATATCAATCCGCGATACATGGCTATCCAAATTGACCCGGATCATCGGCCAATTCAGGCGCGCGGCGATTTGTTCGATATGAGTCGATTTACCGGTGCCGTGATACCCCTGCACCATGACGCGGCGATTGTGCTCAAAACCTGCCAAAAGCGCCATCGTGGTTTGCGGGTCGAAGCGATAAGAATCATCGATCGCGGGAACGTATTCGGTGCGATCCTTGAAGCCATGTACCACCATATCGGTCTCGAGGCCAAACACACCGCGAACGTCAATTTTTTCGGTTGGCTTCATCCCTTGCAGGGCGTCGCTGTCACTGATCACAGTCATCCGAGCTGTCTTTCGTCAAATCTTCGAAAACGTGACCTATCACAACCTCGGCGCGCGCCAAGTGTGACATTGGGTGAGCCACTGCGATTATCGTGCTTGCTCTGGATTTATCCAAGCGCTCGGCTTAGCTCTGCTGCCAGACCAAGGATCAGGGAGGGCCAATTGTGCCGAAGATAGCCGCAAATGGGATTGAGATTGCCTATGAGACCTATGGCGATATGAGCGCGCCGCCCGTCTTGATGGTGATGGGCCTTGGCGGTCAGTTGACCATGTGGCCGGATAAGCTGGTTGAAGACGTGGTTGCGGGGGGCTACCGGGTCATTCTGTTCGACAATCGAGATATCGGCCTGTCGCATCATCATACGGGCGAAAAGTCACCTGGTGTGTTGCGTCAAATTTTGCTGCGACGCATCGGGATTCGACTGAAAACGCCATATAACCTGCTCGATATGGCGAAGGACACGATCGCTCTGTTGGACGCGCTTAAGCTCGACCGTGTGCACTTGGTCGGCATCTCAATGGGCGGTATGATTTCTCAGCATGTTGGTTCATTGGTACCCGATCGGGTTGCCAGCCTGACAGCCATTATGACCACGACGGGCAATCCCAAACTCCCGCGGCCATCTAGCGATGTGATGAAAGCTATGATCCGTCGTGGACCGCAGCCGACGACGCGGGATGAAATTATTGATCTTTCGGTGGCTACGTTTGGGGTGATCGGCACCCCTGGAGAAGATCAGAACACCAATGGTATGCGCGACCGGATCACCCGATCTTATGATCGCAGCTTCAATCCGACCGGCGTGGCCCGGCAAATGTCGGCCATCGTCGCGTCGGGTGATTTTCGGAAGTATACGCGGTCGATCAAAGCGCCGACGCTCATCATTCATGGGTCGAAAGACCCGCTCGTCCCGATAGAAGGCGGGCGGGATGTCGCCAAACTGGTGCGCGGGGCGCGCCTCGAGGTGATTGAGGGCATGGGCCATGACGTGCCGCCGCGCTTTCTACCGCAAGTCACGCAGCACTTGCTTGACCATTTTGCGGCGACGAAAGTCTATTCCCCGGCCGAATAGACGATTTCGCCATGCACCACCGTCATCAGTGTTTCAGCATCGAGTATGTCAGCCTCGGGAATGGTCATCAGGTCGCGATCAAAGACGGTAAAATCCGCGAGTTTCCCGACTTCGATCGTGCCCAGCTCATCTTCCATAAAGGCACCAAAGGCCGGCGCTGTGGTAAATAGGGAGAGGGCTTGTTCGCGGCTGAGCGCCTCTTCTGGATACCAGTCCTCGGTGCTGAACCCTGCCAAGTCTTTGCGCGCAACCGCAGCATAGAACTCAATTTGCGGGGTCCCGACCTCCACGGGTGCGTCCGAG
>JBCDDR010000273.1:0-2701 GCA_039180205.1 Pseudomonadota bacterium | reverse complement strand
TATGAAACCGGCATCGGTGAGCGGTCTTCCGTTACCCTTTCGGATGGCAGCGAAGTGACGATAAACACCAATTCGAGGATCGAAGTCGACTATTCTGACGAAATCCGGAAAATCACACTCGTTCATGGCCAAGGTTTTTTTGATGTCGCGAACGATATCGACCGACCCTTTGTCGTCATGGCCGGACAAAAGCGTGTCTTGGCGCTCGGCACGATATTTGACGTCCGCTTTGACGATCAAAACGAAATCCAAGTGACGCTCGTCGAAGGCAAAGTTCAGATCGATGACGCAAACGCGATGCCCCTCCAAACCGAAAACATCACGCCATCAGGAGGCACCGACACACCGGTCGCCGTCTCTTCTATCATTGAGTTAAAGCCAGGTGAGCGGCTCGTCGCACGCGCCAACTTGGAACCAAAAATTATCGAAACGGACGGTATCGAAGAAACCAGTTGGCGGCGGGGTCAACTTGTCTTCCGCCAGCGCGCTCTAACCGAGGTCGTGGCCGAAATGAATCGCTACAGTGCGCAACAATTGATCCTCGACACCGATGACCGGGTACTGGCCCTGGAGGTGAGCGGCGTCTTCAATAATGGCGGTCCTCCATCTGCATTTGTCGATGCTCTGGAAGCGATGCACCCGCTTGAAGCGTATCGCTCTGGTCACGGTGAACTCACCTTAGTGTGGCGCGAATAACACAGTCGCTGCGTTGATACGCCGAATAGCCATTTTCTGATGAAGCAATCTGAAGAGCGCCACGTCTGTCTTCAGGCAAGAGCGGTTTTTGCGTGATTGCCTTAGAAATACATCAGAGGCTGGACAATCGAAGGGCGTAGAATTGATGACTTTCTACATGGGAGACTCAGTAAAAAAACTAGCGTTGGCGGGATGCGCGGTATCGGTCATGACGATCGCAGCACCCGCGGCAGCTGAGGTCGGGGAAACGTTTGAATTCAGTATCGAAAGCAAAGAACTGGGTCAGGCGCTGACGGATTTCGGCATCGCGACGGGCCAACAAGTTCTGTTTATCGATGCCGATGTCAGGGGCAAAACCACAAGCGGAATTGAAGGGACATATTCGTCAACAGAAGCCGTTCAACTCTTGCTCGATGATACGGGTGTTGGCTACCGCATCGATGCGAATGGCACACTGTTGGTGGGAAACGGATATGCGCGTCAAGACAGCGCGATAGATCAGACGGACGTCCGCCCACTGATTGTCGCGCAAGCGGATCAACCAAGTGATGCGAAATCCGACGATGCTGTTTCAAACATCGCGGTGAGTGACCCGGAAGAGGCTGAAGCGCGCCAGGATACCATCACTGTTACGGGCACGAATATTCGCGGCATCGCCCCGGAAAGCTCCCCAGTCTTCACCTATGACCGCGAGGACATTCTGAGTTCTGGCGCATCGACCGCCGAAGGCTTCATTCAAACACTGACCCAGAACTTTGGGGGTGGCGCCAACGCGGTTCTTCCTGTCGGCGTCGGTGATGATGCGAACTCCGCCTTCAATACCGGCGCCAATGGCGGCGCACTCGGCACGGGCGTGAACCTGAGAGGTCTTGGGTCAGGCAGCACGCTTGTTTTGTTGAATGGTCGCCGGATCGCACAATCATCGGCGATCGGTGATTTCGTCGACATATCGATGATCCCCGCATCGGCTATAGAAAGAGTGGAAGTCCTCACGGACGGAGCATCGTCGATTTATGGCGGAGATGCAGTGGCCGGGGTGATCAACTTCATTCTTCGCGACGACTTTGAAGGCGTAGAAACGACACTGCGCTACGGGACGGTCACCGAAGGCAATTTAGATGAGGCGCGCGCGAACATTACGTATGGCAAGAACTGGGACAAAGGCAACGGGATCCTTGTTTATGAGTTCTTCGATCAGACCGACCTCAGCACAGCGGATCGGTCTTTCTCGGCGAGTGCCGTGCAGCCAAACGATCTCATTCCCAGCCAAAATCGACATAGCATTCTAGGGTCTATTTCTCATCAACTCACACCGTCGCTGAAAGTCACAGCGGACGCTTCATTCGCGACACGCACAACCGTCCAAAATACCCGCAATAATGTGGCAACTTTCATCGGCAATACTGAAGCAAACTCAGACAATCTGAATGCCGGGTTCGGGGCGGAGTGGAAAATCTCCGATAACTGGTTCATCGATTTTGCGGGCTCATATAGTGCGGTCAGCAGTCAATCGGATAATGCTGGAATCGTATCGCTTTCCAGTGACATAGACTCCGATCTTTGGAGCGCCGACATCATCGCCTCCGGGCCGATTTTTTCACTGCCTGCAGGGGATGTGAGCATCGCTGTCGGAACACACTTCCGCACCGAAGACTTCACGAGTGAGGTGGTCCAGACCGTGAGGTTTGATCGCGAGGCCGATCGAGACGTGTCTGCCATTTTTGGCGAGCTTCTCGTTCCAATTGTTGCACCCGAACAGGACATTCCAGGCATACACCGCCTAGAAGTCAACGTGTCGGGGCGGATGGAAGAATATAGCGATTTCGGGTCGGCCTCTGACCCCAAGGTTGGCTTGATCTGGGCACCTGCGGAAGCGCTTCGATTTCGAGGGACTTACAGCACCTCCTTTAAGCCGCCATCTTTGGGTCGGGTGGGCGCGTCAGACCTTGGGGCCGCTGTCATCTCTACCGGTTTTCTCAACTTTATCCTGGGTCAAACCGCCCCT
>JBCDDR010000272.1:0-2708 GCA_039180205.1 Pseudomonadota bacterium | reverse complement strand
TTACCTCACCCAATTCGGCGCAACGCTTTGGACATCGCCACTGAAGTGGGTTGTGATGCTCGCACCGTTGGCCATGGTTTTCTTTATGTCGTTCCGCGTTCACAAAATGAGCGTTGGCGCGGCCCAAAGCACCTTCTGGGCTTTCGCAGCGCTGATGGGCATGTCGCTCTCGACAATTCTCCTGGTCTACACATCAGAAAGCATTGTTCGCGTCTTCTTCATCACGGCTGCCGCTTTCGGTTCGCTGAGCCTGTTCGGTTACACGACAAAGCGTGACATCTCAGGCTGGGGTTCGTTCCTGTTTATGGGTCTGATCGGCGTCATTATCGCGATGGTCGTGAACATCTTTATGCAGTCTTCAGCACTGCAATTTGCAATCAGCGTGATTGGCGTTCTGGTCTTTGCCGGCCTGACAGCCTACGACACGCAGCGCATCAAAGAGATGTATTTTGAGGGCGACGGTGAAGTTGCCATGGGTCGCAAAGCGATCATGGGCGCCTTGAGCCTCTACCTCAACTTCATCAACATGTTCATCTTGTTGCTCCAGCTCTTTGGCAACCGCGAATAGGTTGGCAAGAAACGAACACGAAAAGGGCGGCCCTTGGGGCCGCTTTTTTTGTGGCCGCCTTTCCCCGATTGCGCTCTCGTGCCAGAAGACCGGCATGACCTTTGAGATTCGCCCAGCACAAAAAACCGACCTTCGCGTCATCACCGACGTGTATGCACACCACGTTGAAACCGGTCTCGCCTCCTTCGAGACTGATCCTCCGGATCTTGCGGAAATGGCCTCGCGATATGCCGGGATTGTGGCAGCCAATTGCCCATACATCGTTGCAACGTATGCCGGTTCCATTGCAGGCTACGCCTATGCTGGCCCCTTTCATAAGAGACATGCGTACCGGGGAACTGTTGAGGACTCGATTTATCTGACACCTGAAGCGCAGAGGAAAGGGATCGGTAGCGCGCTCTTGGCGAAACTGATTTCTGATTGCGAGGAGCGGGGATTCCGTCAGATGATTGCCCTGATCACAAGGCTTGATCCACCCATATCGGTTCGCATTCATGAAAAGGCAGGTTTCGAGACTGCCGGAATTCTTCGCGATGTCGGCTTTAAACAGGACCGTTGGCTGGACGTTGTTTACATGCAGCGCACGCTCGGGTCCGGTGCAACGGCACCGTTATGAAAGGCGCTCAATCAACAACGCGAAGATGGCGTTTGGTCTCAAAAACTTTAAGCACCTGTGCAAGCTCATGCCCCCGCTTCAGGACCATCCCGCTTGCCGCGATAACGGAAAAGGCTCCCTGTTTGCGCTGGAGCTTGGGATTCTTTTCGATACGGTAAACCGGCATTTCACTGGTTCGCTTGAATATAGAAAAAACGGCGCGCTCTTTTTCAAAGTCCATCGCATAATCACGCCACTCGCCTGCAGCAACGCGTCTGCCATACACCTTGAGGATTTCTGAGAGTTCAATCCGCGAAAACGTAACCTGAGCCGGATTTGCGGATGGAACCGGTTTTGCGGCAAGAACAGTCGAGGTCGCTGGCTTTTTGAAGGATTGTAAACGGTCTTGCGGAAGATCTAAAACCTTTGCGGAATGATCCTTTTCTTCATCACGAATGATTTCCGTGCGCGAATTGTCGTTATCCAAACGCCCCTCCCCTTATGTCCGGTGGATCATCACCTGTGACCCACTAATTGGCAAGGTATTTCAATCCGGTATTTTTGAACAAAAAGGTCGAAAATCAAGAAATTGCCTTAATTCGGTCAATTGGAGGTCAAAAAGGACAGGCAAATAGCGATTGTGTGTTGGTCACGGCTCTTTGTTGACCATTTTCAGCCCCCCAGCCCCAGTTGGCAGAGAGTTCACCTTTATCACACGACCGTTCAATCCCGATTGGACACCACCCTTTTCGGCCGATCCTCCTCAGGATCGGCCTCTTTTTTTCCCATACGCTTTGAATTTTTCTTTGGCACTCTCTATGTCATGAACGCGGTCGCCGCCGGAACGAGGTGACTATGCCCGGATCTCCCGACCGCCGCCCCATCGCACCCAATCGCAAACAACATCAATAAACAGGTCTTCGACGAATGACATCTCCTGCCAGTCTCGACAAAACCGAACAGAATTTTGAGGCCGAAGTCTCGCAACTCCTCAAGCTGATGGTGCATTCGGTCTATTCGAATAAGGACATCTTTCTTCGTGAACTGATCTCAAATGCGGCAGACGCTTGTGAAAAGCTGCGCTACCTCGCCATCCAGGATCCAGCGCTCCTCGGCGATGCGGGAGATCTCAAGATTACGCTCAAATCCGATGAGAGCGGTAAGACGCTGACTGTGATTGACAATGGCATCGGCATGAATCGCGAGGATCTTACCGCAAACCTCGGCACGATTGCTCGATCGGGCACCAAAGCCTTCCTGGAAGGTCTCGAAGAAAAAGGCGACGGGTCGGCACTGATTGGTCAGTTTGGCGTCGGCTTCTATTCCGCGTTCATGGTCGCGGGCACAGTGACGGTCTATTCACGAAAAGCCGGTGAGAAGGGCGTGTCCCGCTGGACCTCCAGCGGAGAAGGCACCTTCACGGTCGAAGCTGTTGAAGCGGGACCGGATGGGTGGTCTGGACCAGGCACCATAGTGATTCTGACCCTGAACGAAGAGGCCAGCGAATACGCAAATCCTCAAAAGGTGGAAGATATTGTCCGCGCC
>JBCDDR010000271.1:0-2731 GCA_039180205.1 Pseudomonadota bacterium | reverse complement strand
CGGGTATTCATATGCACCGCCGGAACAAGGGGCGAATGCATGTGAGCCACCAGCGATATCCCCGAAGCCCAGAAGCGCGGGTCTTCATCAGCACCGGGAATTGATTTGGCGAATTCAGGCGAAAACTCGCCATAAACGGTGGAAATGTTGACACCGACCTTCTCGAACACGCGGCCTTTCATAACCGACATGGTGCCGCCACCGCCGTGGTCGCCCGCAGCATCGGGTCGTGCCCACGTCTTGCGTTCGAAACGACCAGGGGGAAGGTCTCTCACCTGATAGTCGGCGATATCACCAGCCTGATCCTCAAGGGTCTCGAAAGCCGCGCAAATTCGGTTACGCAGCGTTTCAAACCATTCGGATGCGCGCGCTTTCTTATCATCGATCGTCAAAGAAGTGGCTTGCGCCATGGAAGTTGAGGCGGAAGGATGTGAATTCATGGCAATATCCGGTCTGTTTAGAATGATTGTGAACGGTAAGGTTTCACAAAAGCCATGCGAAGTCTATCACCTGAGCCCGCGATCTGAATTTGAAATGTGATAGACGTGCGAAAGCGCGATACCGGCCGCTACAGATACGTTGAGCGAGCGAACCGAAGGCCGCATGGGGATCGTCAAACGCACATCCGCGGTTTTGTGAACCTTCTCGGGCACCCCGGCACTTTCCCGCCCCATCAGAAGACAATCCCCGGGTTTGGCATGCCAGTCATAGATCGGATCACGCGCCTTGGTCGTCAGCAAGATCAACCGTCCATTCAGAGTTTCCAGAAAGGCATCATAATCGTCGTGGCGGGTGACATCGGTTTCGTCGATATAATCCATACCGCTCCGTTTCAGCGCGCCGAGCGAAAACGGGAAACCGCAAGGCTCAATCACGTCGACATGGGCGCCAAAACACGCAGCCGTACGGATCATCGCACCCGTATTAAGCGCAATATCAGGCTCGTAAAGAGCCAGCCGAACGTTGGCTTTTGTATCCAAAATGCATTCCTCACGCGTTCATGTGACTGAGCCTGCGGACGCCCCGATGTTATGCCACCGATCTTCATGAAAACGACTTTTTTTCGAAGAAAAGCCTTTTTTTGAAAACCGTCATCATTCAACGCTCGTATTGCTGAACATAGGCAATTTTATGCAAGCGTGCCCTCGGGAAAAACTGCGACGAAAGGGTACGGAACAGGGCGTAAATCTGCCATTGCCTTCGCAGGGTGAGAGCGCTACATGAACGTTAAAAGCGCGATGAGGTCGTTTGAGACTGCTTGTCGCGGCATACATTTACCGGTCGCTAATCATTTTTATGCCCTCTAGGGCCGGGCGCACGAGCGTGTGTGACTGAGGGCGTTGAGCAGATTCTTGATTTAAGTAGGTTGGCAATAGGATGATGTGTAATGGCTGACACGAATGACTTGGGGTTTTCCCACGAGCCGGATATTTCTCGACGCGACTTTATTCATGTTGCGACGGGTGCTTTTGCAGCAACGGGCGCCGCTTTGGTGGCATGGCCCCTGATCCATCAGATGAACCCCTCCGCCGACGTGAAAGCACTCGCGACAGTTGAGGTCGATTTGTCTGCTGTTGAAGCAGGGCAAGCGATCAAGGTGTTCTGGCGCGGAAAGCCCGTCTTCATTCGCAACCGCACCGAAACTG
Organism: Pseudomonadota bacterium; assembly: GCA_039180205.1. Taxonomy (GTDB): domain Bacteria; phylum Pseudomonadota; class Alphaproteobacteria; order Sphingomonadales; family JBCDDR01; genus JBCDDR01. The sequence goes on along the minus strand of JBCDDR010000271.1, from coordinate 1,085 downwards.
AACTCGAAGAGGCGCGCGCCGTTGACGTCAGCGCCCTGCGCGACCCACAAACCGATGTGGAACGCACGGTGGAAGGGCATGAGAACTTTCTAATCGTGGTCGGCGCGTGCACGCATCTGGGCTGCATCCCCCTTGGGACTGCGGTCGGTGAACAAAAAGGTGATTATGACGGCTGGTTCTGCCCATGTCATGGTAGTCACTACGATATTTCGGGCCGTATTCGTAAAGGCCCCGCACCGAAAAACCTTGAGGTGCCTTACGTTGAATTCTTAACACCGACGACGGTGCAAATCGGACAGGAGGTCTAGGGTTATGGCTGGTGGAAAACCTTATGTGCCGCAAAGCGGCGTTATGCGCTGGGTTGATCAACGTCTCCCGATTGCGTCGCTAATCTATGGCTCGCTCGGCCCGGGCTATCCGTCTCCGCGCAACCTGAATTATATGTGGAATTTCGGCAGTCTCGCCGGTTTTTGCCTGGTTATGCAGATCGTGACTGGTGTTGTTCTTGCCATGCACTACACCTCCGACGCGGGTCTTGCCTTTGCCAGCAAGCAGCACATCACCCGCGACGTCAACTTCGGGTGGTTGCTTCAGTCCATCCACGAGGTCGGGGCGTCGATGTTCTTTATCGTCGTTTTCATCCACATTTTCCGCGGTCTCTATTATGGATCATACAAAGCCCCGCGGGAGATGATCTGGATGCTGGGCGTCGTGATTTTGCTGTTGATGATGGCAACGGCATTCATGGGTTATGTGTTGCCTTGGGGCCAAATGAGCTTCTGGGGCGCGACCGTGATCACCAGCCTGTTTGGCGCGGTCCCGGTTGTCGGTGAGGCAATCGTGACACTGCTTTGGGGCGGCTTCTCGGTTGATAACGACACACTTACCCGCTTCTTCTCATTGCACTTTTTGCTGCCGTTCGTGATTGCTGCGGTGATTGTTCTGCACATTTGGGCGTTGCACACAACCATAGCACTGGCTCGTTGGCACTAGTTTAACGGAGTTGTGGACATACCCAGAGGAGGCAGAGCCTCGGGTGGCCATTCCCAGGCGGGAGCCTGGGCACGAGGGATAAGACCGCTGGG
>JBCDDR010000270.1:0-2753 GCA_039180205.1 Pseudomonadota bacterium | reverse complement strand
TGCGAATCTCCGGCGCGGGGGTCAATGCAATTTCGCTCTTTCAATTGCAATGTTATGTGATTATCGGTCCGCAGAATCTTTCGGAAAGCTTGAACTTTAGGCCCGATTCAACAAGCGCGGTTGTTTTTCCGGAGCCGGGCGGACCGATAATCACATACCATGGCAAGTGAAAGAGCGAATTTGCCTTGCCCCCCGCGCCGGATTTTCGCAACACCTCCATCGCCTCGCGGAACCGTTCCGACAAGACGACGGCCTGTTCAGCCACCTCATCGTCACGTTGATTATTCGCACTTTCGGTGAGGTCATCAGCAAGCTTTTCACCCGCACGTTTCGCTCGGATCATGCGAATGACAAGAACGGCAATCCACGCGATCAACACCGCCGCGATCAGGATCAACCGGACCAACACCGAACCAAGTGGAACCGCACCGGCAATGGCAATCAACGGCCCAACGAACCAAATTGCCAAAAAGACCAACAGCAACACCAAAGCCTGAACCGTAATCGGGTGCTTGATGATGTTTTTCAGTTTCGGTTTGGCCACTGATCCCCCTCACGACTTCATGTGATGTCCAGATTGACGGATAAGGCTGTTCAATCAAGCGATTGATCAGCCGTTCCGGTAACGACGGTGATTTCTACACGCCGATTTCTGGCGCGATTTTCTGCGGTATCATTCGGCGCAATTGGTTCTTTTTCAGCATAGCCCTTCACGATCAGCCTTTCTTTTAGGCTGAGTGCCATAGCAATCCGGTCTGCCATTGCCTGTGCCCGGTTTCGGGACAAAACCCAGTTTGATGTGGTGAGTCCCGTTGCATCCGTGTGGCCGTTGACAAGGATCGGGCCCGACACCTGTTCAAGCGCTGCGCCCACCCTGTCGACCAGTGGGAAAAGCGACTCATTCAGATTTGCGCCCCCCGTCGGAAACATGGCGGCGGATTGAATACGGATCGTCGATACACGTTGATTGTTGGCGACTTCATGAAAAACAGTCAGACGGCCAGCCTCTATATCGGGGGCGAGCAGGCCTTCGATATCGACGGTTTCAATCGGCTCCTCACTTGTCCGCCTCGTCAGGAGCGAGAGTGGATCACTGCCGATGTTGTTGATGGTCTCATAGACCGGGTTTGCCTCGCGGTTGAGCATGATGGAAAACCCCGCGTATGTGACCAAGAGGATCGCCGCGCAAATCAGCAAAACCACCCAGACCGGCACAAACTTCGTGAAAGGCACCGCTCGACAATCAACGCCCTGCCAGTTTTGCGAAAGATCGGCCCTGGGATCGATTTGCCGGGTATTTGCGATTGTCCGATACAACGCTGAGATAAACGCCTGCAGTTTTTCGGTTCCGCCGCTTGAAACCTTATATTTCCCCTTCAGCCCGAATGCGAGGCAGAGGTAAAGAAATTCAAGCAGATCGATGTTCTTCACAACATCCTGTTGAGCGCGCTCGATAATCTGAAAGAATTTCTCCCCTCCCCAGGTTTCCCCGTGAAATTCTGTCAGAAGCGAACGACGGCCCCAATCACTTTCGGCCCCCCAGGGCATACCGAGCACCGTTTCATCGATCAGCACACAAAGCGCATAGCGGGCCGCGCGAATGGCAGCAGAAGACGCCCCAAGCGACTTGGCCGACCCTTCAAACCGGGCGATCTCGCCGCCGAGCCTTCGGCGCAAATCAACCGGGTCCGGATGACTATTTGTTTCCCGAAGCTGCGCGACCGTGCCGAACTGAGTGGCCGCCGCAAGGATAAGCGGATTTCCTCGACCAATATCAAAATTGCCCAGATAAAGCTCAGGCGGGTCAGACAATGCCGCGGGTTCAGGCGGAGGCGCTCTCCGGTCGGACTTGACCGGCTGCGACGCGCCGACGGCATCCCTGCCCCCTGGACGCGGCATGATCATCGTACGATCAAGATCGTCTTCGTCATTCCCCCCAGCCACAGCCGCCTACTCCCTAATTGCCCAAAGGTCGATTTCGAGGTTGGGAAAATCCCCGCTCAAGTGCAAGGCGATCCCGCCAGACTTTGCCAGGGCGTCCCAATATTTACCCGTCTGCTCAAGTGCGAAATAGAGTTTGCCGGTATGAAAGGGGATTTGCCGCGGTGCCACAGGCAAAACGCGAACGCGAATCCCCGGCAACGCAACATTGACGAGCTCGCGGATCATTTCAACTGAGCCGATTTTCACCTGCGCCGGAAATGTGCGACGCAACACTTCATCCCCGACATCGGCAGACATCGATACAACAAACATCGCATCCTGGAGGAGCGATTTGTCGGCAAGCTGTGCCACCCGAATGCCATAGCGGTGCACCTTGAACGGCAGGTTGATCGCTTTCTGCTCAAGCACCATCGAGAGGGCCTGACGCAGTTCCTGCATGACCGGTTTGAAAGTGGCCGTCAGGTCTGCATGGTCATAGGGATCGAATTTTTTCGGTCGACGATCTTCACTGCTGAAAATCGCAAATTCCCCGAGCAGCCCGAGCAGAAACATGTAAAGCGTTTCGGGATGCACCGACTTCATGGCGATATAGTGCGCAAGCAATGGCCGATGCCGGTTGATCACCATCAACATCAGATAATCCGCAGTTTCCGCCGCTCCCGCGCGGGCGGAGGGATTGATGCGTGCGGCAATCGCCTCGGCGCGCTGATCCAGCAGGCCCACGATTTCGCGCAAAAATCCATCGAGTACGGTCGATTGCGAACAATCGATATAGCTTGGGATGAAATCATCATCCAAAACGAGTTTCT
>JBCDDR010000269.1:0-2766 GCA_039180205.1 Pseudomonadota bacterium | reverse complement strand
GCAAGCTCACTGCCCATTATTGGCACCATAGCGGCGCTCGCGGCGCTGAAATTCCTGGACCGCGTCATCGAGCGTCGACCGACTGAAATCAGGCCAAAAACAATCTAGAAACACCAGCTCGGCATAAGCCGCTTGCCATAACAAAAAGTTGGAAAGCCGCTGTTCTCCGCTGGTTCGAATAATGAGATCGGGATCAGGCAACCCATCGGTGGCAAGGTACCGGCCAAAGGTACGCTCAGTCACATCATCAAGTGCCAGGTTCCCTGCTGCCACATCGCGCGCCAACGCTTTCGCCGCCGCAGTGATCTCGGCATGGGCACCGTAATTCAACGCAATCACAAGACCCATCCGCGTGTTCTGCGCGGTCATAGTCTCGGCTTCATTGATCAACGAGACGATATCTTTCGAGAGCCGATCGCGTTCACCGATAAAACGGACTTGTACATTATTCCTATGGAGATCGTTGAGTTCCTGCCGCAGGTAAAGCCGGAGAAGTCCCATTAAATCATCGACCTCTTCAGCGGGACGTTTCCAGTTTTCCGATGAAAAAGCATAAAGCGTCAGATACTGTATTCCCAGATCGAGGCAGCCCTCGACCGCACGACGAACCGCATCAGCCCCCTTTCGATGACCGGCGATGCGGGGCAAATGCCGACGCTTTGCCCACCGCCCATTGCCATCCATGATGATGGCAATATGGCGGGGCAGCCGCTCAACAGAAGGTTGGGGGAGGACAACCGTCATAGGGTGCTCAAACCTGCATGATCTCGGCTTCTTTCGCCGCCAGGAGATCATCGATCTCTTTGATGGCGCTATCGGTCATGCCCTGAACCTTATCGGATAAGCCTTTGGTTTCATCCTTGCCCATTTCGCCATCTTTTTCGAGTTTTTTGAGTGTGTCCATACCATCGCGACGGACATTTCGGACCGAAATACGCGCCTGCTCGGCATATTTACCGGCAACTTTGGACAAATCGCGGCGACGCTCCTCGTTCAGCTCGGGGATGGGGATGCGGATTGTCCCGCCATCGATCACCGGATTGAGACCGAGACCCGAGTTCCGAATGGCCTTTTCAACCGCACTGACGTTGCCACTATCCCAGACCTGCACGCTGAGCATACGGGGCTCAGGCACATTGACCGAGCCGACCTGATTGAGCGGCATGTTGGCGCCATAGACATCCACAACTACCGGATCGAGAAGCGACGTGGTCGCCCGGCCCGTTCTGAGGCCAGCAAATTCCTGCTTCAGATTGTCAGCAGCGCCCTTCATCCGTCGTTCAAGGTCTTTTGCATTGAATTCAGCCGCCATATTTATTCGCCTTCTTGTTCGACTGGGGGCCTCGATGCGCCCGTTTGAAAAACGCTAGCCAGCATTGCTGATGGTCGTTGACCGTCCCTTACCTGCAATCACATTGCCTAGTTCACCATCCTCGTGGATCGAGAACACCACAATAGGAATATCATTTTCCCGACATAATGAAATGGCTGACGCATCCATAACCTTCAAATCATTGGAAAGCACCTCGCGGAACGAGAGCTTTTCGTAACGGTTGGCGGAGGGATTGAGTTTGGGGTCAGCGGTATAGACGCCATCCACCTGTGTAGCCTTGAAAAGTGCATGACACCCCATCTCAGCCGCGCGAAGGGCAGCGGCTGTATCGGTCGTGAAAAAGGGGTTTCCGGTACCTGCAGCAAAGATCACCACGCGGCCCTTTTCCATATGCCGGATCGCGCGACGGCGCACATAGGGCTCGCAGATGCTCGACATTGGAATGGCCGACAGGACCCGCGTCGGCACTTTCAGCGTTTCGAGCGCATTTTGCACGGCAAGCGAGTTCATCACAGTCGCCAGCATGCCCATATAATCGGCCGATGCGCGGTCGAACCCTTTAGCCGCCGCCGCAAGCCCGCGAAAAATGTTGCCGCCACCAACGACAAGACAGATCTCGCTGCCAGCCGACGTCGCCGCGGCGATCTCTGCCGCCACGCGCGCAACCGTTTTCTGACAAATCCCGAACTGGCCATCGCCCATGAGGGCTTCACCAGAGAGTTTGAGCAATATTCGTTTATACGTCACGGTCATATTGACTGCCCAAATTCCGTTTCACTTTTCAATCGAAAAACTGGCGCGGACCCTACCCCCTCATGCCTCGCTTGGCCAGACCCGAATGGTCGGAACTGAAAAACCACTGACACCCGACCTTTAGGCATAGAAAAACGGGCGAATACCAACGCTGGCATTCGCCCGTTCATCCATTTTTCAGATCGAATTAGGAGGCGACTGCAGCGGCCACTTCGGCGGCAAAGTCGCTCTCTTCCTTTTCGATGCCCTCGCCCAAAGCAAATCGGGCAAACGCAGTAAGCGTAACCGGAGAACCGAGCTCTTTCGCGGTATCTTCAACAACCTTGCCGATTGTCCGGTCGGGATCGACAACTGAGGTTTGCTCAAGCAGAACGACTTCTTGATAGAATTTTTTCAGGCGCCCTTCGATCATCTTCTCGATGATATTCTCGGGCTTTCCGCTTTGGCGGGCCTGGTCGATCAAGACCTGACGCTCGCGGTCAACGATTGCAGGATCGAGATCATCACGCGAAAGCGATTGAGGTGCTGTTGCCGCAACATGCATGGCGATATGTTTGCCAAGGCTATCAAGTGCGGCGGCGTCGCCTTCGGATTGCAGCGCCACAAGCACCCCGATCTTGCCGAGCCCGTTTGCTACCGATCCGTGGATGTAAGGCACAACCCGGCCTGCTTCAACGCTC
>JBCDDR010000268.1:0-2796 GCA_039180205.1 Pseudomonadota bacterium | reverse complement strand
GCTCAAAACCCTGGGCGAGCTCACCCAGATCGCCTGGGAGAAAGACTGTCAGGTGATGATCGAAGGCCCCGGCCATGTGCCCATGCACAAAATTAAAGTGAACATGGACAAGCAGATCGACGCCTGCGGCGAGGCGCCCTTCTACACGCTCGGCCCGCTCACCACCGACATCGCACCGGGCTATGATCACATCACCTCGGGCATTGGGGCGGCGATGATCGGCTGGTTCGGCTGCGCGATGCTCTGCTATGTCACGCCGAAGGAGCATTTGGGCCTGCCCGACCGCGACGACGTCAAGGTCGGGGTCATCACCTACAAGATCGCGGCCCACGCGGGCGACCTCGCCAAGGGCCACCCGGCGGCACAATATCGCGATGACGCGCTCAGCCGCGCGCGCTTCGAATTCCGCTGGGAAGACCAGTTTAACTTGAGCCTCGACCCCGAAACCGCCCGCGATTTTCACGACCAGACCCTGCCGAAAGAAGCGCATAAGGTCGCGCATTTCTGCTCGATGTGCGGGCCCAAATTCTGCTCGATGAAGATCAGCCAGGAAGTCCGCGACTTCGCCGCGATCACCCCCAACGCCTTCGGTTCAGACGACGTACAGGCCGCCCCCACCGCCGCCGACACCGAAGCCGCCAACCAGGGCATGGCGGAAAAGGCGCAAGAGTTCAAAGCCAAAGGCAGTGAGATTTATCTTGAGGAGGGGTGAACACAGAGATTTAGGTCGTGCCGACTGTTCTGCGGACAAAGGGTTATCGGTTCTACTTTTTCAGCAATGAGAATGACGAACCGCCGCATGTGCATATCGATAAGGGCGGTGCTTCGTTGAAAGCCTGGCTGGAACCGGTCGCGCTGGCCCGCAACCTGGGCTTTCGCCCACACGAGATCAATGCAATACTTAGGTTGGTCGAGGCGGATAAACCAAAGCTTCTGGAGGCTTGGCATGACTATTTCAGCGAAACTGAGTGACGAGCGTGTCAGCAACGTGCATTGCACCGACGAGGTGCTGATCGTCGATCTCATGGATGGCCGAACAATCTCGGTTCCGCTCGCCTGGTTTCCCAAGCTCACGGCAGCGTCCGCGACCGAACGAGCGAATTGGGAGGTTTGCGCCGGAGGATATGGCATCCACTGGCCGGGGCTTGATGAAGACCTGAGCGTTGAAGGGCTGCTGCGGGGCAATCGAGATTTGACGGTGCGTGGCCAGTGATGTCGCGAACTGCAGCCGCGAACCAGGGCATGGCCGAGAAGGCGCAAGAGTTCAAAGCCAAAGGCAGCGAGATTTATCTGGAAGAGGGGTGATGGCTCATCCGCGATCCGAGACAGAATTGCTCAGCTATTCGGATCAATCGAAAGTCCCAGAGCCAAGTCTCTTGGAAAACAACCCTTTGGTTGCGTTTGCCAAAGGGGCATACAGTTTTCCTTATGACTGGACCCTTGGGCTGCATTGGGTTCTCGGTATGCAAGGGTTGTATGGAGCACGCATGCAACAGAAATGCCGAGCAATCGGTCAGACCATGGACTTGATGATTGGCTTGGCCCGCACCAGTGGGCCGCTGACTTACAAAATGACCTCTGCCGTCCTGAATTATGTCTTGCGCAATGAGCTTGCCCGTTGCGTTGCACTTGATAGCGCATTGAAGAAGATTGATCGCGCACAACTCGGCTATGCGGCAGCAAATGCGGGAAGCGCGACGGCCGGGCGCTATGCCGGTGGACTTTTTACACTCTACGCCTCAACAGGGGGCCGTTTCGGGAGCCGGGTTCGCACAGGACCGGTGAAATATGGCTACATTGCTTCGAACGTCTTGTTGGCGTCGACCGGATCGATTGTTCGATTAGCGATTAAAACCCGTGGTATCGGCGTAAGTGCTGCCGATGTCGCCATTGTTCTCCTCACCGGACGGGCGGAGGCGGCCTTTTCCAACGAGATTTGGCGGGAGATTTTTCTCGGCGTGCAGCGCTGCAAAAATTTGCGAACCGATGCCCAGGATGAAATCGCGTTCAATCAATTGTTCGCTGAAATCGATAAGTTTACCTCGGAAGTCAAACTGGCGGGCAGAGAGTGATGCTCGTGCGCCTTATTGTTGGGTTTTTTGTTTTTGTTGCCGGGAGCTTTGCGATCTTCTTTGTGGTGCTCGATGACATGCGCATGGTATGGGTTTGCGCGGGTATATGTCTGATACTCATCATCGCGGAACTCGCCCTTGAACGGCCGAAAAAATAAAACCCGTCAGCCCATCGATGCCAAAGCCGCCAACCTGGGCGTGACGGCAGAGGCGCAAGAGTTTGAAGCCAAAGGCAGCGAGATTTATCTCGAGGAGGGGTGAGTTCGGGCAACAGAGGGTCGCAATGTGAGAGCGAAAATAGATCGAGGGCAGACTAAGAAAATTGACCCTGAAAAATTACTAAAAACAATACGCGATTACCAAGCACAAGATACTAAAACAGTCTATTTTCAACGCCACATTGATCGACTAGTTGATGCCTATACAGGCCTGTTTATCAAACCCCAACTCGTTTCAAATTCAACTTTCAAGACGCTATGCATTGATATTATAGAATCCCGAACGGACATAATCTCGATTGAGAATTTCCTTAAAAGCGTCAATCTAAGCCTGGCTGATCATTTGCGACACACAAACCGAGACTACAAATTTTTGGGCAGGTTCCCTATAGAAAAATCTAGATTAAGAAAAGGGATATATATAAATTTTGAAAATGTTCGGATAGAAATTTCGTCAAAAAAGTACAGCTATTATCACTTAGATAAATTTCATCTAAATAGTCACG
>JBCDDR010000267.1:0-2796 GCA_039180205.1 Pseudomonadota bacterium | reverse complement strand
CACTGCGTGACGAAATCACACGGCATGCCCCAGAGTATCAGTCGGTTATGTCCGCCTTATACGAGGATGGCTATGCGGTGATAGATCCGGCTTTCGATCCGGACGATCTGGACACGGTTGAACACTTCTGCAAGTTCGAACCGACGTCAGAGGGCCGCGTTCAGGATGCTTGGAAAAAACAAGCTGCGGTCGGTCGCCTGGCCGTCCACGCCCCGGTGATCGAAATGCTGAGCACGGTATATGGTCGGCGGGCATTTCCATTCCAAACCTTGAATTTTACCTATGGTACGGAGCAGCCCACGCATTCCGATGCATACCATTTTCATTCCAAACCAGGCGGGTTCATGTGCGGCGTTTGGGTCGCTTTGGAGGATATTTCGTCGGAGGCGGGCCCCCTGATGGTTTATCCGGGCAGCCACAGACTGGGCCTTGTGAACCGCTGGGATCTGCCGGGTGAGCAAACCTATGCTGACTATGAGCGACACATAGCGGATGTCATCGACACCCATGAGTTGGACGCCAAACCTGCGCTTTTGAAACGCGGGCAGGCTTTGGTTTGGGTCGCGAATCTACTGCACGGAGGTGCGCCTCGACAGGAAAAATCGCGTACGCGTTTGAGCCAAGTTTCGCACTACTTTTTCGAAGATTGCGCCTACTTCACACCAAAAGGCTATGATTTAGAGCGGCGTAAACACCTCATCCGTCAGCCATATGATTTAACAAAGCGTCGCCACGTTTTGAGTTAGACCAAACATCTCCCGCAGCAAATGCCGCTACACTATATCCTGGGCCTTAGACTCTTGCTTATGCTTGATAATCCGCCGCATTTTACCCGCGAGTGAGCGGTCATCGGTCGAAATATAGGATGGACTAGTTTTAATCAAACTGACATTTTTTGCACGCAAGCGCGGGTTTTTATTTGCCTCACTGCGATGATCGCATTTATCTACAGTCCGAGTCAGGGGCATGTAGATTGAGAAAAATCTAGGAGGGTTCGTGCCCTACGCCGCCAACCTCGAAGATCTCCCGCTGATACATCGCAGCGAAGATGAAATTGACGCCCTCGTCGAACGTTTTCCCGAAAATGAAGCGGTCATAAAATCGCTGCATGAAGATGGCTTTGCGATCATCGATCTTGACCTTGATCCAGGCGATGTCTGCCGCGCGCGCGCGCTTTGTCATTCGATCCCCCCTGAGAAAGGCCGGGTCCAGGATGCTTGGAAAAGCAATTCAGCCGTGGCGCGGATCGCGACGGACCCGCATCTCGTCGCGCTCCTATCGAATCTGTATGGACGACAGGCATTTCCGTTCCAAACATTGAACTTCGATTTTGGTACAGAGCAAAGCGCACATTCAGACACGTATCATTTTAACGCCCGTCCATATGGCTTCATGTGCGGCGTCTGGGTTGCCCTAGAAGATGTAACCGAAAATGCTGGCCCGCTCTTCTACTATCCTGGCAGTCAAAATCTCCCGATCCTGGAACGTTTGGATGTCGAAGGGGACCACTCGTATCAAGACTATGAGCAACAACTCACCAAGATGATCACTGCGGGCGGTTACAAGAAGCACAAGGCGCTCCTGAAACAGGGACAAGCGCTGATTTGGACGGCCAATCTTGTGCATGGCGGCGCCCCGAGGCTGAACCCAAGTCTGACGCGCTATAGCCAGGTGACACACTATTTTTTCGAAGGCTGCGCTTACTACACGCCGCGACTGTTTGACTTGCGGCAAAATCGCCACAGTGTGCGCGAGCCGTTTAGCATTACCCAGCGCAAATTTGTCCCCAGTGACCAAACGGAGCTGAAAGGACACCCAAGCTGGATCAAACGGCTTTGGTGGCGCCGGGACATTTGGCGCCGCGTACATCCATCCTGGCCAACGTTTCGAAAAGGCGATGGCGAATAGTCAGTCTTAGGAGGGTAGATTCCGGAAAACACCGATTTACGAGATACTGATCGGATGATTTGCGCGATGGCCGGATATCGTCACCTATATTGAACGATATAACTTCGGTGTAACGCATAGCCAGCGTATGCGCACAGAGTTTCGGAGCGAAACATGAAAATGAGTTTGATCCGTGCGCTTTGCAGCGACCCTATTCGTTTTGCTGACGAATGATCCGTAAGCAAAGCCGCTTCAATAATGGCCAGCTTTCAGGCCCGCTTCGCGCTTTGCGTTTCATCGCCGCCATGGCGAATAAACCCCCAGTGCATTCTCTCTGCCGCGATCCCTTGACGTAGCGAGCGCTGGGCCTTAACACGCGGCCATGCTGGCTGGGCAGTCCCGAAGGGGTCTGCCCGGTAATCCTTTTGGGGATTACCCGTTTGGCAAACACACCGAAAGTCACGGACGGCAAATGGGGCGCTCACGGCCTGGTTTTCGTCTCACCCGAAATTGGTCCGACAGGGGCCGCAAAAAAGAGAGTATCAAGGCCCCTATGCCGACGATTCAACAGCTGATCCGGAAGCCGCGCAAGCCTAAGCCGCAGCGTTCCAAAACCCCCGCCCTGAAGGGCAACCCTCAACGTCGCGGTGTTTGCACCCGCGTGTATACGACCACACCGAAAAAGCCGAACTCGGCGCTTCGGAAAGTGGCCAAAGTCCGCCTGACGACAGGGTTTGAATCGCTTTGCTATATTCCAGGTGAAGGCCACAACCTGCAGGAACACTCTGTTGTCCTGATCCGCGGTGGCCGTGTGAAAGACTTGCCAGGTGTGCGTTACCACATCCTGCGCGGCGTTCTGGATACCCAGGGCGTGAAAGATCGTAAGCAGCGTCGTTCGCATTACGGCGT
>JBCDDR010000266.1:0-2846 GCA_039180205.1 Pseudomonadota bacterium | reverse complement strand
TTTTGCTTTGCCTTCGTAAACTTGGCGCCGTCTTGTCATGGCGTTGGAGGATCCTTTGAGTAAGAAAACATCAACCTGGCGATTGAGCATGCAAAGCATTGAACGATGTGAGAGTTCCGCGTATTTATAATGCCCTCCATCGTCACGTAAAGGGAAAGTCGCACAATGACCCAATTCGACAACCGCGAACGCGCGTTTGAAAACAAGTTTGCCCATGACGCCGAGATGCGGTTCAAGGCCGAAGCGCGCCGAAATCGAAAACTGGGCGAGTGGATCAGCAATCTCCTTGGGTACTCGTCGGACGAAACAGCTGCTTACGTCTCACAGGTGATCAAGTCCGACTTTGAGGAAGCTGGTGACGAGGATGTTTTCAGAAAACTCCGCTCCGACCTCGACGAAAAAGGAGTTCAGGTTTCTGACCGCGAGCTGCGTGCAAAAATGGATGAGTATTTTCTGGAGGCGAAAGACGAAATCCTGAATGACGTCAGTTAACGCGGGGTCTTCGGTTACCTTGCTCCTGAACTCCAGACCTCCCTACCGATTTCCGGTGTGGCTATGTCTGGTTTTCGTGATTTACATTCTTACCATAGGGTCGGCATCAGAGGTTTGTGCAGGCGAGGGGCTATATCGACCGAAAATCTGGCCAATTCCCGATACAAAGGCACTCGAAACAAAGGCTCCCGATACGAAGGCTGAGAGCGCTTTGCAGAACCAGGGGGTAGGTCAACAAGATGGCCACATTCAAACATTGATCGGGGGCTCATTCGGCGAACAGGTGTCTGAAGCGCCACCAACCTATGAACAGATCCAAGCGATTCCCCTAGACGCGGTTGGAAAGTTTGGTGGGTGCAGTGGCGGGTTTATCTCACCTGATGGGCTTTTCATCACAAATCATCACTGCATTCTTCAAGATCTGCAATTTCACAGCCGTTCGGGCCGGATGGATGTTCAAGCGGGTTTCGCTGCTCAAGATCAGCTTGACGAGCTTCCCGCCATTCCTGGACGTGCCGTCGAAATCATCAAGGAAATCCGAGACGTATCCGATAGATTGGATGCTGAGACGAGGGCGGGCATGTCCGACGGAATTCCCGAAAATGACGCCTTTTTAGCAACCGTTCGAACCGTACAGGATGAATGCGAAGCAAAGGCTCTGACAGTTTCCCAACTGCCCCGTCCCGATGAAGTACGCTGTGTCGTTTTGCTTTCAGCCGCAAGTGAACGTTATTATCTCACCAGGTCCTACCGGTACCACGACGTAAGACTTGTATTCGCCCCGCCCATCGAATTTGCGCGCCTCGGTGGTCGTCGCGACAATTTTCAGTGGCCTCGGTTGAATGCGGATTTTGCCCTGATGCGGGTATATGCTGCGCAAAAGGACGGATCTATCCTACCATTGCCGACCACGAGAGCAAGGCTTGCGGTAAGGGCGCCCAAGGCCGGTGAACCGATCAGCGTTGCCGGCTTTCCCGGTCGTACGGAACGTTTCCAGCTTGCCGATAAAACCCGGCACTTCATGCGGTGGCGTTACCCGGCCTATCTCAAGCTTTTTGAGCAATGGGAAACGGCACTTTTAGGTGCGCTTGAAACATATCCGGATGCCACGCCTGAATATCTTGTGGTGAGATCGAGGGTTGCCAATGAGATAAAGCTGCGTACCGCGCTTATCGATGCTCAAAAGCGCCACAACCTGGTCTCGCGCGCGCGGGCCCGCGACCAACGGCGCGTCCGCTGGCAATCCCGCTCTCTTCCGCGCATTGTAAATGGCCGTCTACGCAATGCAGAACGCCGTCTCAAACGCAGTTTGAAAGCTGAGTTTCGAGACGTCATGAAGGATTTTGGTTTCTCCGGCCTTTCGCGCAGTGCGCTTTGGTCGTACGCCATTGATCTATATGAAGGTGCCCATTTGCGTGAAACCATGGGCGGATCGCAGAATGAAATGGGCGAACGCAAGCTTTCGCCCCTTACAACGCAATTCGATCCCCGGGTTGATTTCCTGATCTGGAAACGGTTCGTTAGAGCGTACGCATCAGGGACGGGAGCGAATCGCGATCCTGGTTTTGACAAAGCGCTGGGATTGGTGCGGACTTACCATGAACGAACCCACGGGCCTCGGCTCGAAAGGATCTATAAGTCGTCCGAACTGCTCGATCCGGAACGCAGAGACTTTTGGCGACAAGCGACAACTGCCGAGTTCCGGCAATCCAAGGATGAATTTTTATCGTTGGCGATTCGCCTTGCGCGGTCGATTGAAGACCGGAGGGATCCGCTTGCCACAATCATGGGGACAGATCGTTTTCAGTTTCTGCGTGGGTTGAACGCCTTTCGCAGGTCCGAAGGTAAACCGATCTATGATGATGCTGATCGGAGTTTGCGATTTAGTTTTGGTATCGTGGATTTTGCAAATTCCGATCAAACGAAAGCTGCGACGACGCAACTCGAAAATCTGATCCCGAAAGCCCGCAAAGAGGTTCCGCAAGCAGAGTGGATCTCCCCACTCGCCGAAGAAGCGTTAACCTCACCCGCATTATCCGTTGCCTTCCGTTCCACCGTCGATGGGACGGGCGGGAGCTCAGGTTCGCTCACCTTCGATGCCAAAGGCCGCGTCATCGGCATCCTTTTTGATGGGATTTATGATCGGCTCGGTGCAAATTGGGATTATGAGGCAAGCCCGATGCGGTCGGTCCACCTATCGACTTTGATGATCTTAAAAACGCTGGATGTGTTTGCACCCAACTCAGCTGTTTTGGCAGAGCTTAATGCCCAATCCGGTTTGGATGTTACCCATCGAGACGAAAAAGGTGGGAAAGGGGCATCCGCCCTGGTGGAGGACCCATCTTAAAAACGAG
>JBCDDR010000265.1:0-2877 GCA_039180205.1 Pseudomonadota bacterium | reverse complement strand
GGGGAAACTGACGTTCAGGTTGTAACATCGCTGAGGGGGATTTCACTGGCCCCACTTGATGCGGTAGGTGAGGGCTTGATCATCAACCGGACGCTTTACACCAGAAACGGCAGGAAAGTTGATGCGAATAAGATCACTCAGGGCGATGAAATCGTCGTCGTTGTCAGAGGCCGAGCAAGCGATGCACGTGCGCAAAACCTATTAGTCGTTGATATGCTGCCTGCGGGATTTGAAATCATTAAGGTGTTCAACAGTTCAGATCGTCGCGCCTTTTCGTTTCTGCCAAAGCTCTCACGAACTGTTTTTCGTGCGGATCGTGATGACCGCTTATTGGCCGCCATTGACGTTTCCCGAAGCCGGTCTTCATTTGCGGTTGCTTACCTTGTTCAAGCTGTAACAGCGGGGCGTTTCATTGCCCCCGCACCGTTTGTCGAGGACATGTATAAGCCTGCGATTTTGGCAAGAGGGTCTGAGACAGGTGTAAGCATATCCCCTGCAGGCTCTGATGACGGTGTTGGCACCATCGATCAAGACCCCGCCATCGACGGCAGCGACGAAGACCCGAAACCATGACCGGTCTCGCCTGGCGTTGGCGCTTTCATTTATCGCTATTGACCGTCAGTTTTGTGCTGGGCGGGGTCATTGGCTTTTTCGGCTATCGCGCGGCCACGGAAACACCGATTGATTTTGCGCGCTTCCAAATGAACGCCTTGGAGGTTGTTGATAAGGATAATCAACCACTGCGCACCTATTTGAGTGCTGATGGCTATGATCGGGCGCGAACCCGTGTCGAGGCTGTTGATCCGCGATATCTGGATATGCTGATCGCGTACGAGGATCAGCGCTTCCATAGGCATAGTGGTGTCGATGCGATCGCCGTTGTTCGTGCGATATGGCAGGCCGCCACCCATGGGAGGATCGTCTCCGGCGCGTCAACGCTCACCATGCAGACCGCGCGCCTGTTACGATCAAAGCGTGATCGATCATGGAGCGGTAAGCTTGCGCAAATGGTCCGCGCCTGGCAGCTCGAAGATCATCTCAGCAAAACGGAAATCCTCAATATTTATCTCACCTTGATGCCTGCGGGCGGAAACCGCGAGGGTGCCGAGATGGCAGCGCGCAGGCTTTTGGGGCATTCGGCGAAGCGGCTTAGTGACGGTGAGGCCGCGTTGCTGATTGCCCTTGCTCGGTCGCCGCGGCTTGCGGATCGAGCGCGGCGCGATGATCTGCGAACGGATGCGATTGCAATTCTGCGCTGCGTTGCCGAACGCCGGGGGTGGCCCCAGGCGCGGCTCGATGCTGCCCTTGCTGAAAATTTAAGTTTCGAGCGAACGAAAAAGGCGTTTTTGGCACCTCATCTCAGCGACCGTGCGCGCACCGCGGCGCTTCTAAACCTGAAAACTCTGAGCAATTCGGCGGAAAATCTTGCCCCCTCGATTATTCAGACATCGCTGGACAGCCGCCTTCAGCAGCAATTAGAGCATCTCGCGCGGTCGCATGCCCGCCGCCAGGGCCCGGATGTATCCGTCGCTTTTTTGGTTGTCGAAAATAAATCGCGTATGATCAAAGCCTATGTCGGCTCGCCCGATTTCAATGATGAACGCCGTGACGGCGCGGTGGATATGGTGCGCGCAATCAGGTCGCCGGGGTCGGCGTTGAAACCAGCCATCTATGCGCTTGCGATTGATGCCGATATAGCGGCGCCAAACACGATCGTGGCCGACCGACCGCGTCGCTTCGGACTTTATGAACCCAGTAATTTTTCCAAACAATATTATGGTGATGTCACGCTTGATTTTGCACTGCGTCAATCGCTCAATCTGCCCGCGGTTACTGTGCTCAATCGTTACGGCCCCACCCGGTTCGTTGCGCGTTTGCGTCGGGCGGGAATACGGCTTGATCTTCCAGCTGGCGATGCTGCACCTGGTCTCGCCGTCGCACTCGGTGGCGTCGGGACCACGCTTGAGCACCTCGTTCAGCTTTTTGCTGCACTGGCAGATGATGGCCGACCCCGCGCGCTCATCTGGAACGAGGCTCAATCGGCGCCGCGTTCAAAGAGGCCCGCCAATGCCGATCAATTGTTCACCAAAGAGGCGCGTACCGCCATCACCGGGATTCTCAGCCGTGAAATAGGAACCGCGCCGCATCGGGTTGAGGCTGCTGTGAAAACTGGCACCTCCTATGGCTTTCGTGATGCCTGGTCAGTGGGCTACACACCAACGCATACCATCGGCGTTTGGGTGGGTCGCCCGGACGGCACCGCACGACCGCAGCATTTTGCGCGGAATGTAGCCCTCCCGGTGTTTCGGGAGATTGTTGTCATGCTTGCGGAGCGATCCGAGCCAGGCGCTCCTAGTCAGTTTTCCAAACGAAGGTTTACCTCCACATCGGATCTGCCCCTGGGTCTTCGGTATTTCGAGCGGACTCCCGGACATATAAAGCCCGTCGATGCCCCCCGACTGCGTTTTCCACAAGACGGGCAGACTGTGATGCTCCCGCCATCGGGTCGTCCCATTACGTTTGAGGCAAAGGGTGGATTGCCGCCCTATCAATGGTTGGTGGATGGCAAACCCATTGCCAGGACTGACCGCGTCGCGCGCTTGACATGGCATGGATTGCGCGAAGGATTTGCAAACATCACAGTAATTGACGCAACGGGTGCGCGAGATCGGGCCTATGTTGAAGTTGCGAGGCTCGAGCGCCTATTTCGCTGACGCCGTTTTTGGCAGGAAACTTCGCGCGCGTGCCAATGCCTCAGGATGGTCGGAGACGTAAGCCGCCCTTCGGTCCGCATTTGCTGCGCGGGTTTGCGCAAGCTCGGTTCCAAAGAGATCGACACCGAAACCCGGCGTTCTGGGTTTTTGAGGGGCCTCGGTC
>JBCDDR010000264.1:0-2963 GCA_039180205.1 Pseudomonadota bacterium | reverse complement strand
CCGAGGTAAGTGCTGCGATGGCGCTTGGTTTGGCTTGCGGTGGAGCGTTTGCGCGGCGCACGTTCTACCGTATAAAAAGCGTGGTCGTCGGAGTGTTCGAATGATCGCGGCTCGAAATACGGACGGAACGTAACGGTCGCATCGCGATCAGTTGCAAATCCCTGCACACGCTCGAGTGAGTGAACCTCAAAATCGAGCGGGCGGGTTCGATCAACCACCACATGATACTGATGTTTGGTCGGTGAAATATGGATGCGATCGGCCTTTCGTGGAAACAGATTGACGATTGGCGATGTGAAAGTCTTAAAGCGCGCGGGCTCGACATGGGCTTCAAGCGCATCGACCGACTGATCGAGTAAGATGTAGATTTCGACCGTATTCGACCGCTTGCGCCCCCAAAGTCTGTTCAGATGTTTCAACTTCAAACTGCGAAATCGCTCGGGGCAGGAAAAGAATTCCTGCAACAAACGGTAACCGCTGAATGCTCTTGGCACCGCGGGGAAGAGGGCCTCGTTATCGGCAAAACCCATTACCTCAACAAAACTCTCTCGGACGATTTTCGCAAGCCCCGGCTTATCGGGGGGGCACCCTAAAAGGGCGATCGCGTTCGTCTGAATTTGTTCGAACAACAGCTGCGCGATATCGGCTTCACCGTCGAAATATAGCGGCAAATCTTCAAGTTCGAGATCCTGAAGAGCGACGTCGGCGGTCGAGCGCAGGGTGAGCTGGATCGCGGCGCGGGTGCCGGTCATTTTCGGCAGGCCAAGCGCATCTACCGCAGCCGTTGTGGGTAAATATTTCGCAGAGATGATTTTGATCGGCCAAAGTCGAACATCCCGGGCTGTTCGAAACTCGCATCTGGTTTGCTGGTCCTTTTCAAGTTCGCTAAAAAGCGAGGTTCCGCGCGCAACTGTTGGCCCCTCGGCCAACGCACTATCGGAATAGTCGGGCTCAAACTGAACAATCGATGTTGCGGGAACCGGGGTGCGGAAGTGGGGATACACCACATCCAGCAGGTTGGCGGCAAAATGAGGAAATTCATCGTCCTGTTTCAGGTGAACCCGCGCGGCTAGAAAGGCAGCCCCTTCGAGGAGGCGCTCAACATAGGGGTCCGCGCATTCCAATTCTTCAAGACCGAGGCGCGATGCCACCTTCGGAAAGCGGTCGGCAAATTCCTGTCCCATTTCCCGCAGGAATACCAGTTCTTGCTCATAGTATGACAGCAGGCGTGGATCCATGCGCTCGCCTCTTACTGCTCGATCAGAATGGCATTGCCATTCTCGACGTCAATTTCGGTGTGGATGAACATTTTCATCGGGAGCGGTTGAAGCCAGAGATCCCCGACAATCGACATTTTGAGCGCCGTTGCATTCATAGCCTCGCTATCGGCGGTCATATCAACATTCAAAGACGCGGGGATCAGTCGAGGTTCAAAATCCTTGATGGCGTTGGTCAACTGCTGTTCGAGCTGTTCCAACCGCATGCTGCGCGCCGTGAGGCCACAAACATCAACCGTGCCGAAATTGAGAACTGACTTCGAAACTTCGGGAAATTGCTCTGCCTCTTCATCGCTCAAAAGCGGGCGGCTGTTCATCAGCCACCCCAAATCCCTGAGGACACTGCGGCGCAGTTGCTTCACCGACACAACACGTTCCTCTCGGGACTCGGTGGATTTGTCGCGCGCGTTATCAGTCAGTCGTTCGAGCAGCGACGGTTGTAGTCGATCATGGGCGGCGAGTTCGGCCATGTTTATCTAGGTCCGTTCGGTGGAGGAAAGCGAGATTTCGGCATCGACCATTGTTGCGCCGTCGCCTTCTGAAGTGCCGAGGATTTCTTCCGCGCTCGCTGATGCCCCCAACCGCTCATTGTTGAGTTTCAGCTCACGGATGTCGAGCAACGGAACTTCATTTTCCTCGGTGATCATAAGCCTTTGCCCGTGACCTGCATGATGTTCCTCATGAAGCGGCGACCATTCGGTGCGCCTCGCAAGCTTGATCGACGGGTCGGGCTGGGCCGAGGCCCCTGGATACCGTGTGGGCACAAAGCCAAAGAGTTCGCCGCCATTCGTCAGTTCGACATGAACGGGCGCAAACACAAAATCACGCAGATCTTCGGGGGGCTCGATTGTAATGCTCATGATACGCTCGAAAGGGGCCCAATAATAGACACCGTTGGCAAACAGCTCGAGAACGGGGCCGAGGCGATTGTCGGCATCGGCAAACCACTCAAAAGGCTCGCCATTCAAGGTCCCCGAGGTCATGGGTGAGCCTTCAAATGCTGTTTCTCTCAGCTCAAACGCGCGGGCGGGATCACCAGCGGCATCTGCCTTCAAAGCTTCAAACAAATAGGCAATCCACGGAACGGGTTCGCCCAGAAGGGCAGGCGTATGGGCACCCTCAAATACTTTTTCACGAAGCGCATCGCCCTGTATCAGGGGTGTGTAGGCTTGTTCCATCGGGATGGCCGCGGCATCAAGATCGCGGGCAACACGAAGATGTTTCAGCGCGCGGTCATAATCGCCCTCGACCAACAGCACCTGAAACAAAAATGTCCGCGCGCGGGCGTCGGCCGGTGCTTTCTGAACATCGGCAATGGCTACAGCGCGCAGCCCATCGAGGTTGGCAGCTGCCAAAAGGTCGCGAATTTCAGTCATGATTTCTCCCCCAGAAGGTTTAGCTTAGAGGATTTCTGGCGATATTGCTATCGCCCCGTGATTGTTTATACTCTTTGTCACGTTCTACGCCGATAAAGTGGATTGAGAGAAGTATTTAACATGCGGCTTGAGCTGGTAATCAAAAACCCAGAGGTTGAACCTTCGGGCGGTGTTTTGCCCCGGACAAGCTTCGACCGGCGAGGCGGCAGTCTTGGGCGCGCCGCCAACTGCGACTGGCGACTGCCTGACCCTGAACGGCACATTTCTGGATGCCATGCAAAAATTATCTTTGAAGGCGGTTGCTTTCAGT
>JBCDDR010000263.1:0-2973 GCA_039180205.1 Pseudomonadota bacterium | reverse complement strand
CGGGCTGCTCAATCTGATGAGAGCACAAGTCTTTCGCTGCAATCGCAGGCAGAAACACTTGCTAAGCTTGTCATCGCAAACTGCGAACGTGAACGAGCGTTGCAAAACAGTATCGCAGAAATGCGAAAACTATTCGCAGGAAGTTCGGTGATTGATCGATAGAAACACTTTTTTGCCGCCGCGCCTGAAACGAATGCTTTGGCTTGCCCAAAACTCTTTCTTTTCAGGCATTTCGATGGGTCCAACGGGGAAAAATACATGAAGACTTTTGATTTGAACCGGATCGGGCAACGCCCTCTTCGTGTTCAAGGCGAAATCCTTCTCGATATTTCTTCAACGGACACGTCGATGGTGTGCCGGCTCATTGTTATTGAGACCGGCAACGGATATGTCGGGCATGTTTCGGTAGATCCTTTAAATGGACAGGGTCAGCTTTCTTTTGTCCATGCTGAAGATGATCCGCTGATGTTGCGTGAGTGGTTTGACACGTTCGACCCCACACACTTTATCAGCACTGCCGACATCATGGCGAAGCTTGAAAGTACGCCTGATGAAGAGGCGGTCCAACTATCCAAGGCGGCACGAGTAATCACCGCGCGATTGAATAGCGTACGAGGCCTTTATACCGAGGTTCTGAAACAGGCTTTCGGTATTCACTCACAGCATCAGCTGGCGGCTTAGAGGGTCGCCCAACCAAGAGGGATAGAGATGTCCAACGTTCAACTTTATAAGCAAATTGCTGACACGGTGTCGCCGCCGCTGCGCAGCATCGTTCCGGAGCCTGAGATGGCTGACGGCGACACAGCGATGGAAGCGCTGACCGAGGAATTCTTTTCCGAAACCGCTCCGGCGTCGGAAGAGTTTGTCATGCCGATGCTCCCACAAACCCTGAGGGTTACGGGGGGACGGCCTGTTAAGTTCACTGGCCGCCATGTTGCCATGGCCACCGGTTGGAATACTGGTGTTTCTCAGTGGTACGAGATCAACCTCTATGAAACCGAGGGTGATGAAATCATCTGCGAGATCCGCCTTTTCAACAAGGATGAGGGAAGTACCGACCTCTACCGTGTGACCAAGCACCAAAGCTGGGAAAGTGCGGTTTCGTGGTTTGAGTCCTACAACCCCTCAAACGACCTGGTTTGCCATGTCAGTGTTGACGACGAGCGGCTAAGTGCTGCGGAAGTCAGCCTGCGAGGCATCCGCATTCGCCAGCAGATGCTTGAACTGCAAACACAGTATCAGACGATACTGGGGAATCTGTTGTATGAATTGAAGCTCGACCTCGGCGAATGAAATTCCGCTGAGGTTGACGTTAAAAAAGCGCGCTGGGGGTGGCCCTGGCGCGCTTTTTTTATGTTGTCTGCTCAGTGATCGATACGTTGGGGCGAGATTACGTGTCCGCTACCAATTGGCGACTTTGCCGAGAGGACCAAGGGGAAGTTTTGGTCCAAAGGTGAAAGATGTCGGCGTTTGCGGTGTGCTGAGGCTTTCGCGGCAAGAGTTCCTTAGACGGTCTTCTAGCACGAACGGGTCTTCGCTCTCATCCGCCGGAATGACGTAGGCTTTCAGCCGTCGCGATTGTTCGCAAAACCGGACGTGGCAGTCCGCAACTCCGGGCATGGCGCGCAGTACCGCTTCGGTCTGGCTGGGAAAAACATTATTTCCACCAACCTGAACGGCCCCATCCTTGCGAGCGGTAAGGTGAAAATAATGATCAGCCAGGATCTCAATGCAATCCATGAGTTCGATCGCTTCGCCGGTTCGTGTGCGTCTGATCGCGTGGTTGCCCGGCGACGCTTCCCGAAGCATCCAGTAAGGTAGTGTCTGATAAGGTTCCCGGTGATCAGATCGGTACCCAACGCCCGCCGTTTCGCTTGATCCATAGACTTCTACGAGCTTGTTTAGACCTTGCGCCTTCAGTCGTGTCGCAAGTTGTGCCGGCATCTGAGCGCTGCTGCTTACACCGACAACATTGTCGGGAAACGTTAGAACACTGCGAGCAAGATACTGCCAATGGGACGGTGCAGCAATCACGAGCGGATCTGCTGACTGCAAAGTCTCAGTCAGCTTTGCAGCTCCCAGAAATCGACCGTCCACTACAGGCAGGCCCATTCTCTCCGCGAGGATGCCCGTGAAAATGAACCCATAGATGTGGTGAGCTGGCACCATAGACAGAAAGCTACCGCGATCACGAAACAAATCGGCCCATACCTCAGCCTCTTCCACGAGATCAGTAAATCGGTGAGTACAGAGCTTTGGCGTACCGGTAGATCCCGATGTCCGGAAACTCAACCGGCCTGAACCGTTTCTGATCGAGACGTCGATCACGTCGATCCAGTCCCCAAGTTTTTCGGCGGCGAGCAGATAATCCTCGGCACCATACTCGCTTAGGTGAAACAGCTCATTGATGGATGAGGCACAATTCATCCGCTCGAGGCTATCGAGTGCAAGCCCCATATCGAGAAGCAAAGTATCCTCGGTCCAGCGATCTGGACGTAGCCGAAAAATATCCTGTTGCCGCGACGATGAAAGCTCAGCTGCGAGAAGACTTGTCAGCATACGCAAAAGCGTCGACCGACTAATTACGATCGCGTCCTTTTTATGTTCGTGCGTCATGCCTTGCCGAGCCCTTCGTTCCCAGTGCGCGGACCGCGCGCAGTGTTTCCGGTCCGCAGCTTCAGTCATCCCAAAACGGGGTTAAGTGAAGGTGAAGATCGGGGTTCAGACTTTCGGTTACTTCACGATTTCTTTGAGATTTCAGGCTATTTCTGACGGTATGTTCTATATGTGGAGATACATGATGCCCGCACGCGCAGCCTCTCAAACAACGTCGGCCAGCAGCTCGCGCCGTCGTCAAACGCCCCGCAAACCCGCAACCCAGGTTGTTGCGGATGTCGCGAGCACTGCCAAGGTGGCTATAGAAAAGCCGCTCGCCCAAGCTTCCGAAGCCCCAAAACCTCGTCGCCGGTCGCG
>JBCDDR010000262.1:0-3033 GCA_039180205.1 Pseudomonadota bacterium | reverse complement strand
TCTTCGCGCACAACGATCGGGTCGGAGAGCGAAGCCATATCGATCGAGATATCCCCGCGGACAAGGTCGACCCACTCGACGCGTTCGGTTTCGATCAGCTTGAACCGCCAATGCGGTCGACGATCCTCGGCCTCAAACGCTTGTTTTTCAGCATCGGTCAACGCAAGTGCCGCGCGATCGTATACGGGCGGTTTTCGCTGCGCCAATTGCATTTTGCGCTTCAGATCAAGCTCATCGGGCGTTTCATAACACGGATAAAGCCGCCCGGCGGCCTTCAACGCCTCCACCGCAGCATCATAAAGCGCGAAACGGTCAGACTGTTTGATCTCGCGCGACCACTCGATGCCCAGCCATTGGAGATCGTTGCGGATCGCATCGGCATACTCGGCCTTTGAGCGCTCCCCATCGGTATCATCGAGCCTGAGGATAAATTCGCCACCATGCCTTTGGGCGAAAAGCCAATTGTGGAGTGCTGTGCGCACATTTCCGACGTGAAGAAATCCGGTGGGACTCGGCGCAAATCGAACGGTCACAGTCATGGGTCAGGGACTACCTTTTTTGGCAAAACGAAGCGTGGCATGGGGGGTAGGCGTTTCGCATTGCCCCGTCAACCGTTGGGCAAGCAGTGTGTTGGGTCGGAACCCCAAGATCCAAACCCTGGGGTCAGAACTTATGACTTTTGTCATGTGGGTAACCCGAGGTCAGCGGATAGCGCCAATCACGCCCAAAGCTTCGTCCACTCAATTTCACCCCGGGCGGTGCCTGAAACCGCTTGTATTCAGCGCGGTAAAGCAGGCCTTCTACGCGAACAACTGTGTCCTGATCGAAACCCTTGGCAACAAGCTCTTGCGCAGACAGGCGTTCTTCAATCAGTCCCTTCAGAATCTCGTCGAGCACGTCATAGGGCGGCAGGCTATCCTGATCGGTTTGATTGGGTTTCAGCTCGGCAGTCGGTGCTTTGGTGATGATATTGTCAGGGATGACCGCACCCGGTGGCCCCATCAAAACCGGATCATGGTTTTTGTTCCGCCAATTGCTGATCGCGTAAACTTCTGTTTTATAAAGGTCTTTGATCACCGAATAGCCGCCGCACATATCGCCGTACAAGGTCGCGTAGCCGACCGCCATCTCAGACTTGTTCCCCGTTGTCAGAACCATATGGCCAAACTTGTTGGAGAGCGCCATCAGGATCAGACCGCGCAATCTCGACTGCATATTTTCTTCGGTCGTATCCGGCGTTTTCCCTTCAAATGCCTCCGAGAGGCTTGCGGTCATGGCGTCAACACCTGCGCGAATGGATACAGTTTCGAGCGCGATACCGAGCCGCTTCGCGCAGTCGGCGGCATCATCGAGACTTTCCTGTGACGTGTATTCAGATGGCATCATGACGGGACGGACACGATCAGCCCCCAATGCGTCGACTGCAACCGCAGCGCTGAGCGCGCTGTCGATCCCGCCGGAAAGCCCCAGGATGATCCCGGGAAAGCGGTTCTTGTTCACATAGTCGCGTAAGCCCATGCACATCGCATGGTAGGCTGCCGTCAGGGCGTCTTCCTCCGGGACAATTTCACCGGGTGTGCATCCCCAGCCGTCATCGGTATTTTCCCAATGGGTGAGACGCAGGTCCGCCCGCCAGTGGGGCAATCGATGCGCCGCACGCCGGTTCGCATTCAGCACAAATGACCCGCCATCGAAAGCAAGCTCATCCTGACCGCCGACGAGATTGACAAACACAAAAGGCAAATCGGTTTCCGTAACCCGGGCAACGGCCTGCGAGAGTCGTTCGTCCGCTTTGGTCGAACTAAAGGGTGAGCCGTGGGGCGCGATCAGTATTTCCGCGCCGGTTTCCTGCAAACATTCGCTCACCTGCGGGAACCACATATCCTCGCAGGTCATCAGCCCAAGCCGCGCCCCGCGCACGAGAACAGGCCCCGGCGGATCTCCCGGCAAGAACACCCGCTGTTCATCGAATACCCCATAGTTCGGCAGCTCAACCTTACGCACGGTGGCAATGATCTCACCGCCATCGATCACCAGGAGCGCATTCCATACCCGGTTTCGAAAGCGGCCGTCTTTGTCGAAGGCGATCTCGTCCGGCGACGGTGGCCAGGGCGCTGAAATGATCATAGCGGGGCCGTTGGCGTCGGCTTCCTGACAAATTTGCGCGACACTTGCTTTCGCCTGGGCCTGAAACCCGGGACGCAACAGAAAGTCTTCGGGGGGATAGCCAGTCACCACAAGCTCAGGATAAACGATGATGTCGGCGCCTAGCGCTGCCGCTTCGCGTTGTGCGTTGAGGATCAATTCGCGATTCTGATCGAGCGCACCAACGGTAGGATCGATCTGCGCAAGCGCAATCGTCAATTTCGATGTCATCTGGTTCCGCCCGGCTGATCTGGTTCGGCCACTCACCTATTCCGCGGCGAGCGCCTGACGTTCCTCGCTTAATGCTTCAGCGATCAAAAACGCAAGGTCAAGCGATTGCGATGCATTGAGCCGGGGATCACAATGCGTATGATAGCGCTTGCCAAGCCGGTCCTCGGTAATGGCTTCTGCCCCGCCTGTACATTCGGTCACATTCTGGCCCGTCATCTCGCAATGAATGCCGCCGGCATACGTCCCTTCAGCGCGATGAATGGCAAAACAGGATTTTACCTCCGCCAGAATCGCCTCGAACGGACGCGTTTTGAATCCGTTAGAGCTTTTGACGGTGTTACCGTGCATAGGATCACAGGACCACACAACGGGCACACCATGGGCTTTTACAGCCCGCACAATCGCAGGCAACATCGCATCCACCTTTTTGGCCCCAAACCGCGTTATCAGCGTCAACCGCCCCGCTTCACCTTCGGGGCTCAAAATATCGATGAGCCGTTTCAGTTCGTCGATATCGGTTGAAGGGCCAACTTTCATGGCAACGGGATTGCCGACCCCCCGCAGAAATTCAACCTGCGCGGAATGTTCAAACCTCGTCCGGTCACCAATCCAGAGCAGGTGGGCAGAGGTATCGTACCAGTCGCCCGTAATGCTGTC
>JBCDDR010000261.1:0-3046 GCA_039180205.1 Pseudomonadota bacterium | reverse complement strand
CCAAAAAATCGCAGCGCCCGAAGCCATTTCTATTCTCAAGCGTAATAACTGCGGTAAAGCGCTCGATATCGCCCGCATCGCCCGCGATATTCATGGCGGATCCGGAATTTCTGAGGAATATCATGTGCTTCGCCATGCCGTGAACCTGGAAACCGTAAACACCTATGAAGGGACGCACGATATTCATGCGCTCATCCTGGGTCGCGCGATCACCGGGCTGCAGGCGTTCGCGTAAGATCGTCATGCGCTTGATCGCTTTGGGGGGCTTGAATGAAGGCACTGACCGATGCGCTCGCCCCCATCACCGGGCAGCGCGAAAACATGGTAGACCGCACGACCCAATGGGCAAACATCAATTCAGGTAGCGGGCATGTCGCGGGCAATATCGAGGTCGCAAAGGCCATCGCGCCCGTCTTCCGTGATCTCGGCATGGCGCAAACCGAGTTCGCCGCTGCCGATGAAATCAGTATTGATGACCAAGGTAAGGGCCGGAAAGTCCCCCGAGCACCTGGGCTGCTGTTCAGCTTGCGGCCCCAGACCGAACGCCGGATCGTGCTCGCCGGGCATCTCGACACGGTATTTCCGCCCGACCACCCGTTTCAAAATGTCGATCGCCGCAAAAATGGTGAGCTTCACGGCCCCGGATGCGCCGATATGAAGGGTGGCATCGCTGTGATGGCAGAGGCCATCCGCTGTTTTGAGGCAAGCCAATACGCCCCGGATGTGGGCATTAATGTTGTGCTCAACAGCGACGAAGAAAACGGATCCTACGCCTCTGCCCACGCTTTTGAGCAGGTGGCGAAACGTGCTGATGTCGGCCTGATTTTTGAACCCTGCCTGCCCGATGGATCGCTCGCAGGGGCGCGCTCGGGCAGTGGGCATTATAGCTTCACCATTCGCGGACGCGCCGCCCACGCCGGACGCTCATTCCATGAAGGGCGCAACGCCATCACCGCTGCGGCTAAAGTGATCGCGGCACTTGACAGCTTGAACGGGAACGCGCTTGGCATTCCCATCAAATGGGCGCCAACCGGCGGCGTTTGCGACGGAAACAATCTCGCGGCAAACGGCGTGCCTAATGTCGATACCCTGGGCGTACGCGGGGCCTTTATCCACTCATCGGACGAGTATGCTGTGATCGATAGTTTCGAAGAACGTGCGCGGCTAGCAGCGCTGATCATGCTGATGCTGGCAGGTGGCGAAGCCCCCTGGCCAGACCGACTGTCCTCGAAAGGAACTCCATCATGTTGACCGGGGAGCTTTGGATTGATGGCACCTGGCGCAAAGGGTCCGGAGCGTCTTTTTCATCCGAAGAGCCGGCAACGGGAGAGCGGTTTTTCACCGGGCACATGGCAAATCTTCAGGATGCCGACGCCGCCCTTGAGGCTGCGGCACAAGCATTTGACCCCTGGCGCAAAATGCCGCTCGACGACCGTGTTGAGATCATCACGAAGTTTACGGACCGTTTGACCGCGAACAAAGATGCGCTCGCGAAGTTGATTTCCAAGGAAACCGGGAAACCGCTCTGGGATGCTGCGGGCGAGGTCGGCGCGATGATTGGTAAGGCGGCGATATCGCTCAAAGCCTATCATGACCGCACGGGCGTTGAAGAAGCGGAAATGCCCTTTGGTGCGCGCCAGCTTTCGTATCGCCCGCACGGGGTGATGCTGGTGATCGGCCCGTTCAACTTCCCCGGACATTTGCCAAACGGGCACATCGTTCCCGCTTTGATCGCTGGAAATACAGTTGTTTTCAAGCCGAGTGAACTCACGCCCGCCACCGCGGAATTCGTAATGCGCGCCTGGGCGGAAGCAGGGTTGCCACCAGGTGTGATCAACCTGGTGCATGGCGACCGCGAAATCGCAGAAACCCTGATAAAAGATCCGCGAACGGCAGGCGTTTTGTTTACAGGCGGCGTCAGCGCGGGACTTGCCATCCATCGGGCGCTTGCGGGAGAGCCAAACAAGATTTTGGCGCTGGAACTTGGCGGCAATAATCCGATCATCGCCTGGAACGTGGCGGACGCTGATGCGGCGGCGCGGATGATTGCGCGATCATGCTATTTGTCGAGCGGGCAGCGCTGTACCTGCGCAAAGCGCTTGATTGTTGGGCCTCATGCCGATGGTGATCGCGTGATTGCGGCGGTGAAGGCCTTGTTGCCCCGATTGCGGCTCGGCGCACCCGAAGATGACCCTGCCCCCTTCCTGGGGCCATTGATCTCCGCGAATGCCGCAGCACATGTCATTTCGCAACAGACCCGGCTGATTGAGAGCGGCGCAGATCCGATCCATCCGGCACAAGTAAGCGGGCTTGGCGACGCCTATGTCACCCCAGGTATGATTGATGTCACCCGCGTTCCTGATCGCCCCGATGAAGAGATTTTCGGACCCGTTCTCCAAGTGATCCGTGTCGCTGACTTCAATGCGGCGCTTGCCGAGGCGAATAACACGCGCTTTGGCCTCGCCGCTGGCCTGATTAGCGATGACAGGGCTCTCTATGAGCAGTTTTCACAAGAGATCCGCGCGGGCATCGTCAACTGGAACCGTCCGACAAATGGTGCGTCGTCCGCAGCTCCCTTCGGCGGTGTTGGCCTATCCGGCAATCATCGTCCCGCGGGCTATTCTTCAGCCGACTATGTCGCCTGGCCAATGGCCGGGCTCGTTGCCCCCGGCGCAGCGCGCGATGATGAAGCTTTTCCAGGACTGATTGAATAGCGCCAAATGGGAGGATCGAATGACTTCGCTGCCGCGCGCATCAGCGGGCTTGAGCGGTCAATCATTTGCCGCTGAACTGGACATTTCCTCTCGTTTCATTTCCAACTCGAGCCACTCGGTCTCCTTCGTCTCCTTTGTGGCCGACAATCTGCCAAGCGCCGCCGTCAGTTTTTCAAACCGTTCAGGATCACGGGCATAAAGCTCAGGGTCAGCAAGCGCGGCTTCGGCGCGCGAAATCTTGTCTTCCAGCGCCGCGATTTCATCCGGCAACGTCTCGAGCGCGTGCTGATCTTTATAGCTCAATTTGGCTCGGGACGCCTGACGCGGCTTTG
>JBCDDR010000260.1:0-3069 GCA_039180205.1 Pseudomonadota bacterium | reverse complement strand
GCAAGCCCCCTTTGATTGACGCGAGGTCGCCCACGCGCGGAACTTCGAGCCCAAAAACGATGACAAGAGCGGCGACAATTCCGATCCCAGCGAGCGGTGCTGGAATCAGCTTCGTCACCTTGGGCGTGAACCAGATAATCGCCATTGTCAGCACCACCAACCCCATCATCAGGATAAGCGGGGCGCCGGTCATCCAGGTTGCCGGTTCGCCCGCCGCCGCCGGGATTTTGAACTGGCCGAGTTGAGCCAGAAAAATAACAATCGCAAGCCCGTTCACAAAGCCCAGCATCACTGGGTGGGGGACGAGCCGAATAAACTTGCCGAGCCGAAAAATCCCCGCCAACAGTTGAAAAATACCCATCAGGATCACCGTGGCGAAAAGATACTCGATCCCATGTTGCGCAACGAGCGCCACCATGACCACCGCAAGCGCGCCGGTGGCGCCCGAGATCATGCCTGGGCGACCGCCGATAACCGCGGTAATCAGCCCGACAAGAAATGCCGCGTGGAGGCCCACAAGCGGCGGCACCCCCGCAACAAAGGCGAAGGCAACGGCTTCAGGCACGAGTGCGAGCGCGACGGTCAACCCAGCCAGAACCTCTATCCGAATGCCCGAAAAGCTGAGGTCGCGCACGCCGGGTATGGATGTTCCGCGAGGGAGGCGATCGACAAAGGCCGCGAGCGTTGCGCGCATAATGGGTGCTTTCGTAATTCGGTTCGAGAAAGGGGACCACGCAGCCTGCGATTTCACTGGTCATTGACCGGGCGTTTCGCTCACATCAATCGATCCGGAGCGAAAGGTGTCCGAGGGCAGCGGAATTTCGTCCTAAGGCCTACCACAAGCTATCTCTGTGCAGAACCCATTTATGCTGCGGCGCAAAACAAATCACCGGATATGAAACCCGTGTCGTTATCCACAACGGCGGCAGAGCTGTTTTGTTCGCCTCGCCTCGATCATGCGAACACGGCGGTCACCAAAACGAATGTTCCCGCGACGGCGACGAGCGCATGCACACCAACAATCGCGTTCGGTGGCATTTTGCCATCCTTGCGGAATCGGAAACTGCCCAGGAATAATCCACCGAGCGCTGCCGCGCCATAAAGCCCCAGCGCAATCGTATATTTCTGATCAACGTCACCTGAGGAGATGTAGGCGTACAATGTCCCCGCGCCCGCGAGTGCGAAAAGCAGGTGCAGAACCGCTAATGCAGTGGGAGACCCCTGGCCACCAAATGCACGAATGGCCATAATCATGCCGCCGAGCCCGGCAACCGAATACAGACCGACTGCTACCAGATTGAGTTCCATAGACCATCTCCCCCACGATTCATTCTGAGCGAAGGCTACGGCATCGAATGAAGCAACGGAAACCACATTCGCGTGAGGTATTTTGGTTTCGAAGCAAGCGAGGCCACAGCACCCATGGTCATCACAAAGTACAGACCGGCGAGCTGTCCCCAGTCAATGCAAAGACGTGTCGCTAATTGATTTCGGGCAGGTTATCCATCTCGCGGCTGATGATTTGCAAAAGCTCGGGATTGGTTTGCGCGAGGTTCGTCATCGCCGAGGAAATCCGTTGCTGTACCTGAATAAATTGCTGACCATTCGTGCGCATCAATTGCATCATTTTGATTGCTGACATCTCCCCTTCCAGCGTTTTGTTCATCTGGTTGAGCTTCACTGTCGCAGACTGAATGGCGCCAGCCACACGCTCTGCGTCCGCTTCGGTTTCAATGCTTTCCAGGGCATCGGCAATCTGGCTCAATTCGGAGATATAGGCCGTACCGATTTCACTGCTGGATGACTTTGCTGAGATATCGGCGGCGTCGGTGCCGCCCTCTTCCGACCCGCAGGCTGAAACCACAAGCCCGCCGGCAACGAGCGCCACGATAAGGGTTTTGGACATCGGAAATTGCGTGCGTATTTTGAACATGGTCTGCTCCCCCTGACAGATATCAAAATTCAGAGTTAGCATGAAATCAAGGGCACTGTTACGGCAAAATTAGGGGATGCGCCCCGCCTTGCTCCGGCCGGCCAAGGTCGATTGCGCCAACGCGTGACAGCAACTAACGGTGTCGCTCCAACCGGCGTCGCATACGCTTCACGCTTGGCCATAACGCAAAAACCCCGCCCGCTCAGCTATGAGGGACGGGGTCTGATGATTTTAGCGCCTGCTAGCGCGCCCGAGTTAGCTTAGTTGAGCGCCAACCGCCGCCTGCGCCGTGCGATGCCAAGCGCTATCAAACCCACTGGCATCAACGCCAGCGCCCCCGGCGCGGGAATATCTGCAACCAGCGAGGGTAGATCGTCGAAAGAGAGCCAGTAGCTTTGCCAACAAATGATTCGTCCGTTGGGTCCTGCCAATACGCTGTAAAAGACAGCCCATCGTCTTGGAGCGCAAGGAATTCGAACGAGAAGAAATCGAAGTCGACAGGCGCATTGTCGAAGAACGTATTCAGTGAGTGCGCAATCTCAAAAACATTGCCTGAGGGATCTACTAGGTAAAGAACGGTCGTCGTTAAAGGGCCCCCGACTTCTTCAACGCGCGAAAAGGCAGCATAGCCCTCTTCAGAAGCATCAAATTGAATGATCCATCCCGCTTGCGTATCGCCAGAGAAATCTGAAGGTGAGACAAGGGTATCAGCGCTGCCGTCAAAACGGTGTTCTACCAATGCAGAGATAGGACCTTCACCACTAAGGAAATCATGCTCTAAATGATGCATAGTCATGAAAGTATTGTTATTTCCAGCTGTCGCAAAACTTGTACCCAGAGAAGATACTGGCACCTCAGTCCGCTCAAGAACATCGCCTCGCCTCGCATGTTCCACTATATCACCTGTCTCGAGATCAAGAGAGAACAGAGCCCGGGCACTATCAACAGATTCGACAGTTGCCTGTCTGGTGAAAATTAGGTGGCCATCAATCACTGATAGTCCATTGGGCGACGGTCTGATAGACACACCGGGTAGGATTTCATCTCCTTCTATCAAAAGTTCCTCATACCCCACTTCAGATGAGTACCAATAGAAGCCATCTTTTCCATCGTCATTCCTTACAGATACGATAAGT
>JBCDDR010000259.1:0-3078 GCA_039180205.1 Pseudomonadota bacterium | reverse complement strand
GAAACACCTTTATCTGGTTGACGGGTCAGCCTATATCTTTCGCGCCTACCACAAGCTGCCGCCCCTCACCCGCAAGGACGGCACCCCGGTCAACGCCGTTTTTGGCTTCACAACCATGCTGTTTAAGCTGCTGCAGGATGTTGGTGAAGGCGACAAGCCGAGCCATTTCGCGGTTATTCTCGATGCCGCAAAGGAATCGTTCCGCAACGACATATATGCCGATTACAAAGCGAATCGCCCACCGCCGCCCGATGACTTGGTTCCGCAATTCCCGTTGATTCGCGAGGCGGTCAAAGGCTTTTCAGTCCCCTGTATAGAAATGCTTGGGTTTGAGGCCGACGACATTATCGCCACCTATGCCCGGCGGGCGGCGGCTGATGGGTTCAAGGTCACCATCGTTTCATCTGATAAAGACCTGATGCAATTGATCGATGATCAGGTGTCCATGTTCGACACCATGAAAAACGTGCGACTCGGCCATGATGCCGTTCTTGAAAAATTCGGTGTTGAGCCTGAACGAGTGGTCGATGTGCAGGCCCTTGCCGGTGATTCGGTTGATAATGTCCCGGGGGTGCCTGGCATTGGCATCAAAACCGCGGCTCAGCTCATCAATGAATACGGTGATCTCGATACGCTTTTGGACAGAGCTGGCGAGATCAAAAAAAATAAGCGCCGGGAAAACCTGATTGAATTTGCAGATCAGGCCCGCCTCTCGCGCGACCTCGTGCGGTTGAAACAGGATGTCGATCTTGAACTGGGGCTTGATGATCTTACCGTTCGCCCGCAAGAACCCGCGCCGCTACTCGCATTTCTCGATGATCAGGGGTTTCATTCGCTCAAAGCGAAGATGCTCGCCGACCAACCTGAGGCGCGCGCTCACGAAGCGGGCTCCCCGGAAAGCAACGGCGATAACGCACCGATCGATCGCTCTGCCTACGAATGTGTGACGACCTGGGAAGCGTTCGACGACTGGATCGCCCGCGCGCGCGACCGGTTCGAACTCACGATTGATACCGAAACCACATCTCTCGACCCCATGGAGGCGGAACTCGTTGGCATCGCGCTCGCGCTTGGCCCGGGTGAGGCATGTTATATTCCGCTTGCGCACACGGGTAGCGATGGCGACGGACTGGCTCTTGACGGGGCAGCCCCCGAACAGTTGCCTCGCGATGAGGTGCTCGACCGACTGAAACCATTGTTGAATGATCCTGCGGTGCTCAAAATCGGGCAGAATCTGAAATATGATATGGCGGTACTGGCGAATTATGACGTGAAGCTCACCCCGATTGCCGACACCATGCTGATATCATACGCGCTTGACGCGGGACGTGGCGGCCACGGTATGGATGATCTGGCGGAGCGGCATCTGGCGCACAAGACGATCGCCTTTAAGGACATTGCGGGTACCGGCAAAAAACAGCTTACCTTCGATAAAATCCCGCTAGAAGATGCGGTTCCCTATGCCGCCGAAGATGCCGACGTGACAGCGCGGCTGTATCGCCTTCTCAAGCCGAGGTTGGCACAAGAGCATGTGACGCGCGTCTATGAACGGCTCGAACGACCGCTTGCACCAGTTTTGGTGGATATGGAACGCGCGGGTATCAAGGTCGATCGCCAGGTACTTTCACGGCTATCTGGGGAATTCGCCCAGCGTATGGGCGCGCTTGAAGCGGATATCCATGAACTTGCCGGGGAGCCGTTCAACATTGGTTCGCCCAAGCAAATGTCGGAAATCCTTTTTGAAAAGCTCGACCTTGAGCCCAAGCCCAAAAAGACCAAGACCGGGGCCTACGCAACGGGTGCTGAAATCCTCGAAAAACTTGCGGAAACAGGGCACGAACTTCCCCGGCGCATCCTGGAATGGCGTCAGCTTGCTAAACTGAAATCCACCTATGCCGATGCGTTGCAAAACCAGATCAACCCTCAGACAGGTCGGGTGCATACAAGCTACCATATGGCGTCGACGTCGACCGGACGGCTCTCATCAAACGACCCGAATTTGCAGAATATCCCAATCCGCACCGAAGAGGGCCGTCGGATCCGCCAGGCGTTCGTGCCCGAGCCCGGGCATGTGTTGATCGCAGCTGACTATAGCCAGATCGAGCTGCGCCTGCTGGCGCATATCGCGGACATGGAAAGTCTCAAAACCGCATTCGCCGAGGGGCAAGACATCCACGCGATGACAGCTTCAGAAGTGTTCGATGTGCCGATTGAGGGTATGGATCCGATCGTGCGCCGACGGGCGAAAGCGATCAACTTCGGCATCATTTATGGGATTTCCGCCTTCGGCCTTGCCCGTCAGCTCGACATTTCGCGCGGCGATGCGAAACGCTATATCGACACATATTTCGAACGTTTCCCCGGCATTCGAACCTATATGGATGAGCAGATCGCACTCTGCCGCAAACAGGGCTATGTTGAGACCCTATTTGGGCGGCGAGCCCATTTCCAGAATATCAACTCCAAGGATCAGGCGCGACGCGGGTTCAGCGAGCGTGCTGCGATCAACGCCCCGATCCAAGGGAGTGCTGCCGACATCATCCGACGCGCGATGATCCGTATGCCGGGCGCACTCGCCGAGGCGGGGCTCAGCGACGTAAAAATGCTGTTGCAGGTGCATGATGAACTCGTATTTGAAGCGCCAGAAGATCGCGTCGACGCCGCCATTCCGATTATCCGCGACGTAATGGCGGACGCTGCCGCCCCGGCGGTTACCATCGATGTTCCGCTCGTTATCGATTGCGGCACTGGCCAGCATTGGGACGAGGCGCACTGAGAGGCGACCTTCGCGCTTTTTCGCATATTCAACCACTCTTATGCGGAAGCGGAACGGCACCAGCGATTGACCCGCCGCAGTCTGAAACGAGCAAATAACGCGTTAGAGCACTTTCTCTGTAATCCGGTTCACTCTGCTGGAGCGATTTTGGCCGGATTTAAGAAGTGAGGACGCAGGACATGCTTATGCATATTCAAGGACGAGCGACGCTAGATCCGGCCAAAAGCGCCCAGCCCTTAGGGGTTTGCCGCTGTTGGCCATCCGCAGCGTTGCGGCTCTTACCCGATGCGCTGCATCGCGCT
>JBCDDR010000258.1:0-3083 GCA_039180205.1 Pseudomonadota bacterium | reverse complement strand
CGCGCGGCTTCTCTGGGGCCTCGGACCGGCCTCAACGCGTCCAAACGTCACTGCCTCACCCCCCCCCCCCCCCCCCTGCAGTGAATGGGTATCAGTATGCGACTTAGCCCACGATATATGACAGTTTCTGGCCCAAGGGCAGTCTCTCGATCGGTCGTCGCCGGGATTGTTTGCATTGCATGTCTAACAGTATCCCGCACAGTCGTTTCCCAAGCGCAACCAGCCGTTTTCGCGACCACCGCGTCCGGTCATCTCGCTCAACCGAATACGCTTGATGTGCGGCGGGTTCCTCCCATCCCGGCCGAGATTACCGCGCGCATTGCCGCTATACATGATCTGCCATCATCCCAGTTCGTCGATTGGTTACCCGATGGGGGGATTATTGTCTCCAAGCGCAAATCGGGTCCGCGACAGCTCTATCGAATTCCGTCGCCGGGCTCCGATCCCATTGCCATTAGCAATTTTGATCAGCCTGTAGCGCGCGCATTGTTTAATCCTGAGGATGAGAGCCTTCTCCTCCTGATGGACGATGATGGCGATGAAGACTTTCAAATCTTACGTTCAGACCTTGATGGGGAAATTCTCGACGCCCGAACGCCCGAGGGAACGCGCGCTTCGTCGATCCGGCTTTCGCCGAGCGGCACGCGAATTGCCTTTTCCCAGGCCTTTCACCCCGAACACCCGTGGGGCATTTTGACAAATAATCTGAAGACAAACGAAACCCGCGTCGTGTTTCAGGATCAAGGGGCCTGGGTGCCGGTCGATTGGTCGACGGACGAAACAACTCTGTTGATCCTTGAATATCAGTCGATTGACCAGAGCAGGCTTGCGCTTGTCGATGTTGAAACCGGGATCCGCGTGCCGATTGGTCCACCCCTGTCGAGTGGTGGCTTCCGCCAGGCGAAGTTTGCCGCGGACAGTCGCTTTATTTTCTGGACAGGGAACCATAACCGCGAATTCGTCTCGCTCTATCGCTATGATCGAAAAACGGGAACAGCGACGGCGATGCTCGATGGAATAAGCGGTGATGTCGATCAATTTTTCCTGTCGCAGGACGGACAGCGGCTCGTCGCGGTGATGAATGTTGAAGGGGTTGCGGCCCTCTTCGGCATCGATCTGAAAACCGATACCCGCCGGACGTTTGACCTCCCCCCTATGAGTGTGGTCGGGCCCTCAGGGTTTTCACCGGACGGTAATCAGTTTGCTTTCACGGCCGAGCAATTGACGGCACGTCCACAGGTGTTTTCTTTCGGTTGGGATGGCGGAGAGCTGACCCGATGGACAAACCCCGAGGATGAGTCCGTGGCCGCGCGCGAGCGACCGATCGTTTCCTCGGCATTTCGATATCTGAGTTTCCCCGATCAGGATGGCAAGCGGGAAGACATCCATGCTTTCCTGCATCATCCCGAGGGCAAGGGACCGTTTCCGGTGGTGATCCATATTCATGGTGGCCCGGAAGCGCAAAGTCGGCCAGGCCACTCAATTATCTACCGCCATTTGATCGGCGATTTGGGGGTGGCCGTGGTTACCCCCAACATCCGCGGGTCGACAGGATATGGTCGCCGCTTTACCCATCTTGATGACGGGCCGCTCAGGCAGAATTCAATCTCCGATGTTGTCGCGTTGCTCGAATGGATCGAAAAGGATCCGCGGCTTGATGAGACCCGTGTAGTGATCCGTGGGGGTTCCTATGGGGGCTATGTTGCCCTTGCCACGGCGATCCGCGTACCAGAACGGGTGAAAGGGGTCATCAGCTCGGTCGGTATCGCGAACTTTGTCACGTTTCTTGAACAAACCAAGCCCTATCGACAGGACTTGAGGCGGATCGAATATGGCGATGAGCGCAATCCAAGAATGCGACAGTTCCTCACCCGGATTTCCCCATTGACGAACGCGCGCCGTTTACGGTCGCCGTTGATGGTCATCCATGGGGCCAACGATCCGCGCGTTCCGATATCGGAGGCACGGGCGCTCATCTCCGCAGTAGAGGAGGAAGGGGGCAAACCGTGGACAATCTTCGCCGAAAACGAAGGTCACGGATTTAAGCGCCGGGCAAACCGCCTCTTTCAATTTTCCGCCGCGCACATGTTCATCGAGCGCCTCATCAGTAACACCGATCAGCCCCAAGGCTAGTCGTGGGCAACCCCGCAAAATAAGACACTCGTTCAAGCGATGCGAATTCGAGCTTGATGCCTTGCGCAATCCGCTTATGTGTCAGCTACGACCAAGGTGCCGTCACGCCGACAGATATCCCTCGGATCGTGGATTACGCCGGGCAAAAGCGCCGCCCGAACCATTCACTGAAAGACCTATGTATGCCTACCGCAGCCCCATCGACCGCCTCGGATTTGGATAATGGCTATGAAGATGATTGGAGATCGCCTCAAAAATCGGCAGCGGATGGTGGCGGTCCACGTGCATTCCGTGATGCGCTGGGTCAGTTTGCGACGGGTGTCTGCGTGATCACGGCGCTTGGCCCCGACGGTCCGATTGGCCTCACCGCAAATTCGTTTTCCTCGGTAAGTCTCGAACCACCGCTGGTTTTGTGGAGTGTTGGGCTTGAAACCCCGTCAGCGACAATCTTCGCACGGTCACAAAGGTTCGGCATCAGCCTTCTCAGCGCCGATCAGGAAGATGTCGCGCTGCATTTTGCGCGCTCGGGTGTCGATAAATTTCAAGATGACCTGACGATTGCCGAAAACGGTTTGCCGTTTGTCAAGAATGCCGCGGCGCGTTTTGATTGTGAGACCCGTTTTGTCTACCCCGGGGGGGATCATGATATCATCGTGGGTGAAGTCATCCGGTTCAGCGGTGGCGATACCAGTCATCTGGTATTTCATCGCGGGCGCTTTCTCAGCCTCTAATCGCCTATTCTGCGGGCGCTTTGCCCTTTTGAAATTGCGCCATATCCACGCCGTAGCGCTTGAGAACAGGTGCCTCTAACCTCTTGATCGGTATCGACATCAAATAGGAAATGAGACCGATCACGCCACCGATCGACAGGATCGCGACGGGCCAGCTCGGGAACGTCAACTCTGTGATCAGTTGCGAACCGCCCGCACTGACCAGCCCCAGATAAGAAT
>JBCDDR010000257.1:0-3178 GCA_039180205.1 Pseudomonadota bacterium | reverse complement strand
GAACCAGCGACCCCCTCATTACGAATGAGATGCTCTACCACCTGAGCTAATGCGGCTTCCGGTGCCCAATGCCCTGAATTGGGGGCCGCTGTCAACATCAAGCACACCTGGAGCAATGCAATCCGTTTTGAGAAAACGAAAGACGATTGAGCTTTGGCAGATGCTCGGTTAAACCATGCCCCACAAAGGCTGCCTCGCACGCGGCACCAAAATTGAATAGGGAGACGACCCATCGCACCCCACGCACGTTCCAAAACCCTGAGCCTACCCAAGATCTCGATCCGCGCGATCCTTGTCGCCCTCTGCGGCCTCGTTGCCGCCTGCAGCGAACCGAAGGCTCCTAATGAAGCCTGGATTGCTGAGGGAGAAGCCTTTTTGACGAAGAATGCGAAAAGGGATGGCGTTCAGATCACACCATCGGGACTTCAATACGAGATTTTGACCAATGCAGAAGGTCCCAAACCCAAAGCAACGGATATGGTGAAGGTTCATTATCAGGGGACGTTGTTCACAGGCACCGAATTTGACAGCAGCTACAAGCGTGGTGAACCTGCGGTATTTCCACTCAACCGCGTCATTCCCGGATGGACCGAAGGGGTTCAGCTTATGTCGGTGGGGTCAAAGTATCGCTTTTTCATCCCGTCCGAACTCGCATACGGAGCGCGGAAACGCAGCGAGGTGATTATCCCAAATTCGGTACTTGTTTTTGATGTAGAACTTCTCGACATCAATCCATCTGGCAGCTGATTCCCAAAGCATGTTCGAGCGCACGCTCAGGATCGTGAATGCCGCATGGTTTTGGAGCACCCACCCCATTTTAGCGGCGCTTTCACTGTCGCTCGCCTTCATAAGCCAAGTTTCCGCAGATGAACGGGCGCTTGCATCGACGCCTGATCACCTGGCGCTTTATATTTTCATTGGACAATCGAACATGTCCGGGCGCGGCCCCCTTGAGGAGCTGCCAACCCCCTGGCCTCCCGCCATAAACGGAGAGCAGCCGAACATCTGGAACTTTACCAACGCAGGTGTATGGGAACCCGCGCGCGAACCCATTGACTTACCGGTTGGCGAAAAGCGCCACGAAGCCTGGTGGGATGAGGAACCTCTGGCTGGCCCCATCTTATCCTTTGGGGTTGCCATGCATGCTTTGGCACCTGACCAGCCAATCGGGTTAATTCCCTGCGCGCGCCAGGGTTCAAACCTGCGCGACTGGCGGCGGTCGACGAACGATCGATCACTTTATGGCTGGTGTATGAACCGGGTAAAGGCGGCCCAGGCAATGGGCACACTGCGTGGGATCGTCTTTTACCTCGGTGAAACAGATAGCCATGAACGCAAGAGCGCCCGATCGTTCGATGATCACTTTGTCGAGCTGATAAACCATCTCCGGACCGATGTTTCGGGCGGCGCACAAACCGATCTTCCGATCGTATTCACTCAAATTGCCACGGTTTCAGATAAGCGCAAAAGACGGCGTTCAGGGTATCGCTACTGGAGCTATGTGAAACGCGCACAGGCAGAAATCTCGCTGCCGCACGCCGCACTCGTGAAGGCGGATCGCTACCCCATTCAGGAGGATGGTATCCACCTGACCACCGCAGGCTACATCAGCCTGGGACAAGAATGGGCAAAAGCGATGTATGCGCTTCAATCCGCGGCTCCCCCTCTCTAATCAACCGATCTGCCGCTGCTTGTGTCGGGGTTTTTGCATGTACGACTTGAATTTCAAATGACTTTGCTTTACAAAGTAGTTTGTTGATTGTGATATCGGCCATTGATGTCGGTCGGGGAAGACGGTGAGACCGGGCCGCCGGCGACGAGGAGACGCGTGTGTGACCTATCAGTCACCCAAGGACAATGACGCTCTTAATCCGCTGGACGGTACCGACCGGCCTTCGCTCGAAGTGCCCGATCGGGTCGAAATTGCCCAGCGCGACCTCGCCTTCATCCGCACAGTGATGGAAAAAAGTCGGGCAATCATCGGTTTAAGCGGGCTTCATCTTGTATCATGGGGCCTTATCACCGGATCGACGTGCCTTGCGCATTATGCGGTTCTTGGCACCAGCGCTGCGCGATACGGCAGTTTTTTGTGGCCGCTGATGGTTGGGCTAGGCTGGTTGGTGAGCCACCAGATTTCCAGGCGAGAATATGCCGGCGCGACCCCTTGTGACGTCAATACGGGCCGACAATCGGTGGAGCGCCTGTTTGCCGGCCTTTGGGCGACCGTCGGCATCGGCGCGTTGACGATGTTCGTTGCTGCGCAACTATTCGATACCATTGGTGCCAGATCGCAGCTGCTGATGGTATCCTCAACGATGTGGGTCGCTACTTTTATGACAGGCCATCTTTCCGGAATACGCTGGATCTCAGCGGTTAGTTTCGGCTGGCTTGCATTCGCTATTTATGTCTCCCAGCTCGCGGTGATTGACAGGTCCGTTCTCCTCATCATGGCCGCCGCCGATGGCCTGCTGATCGTAATGCCCGGCTTGTTGATCGAACGCGCCCGTGTGAGCGGTGGGCTCCCCACGCCGCAAAATCATACTGCGCAATCTGTGACCTATGGCCAGGATCAGGGACAGGGGTAAACCGCATGGGCAAGTATGACTATCGCCGCCTTGATGATTTGATCCACAGCCGCGTGCGACTGGCAATCATGTCATACCTCGCCGATGGCGCAACACGCGACTTCACCGAGATTAAGCAGGCGCTCGACGTGACCGATGGCAATCTCTCGGCCCATCTCACGAAACTTGAAGATGCCCAATATGTTGCAATCGAAAAACGCTTTTCAGGTCGCAGGCCACAGACCCTTTGTCAGCT
The DNA here is from genome assembly GCA_039180205.1 of Pseudomonadota bacterium. Taxonomy (GTDB): domain Bacteria; phylum Pseudomonadota; class Alphaproteobacteria; order Sphingomonadales; family JBCDDR01; genus JBCDDR01. The sequence goes on along the minus strand of JBCDDR010000257.1, from coordinate 358 downwards.
GACCCCCCGCGGTCTGGCGGCCTTCAGTGACTATGTCGAGCGGTTGGCTGCCTTGATACCCCCGACTTAAGCCATATGCGGGCCGCACGCCGTTGATCGAGCGCGCCATATGGCGCTTGGAGGAGTTGACTATGATCATTACAATACACGCCGCGGCAGCGATCATCGCCCTCGCACTCGGCACCGCGATTTTCGGACGCCGCAAAGGTAACCGATACCATCGCCACCTGGGGCGGATGTATGCGGCATCCATGTTTACCGTCTCAATCTCGGGCTTTTTCATTTACGAGCTCAACGGCGGCGTCAGCTTTTTCCATATTCTTTCGGTTCTGGCACTCTGGGCGATCGGCTGTGGCAG
>JBCDDR010000256.1:0-3180 GCA_039180205.1 Pseudomonadota bacterium | reverse complement strand
CCGGATAAAGCCGGTTTTTGACGTTCGCGAGATGGCTAAACGGCCTTAAAACCCAAACCCCTCCTTCCGGAAACGCGTTCGAGACCTGATCCCAGCCAACGCGTCCAAAAAGGTCGGTTACCCGGTCCTCCGCCCAGCTTGTCAATTGACTGGCGCGCCGATCAGGGACTTCGTCGATCGCAGAGATCGCCTCGATCACGTTTTTGATCCCAATCCCTTTTCGTGCTGAAACAGAGAGTATCGGCGGGAGCGCGGCTCTTCCCAAAATCAGACCAAGAGCCCCTTCAAGTTCCGCACGGGCCTGGTTGGCGAGCGCGCCGAGATCCGCTTTCGTGACAACGAAAACATCCGGCAGCTCCATCACGCCGGCCTTCATGAATTGTAAGCTATCGCCAGCGGCGGGCTGGACGCAAAAAACAACCACATCCGCGATCATCGCGACATCCGCCTCGCTCTGGCCGACCCCAACGGTTTCGATAAGTACGATATCATAAAGTGCCGCGAGAAGTGTCGCCGCCGGAAATGCGATATCCGCCACCCCGCCGAGCCGTTTGCGCGCCGCCATCGACCGAATGAAAACGCCAGCATCGTCAGATTTACCCGCCAACCGGATGCGGTCTCCCAAAAGCGCTCCGCCGCTCAACCGCGATGAGGGATCGACGGCGATGACCGCCACCGTTTTCCCGTCTTTGCGCCACGCCGCGATCAGCTCTTTTGATAACGAGGATTTCCCGACGCCGGGCGGCCCGGTGAGGCCTACAATACGCCCCTCCATATTGGACCTCGCCTCATCGAGCAGCGCCAAAACGGACGGGTTTTCCGCCTTGACCTCTAGCGCGGTCAGCGCCTGTGAGATCACTGCCTTTTTGCCCGCGAGACAGGCTGCTTTCAACCCCTCGAGGGTAAGGATGCCTTCCGATGGTGCGCTCAACTCTGCTGCTCATCCATGCGAACGGGCGAGTGCTGCCTGAGCCGCGGCCAGCCGGGCAATCGGGACACGGTAGGGTGAACACGACACATAGTCGAGCTGGATTGACTCGCAGAAATGGATCGAGTCCGGATCTCCTCCGTGCTCCCCACAAATGCCGAGCTTTAGGGTTTCGCGCGCAATCCGGCCGCGCGTGGTTGCAATCCGCACAAGTTCACCCACGCCATTTTCATCAATCGAAACAAATGGGTCTTTCGCATAAATTCCGCGTTCGACATAATGCGAAAGGAAACGACCCGCATCATCGCGGCTAATCCCCAGTGTGGTCTGTGTCAAATCGTTGGTGCCAAACGAGAAAAACTGCGCGTGTTCCGCGATCTGCTCGGCGCGCAGGGCCGCACGCGGCAGCTCGATCATCGTCCCGACCAGATACTCAATCTCTTGTTTTTTCTCTGCAAAAACCGACTGAGCGGTATCATCGACGAGGGCGCGCAAAATCTCAAGCTCACGCCGCGCGCCAACAAGCGGTATCATCACTTCGGGTAGGACCGCCGCGCCGCCCTTCGCCGCAACCTCAAGCGCCGCCTCAAAAATTGCCCGCGCCTGCATCTCGTAAATCTCGGGGTAGGAAATACCAAGGCGGCAGCCACGATGCCCCAGCATGGGGTTAAATTCATGCAGTTCATCAACCCGGCGCCTCAGCTCTCCTGCATCAACGCTCAAGGTCTCTGCCACCTGGACAATCTCATCATCGCCATGGGGCAAAAACTCATGTAACGGCGGATCGAGCAACCGGATGGTGACCGGGTATCCGGCCATGATCTCAAAAATCTCCCGAAAATCATCACGCTGGACAGGCAACAGCTCCTCGAGTGCCGCCCGACGCTCAATCTCGGTTTCGGCCAGAATCATCCGGCGGACATTGGTTATGCGCGCCGCATCGAAAAACATGTGTTCAGTGCGGCAAAGTCCAATGCCTTCGGCACCGAACTCGCGTGCCATTTTCACGTCATTTGGGGTTTCCGCATTGGTGCGCACAGCGAGCCGTCTACGATCATCAGCAAACGCCATCAGTTTGGCAAAATCGCCTGAAAGCTCCGGCTTTAAGGTTGGGATCTCACCCAGCATCACTTCGCCCGTGGCCCCGTCAACAGTTATGGTCTCGCCCGCCTTAACCTCACGACCCAGAACCGAGAAATGTCCCGCTTCCTCGTCAATGCGCAGGCTCCCCGCACCGGAAACACAAGGGCGTCCCATACCGCGGGCAACCACTGCGGCATGGCTCGTCATACCCCCCCGCGCCGTTAAGATCGCACGGGCGGCATGCATCCCGTGGATGTCTTCAGGCGAAGTTTCGGTCCGCACGAGGATGACATCCGCCCCATCGCTGGCGAGTTGGGCAGCCTCATCTGAATCGAAAACCACAACACCACTCGCCGCTCCTGGTGAGGCGGGTAAGCCTGACACGATCACATCGCGTTCGGCATCCGGATCGAGCATGGGGTGCAAAAGCTGATCGAGCGCTTGCGCATCGACGCGCATCACGGCCTCGTCGGGCGAAAGAATGCCAGCTTCCACCAAATCCACCGCGATCTTGAGCGCGGCCTTTGCCGTGCGTTTGCCCGATCGGGTTTGTAACAGCCAAAGCTTACCACGCTGAACGGTAAACTCGATATCCTGCATATCGCGATAATGGCGCTCGAGCTGGTCGAAAACACGCGTGAGTTCGCCGAATACCTCGGGCATGGCCTCTTCCATCGAGAGCGCATCAACGCCCGCCTTGGCTCGCGCGGCCCTGGTCAGATATTGTGGTGTACGGATCCCCGCAACAACGTCTTCTCCCTGCGCGTTGATGAGATATTCACCATAATATTCGTTCACACCGGTCGAAGGATCGCGGGTAAAGCTCACCCCTGTGGCAGAGGTCTCGCCCATGTTGCCGAATACCATCGCCTGCACATTCACCGCGGTTCCCCATTCTTCGGGGATGTCATTGAGACGTCGGTAGACGCGGGCGCGTTCGGTCTGCCAGCTATCAAAAACAGCGGCAATCGCCCCCCACAGCTGTTCATTCACGTCCTGGGGGAAGGCACGACCGATTTCCGCCTCGACCTTTGACTTATAAATCGCAACGAGGCGTTCCAGATCTTCGGCACCAAGCTCGGTATCAAGGAGAACGCCCTTATCTTCCTTGGCGATTTCCAGTTGTTCTTCGAAAACATAGTGGTCGATACCCAAAACCACGTCGGAAT
>JBCDDR010000255.1:0-3196 GCA_039180205.1 Pseudomonadota bacterium | reverse complement strand
GGGTGGGTTGACCACCAGCACTGGTTCACTCCGGCCGCTGTGGAAGGCGTAGGGGGTGATGGTACGATTTATATGGGCATGCCGCTCACTGCGCTGTTGGCGAATGTGGGGAATATCAAGGTCAGCCTTCGCGGCAAAGGGCAGCAAACGGATGCCCGCCTATCCTGGCCGACCACAATTCGTATGCCGTCAGTGAATTACAGCGGCTTCCAAAATATCGAGCGGCAATATGCTGAGCCAGAAACCGCGCCCCCTCCCCCGGTTGAGCCCGAACCGGTTGTCGAGCCGGAACCCGTTCCTGAACCCGAACCCGTTGCAGCGCCAGACCCGGCACCTCCGGTTTTGGAAACGGAACCGGTCATCGACGATATCGACGAACCGGTTGATTTCGGCACACCTCTCCAAACCGAAGAGCCCGCGAAAAAGCGTGGGGGGTGGCTGATGCCGGTGGTGTTTTCGCTGGTTCTGCTGTTGGGCGTAGGCGGGGCCGGGGCCTATTTTTATCTGACCCTGGGCGAGGACAGTGATGAGATCGCCGAGGATGACACCGCTGACGGGCCGGGTCGTGATTTCGCGCAGGTCGATAATCCGCAAGGGGCGAATGTGCTCGATGAAGCCAGCATGCAGGACTTCCTCGGAACCAATCCTTCGGCTCCCGATGCCTCAAAGGAAGGGGATCGTTATCTTGCAAATGGTCGACCCGATCTGGCTTTGCTGCTGTATCGGCGCGCGGCGCGAAACGGTTCAATCGATGCGGCAAAAGCGATTGCCCGCATGTATGATCCCGCGACCTATGATGCAACGAAGAGCCCTTTTTCTGGCCCGAACCCGGAACGGGCAAGCGTTTTTTACGAACAGGCCGCCAAATCAGGGGATGCGGAGGCGCAATATCGGTTGGGCAAACTCCTGCTCTCGGGCGCGATTTATGGCCCGCGGGTAACGGAAGAGGGCATCCGTTGGCTCGAAAAGTCGGCGGATCAAGGCCATGAAGACGCGAAGGCCTTTTTGAAAACGCTATGAACACAGCAATTTATCGCTTTTGGTTTTCTGTCGAAAGGGTATGCCGGATGAAGGTTCGTACTTTGATGAGGAGACGCTTTGGAGCGGTTTTTGCCCTGATGGCGCTCATGATCGCGGCGACATCGCCATCAGCTGCGCAGTTCGATCGCAAACCCCTACTGATGGATGGCAAATCAACGCTCTATCAGCGCGTGCTCACCCGTCCGTCGGCGGAGCTGGTAGCGGCACCCGGCCAGAAAGACGGCGAACCGATTGACGTCCTGAGCGTGCTGTACGTCTATGGCCGGGTCAAAGAGGGAGGAACGAGCTTTCTCGAAGTCGGACCGAACCCGCGTGGCACGATAAAAGGCTATGTGGCTGAGGCGCAGACAATTGAGTGGAAACAGAGCCTTGTTCTCAGTTTTGCCAACCCGGCAGGGCGCGAGCCGGTGCTTTTCTTCCGCGATGAGGACTCGCTGCTTGATCTGACTGAAGCGGATAATCTCAAAGCTGAAATCGCCGCGATCCGGGCCAAAATTAGTGCTGACGGGCTATCCCCGACCTCTCCGGTCATCGCCAAGGAACCCGATCAATTTGTTGATATTCAAAAACAGTTTTACCTGCTGCCCATATTAGATGCCAACCTTGTTGTTCTTCCCAGCCGCCACCGGGTGACGAGCGTTGAGATCGCGTCGGTGACGGCGAAGGCTGAGGACTCCGCGCTTGAAAAGAGCGATGACGTTCCCGATCCCACGCCACCCGTGCCGCAACAATCGGCAAGGATCAATGAGGGCATCGAAGGTTTTAACGCGGCAATTGTGTTTGTTATCGACGCATCAAGTTCGATGCAGGCCTACATTGAACAGACGCGCGAAGCCGTTCTGCAAGTCTATAATCGGATCGAACAGGCCGGCATCGAAGACAAGGTGCGTTTTGGATTAATCGGCTACCGCGACGATCCTAAAGCAGTCAGCGGCGTTGATTATCTGACACGGATTTTTGTTAAACCCAATGCGAAGGGGGATAGCAAACGCTTCATAGAGCTTGCGAAATCACTTAGCGCATCTCCCGTTTCCACCCGCACAAATGAAGAAGACGGGATCGCGGGGATGATGACTGCGATTGATGAAGTTGATTGGTCCGAGTTCGGTGGGCGCTACGTCATCTTTATCAGCGATGTTTCATCGCGCGAAGGGTCACACCGATATTCCTCAACCGGCATCAGTACCGCGCAGGTGAATGAACGCGCGGTGGACAAGGGGATCGCGACCTACGCGGTCCATTTGAAAACGCCGGAAAATGCGACCGATCATGCGCGCGCGGAAGGTCAGTATCGAAGCTTAACCTCGTTTCCGGGCTTGAAGGAACCACTATACTATCCGGTGGACGCAGGCGACGTGCAGGGGTTTCGGAAAAATGTCGATATCCTTGCCGATGCGATCATAGACGTGGTGGATAAAGCCTCTCGCGGGCAGCTTGTTCCGGGGATGGCGCTTGACGAGGAAGAGCAGGACAAAATGCTCGACCGCAAGCCCAAAATCGCCGATGCACTCGATCAGGTCGCTGACGATGACGCCAAAGCAGACAAAGAAGACGACGAACAACAACTGAAGCAGAAAGCGGAAACCCAAGCCGCGGTCGTTGGCCGCGCGATGCAGCTCTCCTATCTCGGGTCAGTCCAGGGTACCGAAGCACCGCCGATGTTCAAGGCCTGGGCGATTGATGCCGACCTGTCACGACCCGAAGTTAAATCGCTTCAGGTCCGGGTGTTGTTATCGAAAAACCAACTGAGCGATCTGCAAGCCGCCTTGCGCGAGATTATCGCCGTTGGTGTCAGCAGCGAAAATGCCCGAGATACCTTTTTCGATCAGTTGCGTAATGCGGCGGCCGCCTTAAGCCGCGACCCCACACAAGTCGGCAAAGAAGAGGCAGAAACGCTCTCTGAAACCGGGTTGTTGGGCGAATATCTCGCTGACTTACCATATAAAAGCAAGGTGCTGGAGCTCAGCGAGGCACTTTGGAACAGCTGGAGCATACCGCGCCAGGTCAGCTTCCTTGATGAGCTGGAATCTAAAGTGAGGCTTTACCAGCGGTATCATGACGATGTGAATAATTGGGTATTCCTGAATGATGGCGATGCCCCCGGCGAAGCCGTGTATCCCATCCCGCTGACCGCGCTACCCTAACCGTATCGAAT
>JBCDDR010000254.1:0-3204 GCA_039180205.1 Pseudomonadota bacterium | reverse complement strand
CGAAGCGCGTTTTCAGTCTGACAGGCACATTTCCAGAAACATCTGTCGCCTCGCCCTTGGGGATGAATGCAATCCAATCCTCGCCAATGTCAGCTATATGGCCCGAGATGAAGTTCATTTTCGGTGAGCCAATAAACCCGGCAACGAAGCGATTTGCGGGGTGTGTAAAAAGCTCAAGCGGGCTGCCAATTTGTCGAATATGGCCAGCTTCCAAGACAACAATCCGGTCGGCGAGTGTCATCGCCTCGACCTGATCATGGGTCACATAGATCATCGTTGCCTTAAGCTCTCGGTGAAGCTTCGCAATCTCGATACGCATCTGTACCCTGAGCGCCGCGTCGAGGTTTGAGAGCGGCTCATCAAAAAGGAACACCCGCGGCGAACGCACGATTGCCCGCCCAATCGCTACCCGCTGCCTTTGGCCGCCAGAAAGGGCAGAGGGCTTGCGCGCCAGCATGGGTTCAAGCTGTAAAATGCGTGCGGCATGAGAAACGCGCTCTTCGATGACCGACTTCGGTGTTTTAGCAAGTTTCAGGCCAAATGCGATATTCTCTTTCACCGTCATGTGCGGATAAAGCGCATAGGACTGAAACACCATGCCGATCCCGCGTTTCGCAGGCGGCATCGCGTTGACCCGTTCACCATCAAAAAGCAGATCACCAGAGGAGATTTCCTCAAGGCCTGCAATCATCCGCAAAAGTGTTGATTTTCCGCAGCCTGAGGGCCCGACAAAAACGATAAACTCGCCATCTTCAATGCGAAAGGATACGCCTTTGGTGGCTTCGTAATCACCGTAGAACTTGCGGATTGTATTGAGTTCGACAGCGGCCATGTCTCGCTTATCCTTTTACCCCGGCACCAGCAACGCTTTGTACAAATTGTCGCTGGAAAGCGACGAACAACGCAAGAATGGGGAGGGTGACGATCGTGGCATAGGCCATGATCTCGCCCCAGGCGACGTTCCGCCCGAAAAACTGTTGAATTCCCGGCATGATCGGCCTCGCACCTTCACTCTGAACGGCAATGATGGGCCACAGATATTGGTTCCACATAGCGAGTGATTGAAGGATCACGACCGTTCCGATCACCGGCCCTGACATGGGCATGATAATGTAGCGATAGACTTGAAACGGTGTTGCCCCGTCGATATAGGCGGCCTCGTCAAAATCTTTCGGAATATCGATAAAGAACTGATAAAAAAGATAAATCGAAAAGGCATGGGCCAGAAAAGGAATGATCTGCACATGGTGGGTGTCAAGCCAACTACCGGTGAGAATAATCCCCCCATCCCCAAAGGCAAGGCCAGGCAGCCGCGATACGAGAAGGAATAGCGGAACCACAATCGCCTCGATCGGGACACTCACGAGCGCTATGATCGCGGTGAGCATGAGGCGTTTTCCCCGAAAGTCCATCCGCGCCAGGACAAACGCTGCCATTGAGTTGATGAGGACGCCGCCGCCAACGGTCAAAACCGTGATCAGCACCGAGTTAAAGAAGTAACTCAGAATTTTCGTTTGCGAAAAAACGGCGGCATAGTTTTCGAGTGAAAGCGTTCCAACTGGAAGGAAGGCACGAAAAGAGCGAAGATCGCTAAAAATCTGCTCATCTGATTTGAACGATGACATCACCATGAAAAGGAGCGGCAAAATAAATAAAGCCGCGACTGCGATCAGGAGCGCGTATCGACGGGCATAATCACCCCAGGGTTGTTTTTCCGCGATCATGAATCTGCTGCCCCGAAGAGCCGCTTTTGTCCAAGCGCGATTGCCGTGATCATCAGGAAATAGATGATGCTTATGGTCGATCCATACGCGATGTCTTGTTCGCGCACCCCTTTGGTAATGGCATGAAACATCACCGTTGCCGTCGCGTCATTGGGGCCGCCACTGGTCATCACATCTACCTGGTTAAACAGACCAAACGCCGCAATCGTTGTCGATATGAGTACAAAAACGGTGGTGTTTTTGAGCCCAGGCAAGGTGACATAGCGGAATTTTTGCCAGGCATCGGCACCATCAATGTCTGCGGCTTCATAAAGTGTTGCGTTGATGCCCTGCAGCCCGGCCAGAAAAATCACCATCTGAAATCCTGCCCCCTGCCATGCAGACATGACGGCGATCGCTGGCAAGGCTGTCGTCGCATTCCCAAGCCAGTCGGTAGGGGGCGCGAGCCCTTGGGTTAGAAAGCTGAGCGCCCTATTCACAAGGCCAATATCGCGATTGTAAAGCATCACCCACAGGATCGAGACGACGACCATCGAAACCACAACCGGCGCGAAATAGACTGTTCGAAAAAGGTTCCGCCCTTTGATCTGCCGATTGACGAGCAACGCCATACCGAGAGCAGCGGCGGTTTGGATCGGCACCACCATCAGTACGAACAGGAATGTGTTGACGAGGGCACGGATGAACGTCGGGTCACGCGCCAGAATGGTCATGCGTTTGCCAAATACTCGCACCGATACGAGCGGTCGATAGCCCGCATATTTTGGATGGGGACGGATCACACCCCGGACACGCTCGAAAGCCCGATTTCCATCTTGATCGCGAATAAGTTCGCCGCGCTCATCGCGGCTTGGGTCTTGCGTGATCATTGTTATAGACAGCAGGCGCACATAGTTTCGGACGCCAACAAATTCAGTTTCATTCGGTGACAACAGGCGCTGATCGGTGAAGGTCAGGCCAAGTGCCAAAAGCATGGGTATGAAAAGAAACAACCCAAGACCCAAGAGGGCAGGGGCGCCGAGTGCCCAGGCCGCCCGTTTTTGGCCAAGCTCAATCCGGTTCGAAAGAGTATTTTCAGCGGTCCCAGTTGGAGAAAGCGCGGTCACTCGCTTCCTCCGCGCTCACTCAGTTTGAGAGGAAAGCCGAAACCGCGATTATCCCGAATATTCGGTTCGATGGCATCGACCGCATCGTCGAGTGCATCACGCGCATTCTGGCCATCGCGAAGATTGCGTGTAGTTTTGAAAAAGATAGAGGATATGAAAGGAAACGCGGGCGTCTCGGGGCGTCGTTTGCCGTATGTCTTCACATAGTCATAGAAAATCCGGCGGGGGCCTGACCGATGGTAATACTGACTTAAATCAGCACGGCCTTCGGTGACCGGGATCAATCCTGTTGCATCTGAAATTGCGGCAACCTCGGCATCACTCAGTAGAAAGCGAATGAGATCTGCTGCAGCTCCGGGGGTTTTGCAACCCGT
>JBCDDR010000253.1:0-3216 GCA_039180205.1 Pseudomonadota bacterium | reverse complement strand
TTCTCGTTTGTGCCGCGTGTCGAAGGCGAGCCGGTGGCGAACCGCGCCGAGGGCGGCAAACGACCGCGCAGTTCGATGACACCCACGCTGGTTTTCGATCCCGAAGGTCGCTTTCGCCTTGCAATCGGCTCGCCCGGCGGCTCGCGTATTATTGATTATACAACGAAGGTTGTCGTCGGCGTTCTCGATTGGGAGCTCGACGTACAAGCGGCAATTGATCTGCCGAACATCATCAACCGGAACAGGGGAACGACCGAGTTGGAAACTGACTCACCGGCCGTCCGTCTACGCGAAGGGCTGGAGGCCATGGGCCATGACGTAGCGATACGCACGCTCACCAGCGGGCTGCACGGGATTACGGCAATCTATGCTCCGGACGGGCGTTTTGTTCGTTACGAGGGCGGCGCCGACCGCCGCCGCGAAGGTCGAGCGCTTGGCCGATAGCTAAGCGCAAGTTTCGGGTGGACGATAAAATACAGTGATCAATAGGGGTGATTGTCGGGACCAGCGCCAAAAAAACGGCGCGGGCAATCAGATTTCATCGTCGATGGTTGGATCACCGTCGTCGAGGATCTCGATCTCACCACCAAAGGATGTGCCCAGGTCTACCGATTTGGGGCGACCGAGCACGGTAATTTCACCACCAAGTGTTGCCCGAGCTTCGAGCTTTCCGGAAGCGTAGAGCTCAATCTCACCGCCTGTATTCGCCGTAACATCGGCGTCGTTGCACCTCAGCTCGCCTGCCTCGACTTCAGCGCCCGTACTGATGTCATACTCGACATCGTCGCATGTTCCGCTGATCTCGACTTCAACCCCGGTATTTGCATCGATTCGAAGATCGTCCTGGTTGCCGAGTTGCAGATCGGCGCGCAGGCCGAGCGACAAATCTAACTCTTCAACCGTCGGCGCTCTCAAAACGACACGAATGTCCAACTCTGTATAGTTGGAAAAGAGGCTATTTTTCTTTTGCTTGATCTTGAGTTTATCCGAACCAATCGTGATTTTGAGCCTCTCGAAATCATCCTCATCACCGATCAGTTCCGCCGACACCGTATCAGATTGTCGAAACTCGACTTCAACATTGGCGGAAATCTCAATCTCCTCAAGCGAGGTGACGTCAAGCGATTTGGTGGCTGCAATGGCGGGGGCGGCGGCTAGAGTGCTAAGAGATATGGCGATTGTCAGCGCGATCGGAAGACCTTGGTGAAGACTTGTTTTCAACATTCAGAGGCTCCTGCTTCAAAGTATGAAGACAATGTATTCAGTCGGTATATATCACGTCAATATATTTATTTGCCATTCATCGCATTGGTAAGCCCATTCACCGCCCCAGCAGGCGGTTGATCACCCGTTCATTGTGAAGACATTTAGCTTGTTACCGTCAAGGTCGCGGAAATAGCCGGCATAAAACCCGCCACCGCCCCGCGGCCCAGGTTTCCCTTCACAGGTGCCGCCGAGGTCGAGCGCTTTTTGATAAACCGTGTGAACCTTCTCTTTGCTGTCGACGACGAGGGCGACCATCACGCCATTGCCGACACTCGCGGCGTTACCATCTGCGGGTTTTGTGACCGAAAACCCAACGTCATTTGGCCCGGTGCCCCACGCGACAAAGGCGTCAGACTCCATAAAGCGCCCCGCACCAAACTCCTTCATCAACTCATCATAGAAAGCCGTTGACCTCGCCAAATCATTGGTCCCGACCATTACATAGCCAATCATACGTGATCTCCCCCTTTTTTCATTTCCATGATCGTTTCGATGATCGCGCCGGAGCAACCTTGAGCCACGTCTTCCAGCGCTTGGGCAATCTATGCTGCGCGATCAGACGACTGAGACTCTGCTATCGGCGCACTTTCCTCAGTATGCGCGCGCGGTTTGGCGCCATGATCGGTCGCTGACATCCGCGCTGCGTGATCGAGAATATTCGATCGCGCTTCTTTTACAAAGGCGGTTTGCCGGATCGCCCAGAAAAAAAGCGAATTGAGAAGGCGTCCGGGTTGGCGTAGCGGCCTGCGCACATGCAGCAATAAAACCAGTCGCCGGTCATCGGTTTCGTTCCAGACCTCATGCTCATAGGTATCGTCAAAGACGACAAGCTCGCCCTCCCGCCAACGGATGATCTGATCACTGACCTGCATCCGGCAACCGAGATCGTCTGGAATGATAAGGCCCAGGTGCGCCGTCACCATGCCTTTGGTTACGCCGCGGTGACGAACAAGATGGGTTCCCGGCTCGTGAACCGAGATCATTGCTGTCAAAAGGCCAGGAATTTGCTCAACAATTGCAGTGGTTTGCGGGCATCTCGCGCATAAGCTATCGATCCGATAGCCGTAGGCCCACAAAAAGAAAGACCGCCAATGCCCTTCCGCGTCGAGGCCCTTATGATCGGGGGCGACATCAATGATGGCCGGGATCTCATGGCCTGATCCAAGCGCGGATAAAATCTCCGCCCGTATCGTGGGCGCGTTTGCCGTTATGTGCGCTTCCCAGGGAAAGGTATCGGGGGAGAAGACGGCCGGATTACCGACTTTTGAAAAGCGTGCCAGGAATCGATTGATTGTATGTCGAAATTCACCGCCATGCCGCCGGATCAACTGACTAATCAAAGAGGGCTTCGAAACCCGTGCCGCAGGTTCGCTGGTTGTCGTCATCGCGCGTTTTCCTCCTATCGACCGAGGTCACGTGGATCATCACACACATAAACCCAACGAGCGGCACGCCGCTCTGGCAAACGAAATAGACTGATATATCAATGTAATCGTGACCATGATCAAGTGGGCAAAGCCATCAATCAGCGATCGCCGGGCAAATTCGCAACCGGGGCGGCCCATCACGGCCATGGAATGAATGGGTTCAGACCCTAGACGCTGATATCGAGGAGTTGGCCCGGGCGCGTAAAGGCCGGTGGCGCTTTTGCGGGGTCAATGGTACTCGCGGTCGTGCCAGGCACTTCGCGCCGAAACGAGGACGACGGTGCGTTTGCCTTTGATGCCTCTTTCGCATTTCGAGCCGATGACAGGTCGCGGCTTACCGGTTGACGGTCATCGGTTTGCGCCTGGCGGGCCCGCGTTGTTGCTGCTGATGATCCATCAACCCTGCCGACGCGAAACCCATCCGCACTGCGGTCGCCCCGCTGTTTTGCGTCAGCACTCTGGGTTTGGGCGACGCCAACAAATGCGCTTGAACTCAATGGTGAAGAAATAAGGCTCATAATAC
>JBCDDR010000252.1:0-3239 GCA_039180205.1 Pseudomonadota bacterium | reverse complement strand
GCCAGTGATCCGAGAATTGCGCGAACTTTTCCGCCAGATTGACTTTGCTCATGGCAAGGGCTCCTCGTGAAATTGCGCGCGGAGGGCCGGGATATCAGCATCCGTCATGTCGAACATCACGCGGCGCGTATAACCACCGCGATATTTCTCGCCCTCGAGGAAGCGCCAATCGGCAATGTCCGCAACCAGGAATGGCACCTCTTTGCCAGCCGAGGTCTCACCGATAAAGCCGGCAAACTCGCGGCGTATGTTCGACAGCTCCTCATAGTCACGGCCATAGGCGCTGGACGGCATGATGACCGTGACGCGAAAATCGGAATAGGAAGCCCCCTCGCTTTGCCAGGCTTCAAAAAAGACCGGAAGCGCGGCCCGCGCCTCGGCTACAGCATTCTGCATCGCGCGGTCCTTATATAAGGCCGGCGATCCCGGAGTCGGGCTGCACGCCGCAAGGGCGAGAAAGAGAAGCGCCATCAGGCTTCGGGTCATGACCATATCCTTTGTCGTGGGCCTTACCGGTATACTCGCACGGCTTCAAGGTCGGCTGGGCACGGGCGTGTTGCGAATGCTTGAACCGACTCGCTCGGAATGACGCTTCACAATGCAGACCCGGAAGACTAATGTCTCTTAGGGGACGAGCGGGAAAGACCCTATGGCCAAGATTTTTATCTCATACCGCCGCCAGGACAGTCAGCACGCCGTCGATCGGTTGCGAGAGTTCATAAAGCCCTATTTGAAGAATCCCAAACGCGATCTGTTTGTAGATGTCGACAATATTCCGATTGGGATGGATTTCGAAGCGCATTTACAGACCAAGATCAGTCAGTGCGACGCGGTTCTGGCGGTTATAGGTCCTGGCTGGCTCACCGCGCAGGCACCGAATGGGAAGCCGCGACTCGACTCACCCGATGATTTCGTCCGTACTGAAATCGCGGCTGCGCTGCAGCGAGGGATCCCTGTCGTCCCGGTCTTGCTGGACGGTACGCCGATGCCCCGTGTGGATCAGTTGCCAGTCGATATTCGCGGCCTGGTCACACGCCATGGCGCACAGCTCGACCGCAAATCCTTTCGCGCCGATGTCGACCATATCATGTCGGGACTCGGCTTTTCAAAACGCAAAAGAGCGTTGTCAATCGGTTATGCCGGGCTCGCATGGTTGGGCGGGCTCGTGCTCCTGGGAATTATCGGTGGAGTTATTTCGGATATGACGTCCAGCAACCGCTCGACGCAGCCTTTATCCTCCACCACGGAAACGAACCCGACGCTCGCGGTTACCGAAGCCGAGCCAAAGGCTGGTGAGGCGGCAAAAACGGAAATCAGTATAGATCCGGCACGAGGAGACCTTGTGCAGCGCTTACAAACGGCGCTGACCACGCTTAAATATTATGATGGCGCGATTGATGGCATCGCAGGGAAAGATACAAACGCGGCCGCAAAGATGTTCGCCGAGGATCAAGAAATCAAAACACTGGATATCGTATTTGATGACTTTGCCGACTTGGAACGAACCGTCCAGCGCGCAGAAGAGGCGGCTGCGAGCACACTCGGCCCTTTCATCCTGGCATCCGACCGCAAGGCTATGATCGAGCGCTATCAAATAGCGCTCACTGCGCTCGGCTATTATCAGGGTCCGATCGATGGCCAGACGGGTTCCACCACGCACGATGCAACCAAGGCCTTTTCAAAGGATTATGATCTGACCGTTCTCAGACTAAATATTGCCAATCTGGATACGATTGAACGGCAGGTGAAACATGCGGAAGACCTCGTCGCCAAAACCTTGAGCGGCGGGTTTCGGGTGAGGGAAGACTAGCGAACTAGTCCGCCCGTGCCGCCTCCTGTTCAGCCCATTGTTCGGCCGCGCCGCGGGCCAGGTCCCGCACACGGCCGATAAAGGCCTGACGTTCGGTCGGGGAAATCGCACCGCGGGCATCAATCAGATTGAACACATGGCTCGCTTTCAGGGCAAAATCATACGCTGGAAGCGGTTTGCCCGCCGCGCGCAAGGCGTTTGACTGGCTTTCGCAATCACTGAACCAACGTTGCAACATCTCGACATCCGAATACTCGAAATTGAAGGCTGATTGCTGGCGCTCATTCTCGATGAACACATCGCCATAAGAGAGTGGCGTATCGCTGTCCGGCGCGTTGAACGGAAGGTCGTAGACATTGTCGACGCCGAACACATACATGGCGAGGCGTTCAAGGCCGTAGGTCAGCTCGCCCGAAACCGGAAACACGTCCAAGCCGCCAACTTGTTGGAAATAGGTATACTGGCTGACTTCCATCCCGTCACACCAGACTTCCCAGCCAAGCCCCCAGGCCCCGACGGTTGGGTTTTCCCAATCATCTTCGACGAACCTTATATCATGCAGTGTCGGATCGATGCCGATTTCATAGAGTGAATTGAGATAGAGATCCTGCAGGTTTTTCGGGTTCGGCTTCAGGATCACTTGGTATTGATAATAATGCCCCAGCCGCATCGGGTTCTCGCCATAGCGCGCATCGGCCGGGCGGCGCGATGGCTGCACATAAGCCGCGCGCCAATCCTTTGGCCCGAGCGCGCGCAGCACTGTGGCAGGGTGCAGCGTCCCGGCCCCCACTTCCATGTCATAAGGCTGCAGGATCGCGCAGCCCTGCTCCGCCCAGTAGTTTTGCAGGCGCAAGATCAGGTCTTGAAATGAATTCGGTTTGGCTTTCGCAACAGGTGCAGTCATGGATTGGTCAGTCTTCGGCAAAATCAGTGTTTTCGCCTACTCCCGTCTGGGCCTTGGGGCAAGCTTGGAGCCTGGTTAATTCCAGTCGATGCCCGCGCCATCACGCTGCATCGCAAGCGCCCAATCAGTGCGTTCGCCGCCTTTCGAGCGATAGAGATATTTAGGCTCCAAAAGCCGCATGGGCCCGGGCCTCAGCGCTTTGCGCGCACGCACCAGCACCCGTTTTGCCTCCACACCCGGATAAGAGTGCACGGGCAGCACCGTGATCTCACCAGCCTGGCGCTCGAGCACAGCTAAGATCCGCGCAAGATCAGCGGCGCGGTGCACCATCACGAACGCGCCCTTTGGGCGAAGCGCGAAGAGCATTGCGTTGATCCAATCTTTGAGCGGCACGCTTTCCAGATAAGCCGCGTCTTTCCCGGTCCCGGGTGCCGGGATCGTGCCCGTCTCGAAGAAAGGTGGATTTGAAAACACCAGATCGAAGCGGTTCTGCCAATCTCTCTGGAGATCTGCTGCAGATCCCTC
>JBCDDR010000251.1:0-3271 GCA_039180205.1 Pseudomonadota bacterium | reverse complement strand
CTCGGCGGGGGTGACGTGACAAGCCCGGTCATCGCGTGCCGCAACCGGTTTGTCTCCAGTGACGCAATTTTTACCGCCTGCACATACACACACACGTGGTCGGGCCAGTTCCGTGGCTTTACCAGCGGTATCATGACGATGTGAATAATTGGGTATTCCTGAATGATGGCGATGCCCCCGGCGAAGCCGTGTATCCCATCCCGCTGACCGCGCTACCCTAACCGTATCGAATGTCGCTCGTTTATGATCTTTCCGGCGTTGCTAAACAGAGGGGGCCAATCGAAAGTGGGTTTCGTCTCAAGATCGACCATCTGACCATCGCGTATGGCTCACATACGGCGATCATCGGTCAAAGCGGATCTGGCAAGAGCACTTGCCTCGATTTGCTGGCACTCAGTCTGTCGCCCACAAAGGCAGAGCGGTTTTGGCTCAGTGATCATCAGCATACCCATGATATCGGTGTCATGTGGCAGTCAGGTAGCGAAGCAGCGCTTGCATCGCTTCGCAGACAGTCAATCGGATATATTTTGCAAACCGGTGGCCTCCTGCCCTTTCTGACCGTTGTGCAAAACATCATGGTGATGGCGGCAGATCACGGCCCCAAAACCGCGGATCACGCTGCGCATCTGATTGATCTTTTGAAAATTGCGCACTGCAAGAACAAGCTGCCCGAAGCGCTCTCAATCGGTGAGCGCCAAAGAGCGGCCATTGCGAGGGCGTTAGTCACCCAGCCAGCCATCGTGTTGGCCGATGAGCCGACGGCATCGCTCGATGCCGGAAATGCCGCACAGGTGATCGAATTGTTCATCGAAATCGCAGAGCAACAAAACACGGCAATCATTCTCGTGACGCATGATGTCAGTCTGGCGATGCAATATGGCTTCGATATCGTCACTTGCCGTCCCCAGCACAATCCGGACGGGGGCGCCCTGTCGATCATTGATGATCGTTTGGACAAATTGGAAGAAACCCCTGCCGCCGCGCAGGCCAACGAAAGCAGTGAAGTATCAATTGCAGGAGCCCAAGCGTGAAACAGCCGCTTCGCAGGGTGACCCAATTGGCTTTGGCCGATCTCAAACATGATGCGCTGTCGACAACGTGTCAGGTGCTGCTGATTATGGCAGTGCTGGCACCATTGCTCATTTTATTTGCGCTGAAATATGGAATTGTCTCGACGCTGACCGATCAACTGCGCCGAGACCCCGAAACGCTGCGTCTCAAACCCCGAGGCAGTTATGCGCTAAGTATGGCGGACATCGAACAGATGCGGGCGCGCCCGGAGACGCGCTTTGCGATGCCAATGACACGCAGCATTGCGGCGCATATCGATCTCTATCCCGAAGGTGCGAACATCAACCGAACTGAGGGTATTGGTGCGCAAATGTTGCCAACGGGCGCCGGCGATCCCCTGGCCTATCCGATTGACGCGTCTGAAAAGATCAAAGCCGAGGCTTCCCTCGCACCAGACCCGGATTCGATCAGCCTTGCTGCTAGTGTCGCCCGCAAACTCGGTTTGAAGGCAGGGGATAGAGTCCTCGGTGTGATCGAGCGAAACCGCGGTGGACGGGTGTTTGCCGGCACTAGAACCTTCGCGATCCATGCCATTGTCGATGAAACAAAACACCGCCAAGCGACGGCCTTTGTCCATCTCGATTTTTTGAGTGCTGCCGAACGGTATCGCGATGATTACGCGGTCCCGCAATTTGGATGGGACGGTACACGCGACTATAAGCCAATCACGGCTTTTCGTAGTTTCCGACTCTACGCGCGCAGGCTCGAAGATGTGGCGCGGCTTGCCTCATACATTCGCTCATTGGGTTATGAAGTAAAAACCGAGGCACCGCGAATTGCGTCCGTTCTGGGTCTCAGCCGGAATCTCGGCGCGATCTTCTGGATGCTCGGCACCCTTGGTGCCATCGGGCTCGTTGGAGCGCTTGCCGCCGCCTCTATTGCCAGCATCGAACGTAAACGACGCGCGGTGGCGGTCTTAAATCTCCTGGGCTTCGAACGGCGCTGGCTCGTCGCCTTTCCGCTTGTACAGAATATGATGATCGCGGGGGCGGGCGTTCTCTTGTCCTTCGTGGTCTATGGGCTGATGAATGTAAGTATCAACGGCTACTTCTCGACCGCACTTGAAGAGGGAACAAAGGCGGCGAGCCTGGAGGCTTCACATTTTCTCCTGGCAATGACCTTCACACTTGCAGCCGCGTTGATCCCTGCCATGATTACCGCGCGCAGAACAGCAAAGATCGACGCAACAGAGGCCTTACGCGAATTATGAAGAACCGCCGATCTCGAACCTCTTTTCATGTGGATACGCGAAAAGGAATACGAGGAATTAACAGCACTCATCAGCTGTGGCGCCTTTGGAGTCTGGCCTTTCTCTTCTTTACAATCGCCTCGTTCGTCGAAGCACATCAGGCGGAAGCTGACGATGCGCCCAAGCCCTGGAGAGATCGGTATATCAACCCCGTTCCGCTCGATGATGACATTATTCTCCCCCTTCCCTGCGGGGGCGGCATCGCATTTCGGCCCGTGCTTGTCCCGGTCAATACGGTTCTCGATGATCGGAAGGTCGTCCTGGGAGGGAATGATGATCGGTATGCCTATGCTGAGAATTCCCGCGAAGATTACATAAGTGGGGCGTTTTCGCTCCCCGGCCGCGAGGGTCGATTTCTGATTATTTCCAAGTATGAAATCACCGAAGATCAGTTTGCGACCGCGTCGGGGGAATGCAAGCGCGCGACCTCGGGAGGAACACTTCCCAAGGTGAATGTTTCGTGGCTGGAGGCGATGACCTTTGCTGAAACGATCACGCTTTGGCTCCACCAGAACGCTGCCGACAGTGTCCCATCAGATGACGGTGAGCCCGGCTATCTGCGATTGCCAACCGAGACCGAGTGGGAATATGCTGCACGCGGCGGCGCGGCAGTCGCACCTTCTGAGTTTATTGCGCCGGTGTTCCCCATGGCTGAAGCGCTCGGTGCCTATGCCTGGCATGGAACCGCTGAGTCTTCACAATATCAGCTCCAGCCGATTGGGCTTTTGAACCGAAATCCGGTAGGCTTGCACGACATCCTTGGAAACGCGGCGGAGATGGTTCTTGACCCGTTTCGATTGAACAAAATCTCGCACCTCCACGGCCGCGCCGGCGGAATTACCGTCAAAGGCGGCGATTATTTTACACCACCTGGAAATATCCGAAGCGCGGCACGTCAAGAAATCAACCCGTATTTGAAGGGCGGTGTGCGCACTCTCGAAACCGTTGGCT
>JBCDDR010000250.1:0-3283 GCA_039180205.1 Pseudomonadota bacterium | reverse complement strand
GTTTGGGACAATCCCGGGGGTCAGATTTGAAAGATGGGGATAGAACTGGCAAATCTCGTGCTGTCTGTGGATAAACGCGCTTTCTCCACAAATTTGTCCCGGTCTTTATCCTCATTTCGTGGGTTTTGGTTGATCGCAATCATGATTTGGTCAAACGACTCGGCGCGTCACGTGTCGGAAATCATGGCAATCAAATGCGATAACGGGCAAAAGGTTGGCATAACTGATGCGATGCGCAAGATTTTTCGTGAACCGATAGGATACCATCTATGACCAGGCCGACCTCGTCTGTTGATCGAGAAGTAGTTGATTTGGTCGAAAAGGGCGATGCACCGGCGGGCGTTCCTCCCCGCTTGCGCCGGTTCCATCTCCATCTTGTCTCAGATTCAACAGGTGAAACGCTTGAATCAGTTGCCAAGGCTGTGCTTGCCCAGTTCGCCGATGTGTCGGCGCTCAAGCATTTTTGGCCAATGGTGCGGTCAGCCCGGCAGATGGATCGGGTGATGGATGAAATCGCGGCCCGCCCCGGTGTCGTGCTTTACACGCTCGTCGATGAGACAATCCGTGACGTGTTGCTAACGCGCGCTGAATCCGCGCAACTGCCAACCATATCGGTGCTTGATCCGGTCATCCAGGCGATGGCAACCTATCTGGGGGTTGAAGCTGCCGGTGTGGCCGGGCGGCAGCACCGCATGGATGCCGCTTACTTCGAGCGGATTGATGCGATGCATTACACGCTCGCGCATGATGATGGTCAGTTGAGCAACTTCCTTACCGAAGCCGACATTATTCTCGTTGGTGTGTCGCGTACGTCGAAGACGCCGACATCCATTTATTTGGCGAACCGCGGCTATAAAACCGCAAACGTGCCTTTGGTACCGAATTGCCCCATTCCCGACCAGCTCCTGGCGATCCGAAACGAGGATACGGGGCCGATGGTTGTGGGCCTGACAACCAGCCCCGATCGGCTTTCGGAAATCCGCAAAAACCGGCTGCGTAGCCTTGCTGAGGATAAATCCCTCGATTATGCCGATATCGATAAAGTGCGTGAGGAAGTTCAGTTTGCGCGCCGGCTTTGCGCCCAACGAGGCTGGCCTGTGATTGATGTGACCCGTAGATCGATTGAAGAGACGGCTGCCGCTGTCCTCAATCACTATAATCAGCGGGTCGAGCCCGGCCCCGCGCAATAATGATGAGCGAAGCTCGTCTGATCCTCGCATCGCGTTCAAAGGCGCGACTGGCAATGTTATCGGCGATTGACCTTGAGGTCGAAGCGATCCCGGCGGATATTGATGAAACCTCGATCATCGCTGAATTCGGCAACCAGCTCGAAGCCAGCTTAACGGCAAATGCCCTCCAAATTGCCAAGTCCTGCGCGCTGATGCTTGCTTCGGAAAAAGCCCTGGCGGTCGTCCCGTCGATCACGCACGAGGCAAACGCGCCCTATGTGATCGGGTCGGATCAAATTCTTCTATTCGAGGGAAAGCTTCATGAGGCTGCCCGAATCCCGGCTCAACTCTTGTCCGCCTTGATGTCTTTCGCGGGGAAAAAGCATCACCTTGTGAGCGCGGCGGTTTTGTATCAAGGATCCAAACCGATTTGGAAAGGGGTGGAGACGGCGCAGATTCATATGCGTCCGCTCGAACCCGCCGCGTTGCGTCGATATGTCGATCGCTACTGGGATGACGTTCAAGGTGCCGTGGGGGGTTATCATGCCGAAACGTCGGGACCTTTGATTATTCAGGAAATGAAAGGCGACCCTTTTGTGATCCAGGGACTACCCCTCCTCCCGCTGGTGGAGGCGCTTATTGACCATGGAGTGTTGAAACTGTGATCGCACCAACCGACCCACCCATTCAGGCCGGGGTGATTGGTGATCCGATCGCGCATTCTCTTTCCCCTCAAATCCATACCTATTGGTGCAGAAAGTATGGCATCGATGGGGAGTACCAGCGGATCCATGTCCGCCCGCACGAACTCGAATATCGGTTGATAGCCATTCGAGATCAGGGTTTTGCCGGTATCAACGTGACCCTTCCCCACAAAGTCGCAATCCGTCAGTTTTTGAATTCGGAAACTGATCGGGCGCGCGCGATCGGCGCTGTGAATCTGATCACGTTTAATGAAACCGGCGCACACGGCGACAATAGCGATGGGATCGGCGCATTTACCCATCTGAAGTCGGTATTACAGGAAAATGATCGTCAAATCGCCGAAGATCGCCCGGTCATCATTTATGGTGCCGGGGGTGCCGCCCGGGCCATGAGTTATCAGTGGCTCATATCAACCAGAGCACCCCTCATTTTGATTAACCGGACACGCAAACGCGCCAACGAACTGGTTTCGCGCCTTTCGGAGATCTCCGATTTTCGGCCGCGGCTGACAGCGAGAGCGCCCGACGAGCTCAGTCCAGCCGATTATGCTAACGCCCAGGGGCTTATAAATGCGACCGTTCTTGGTATGCATGGTGAGACACCGCTTCGCTTTCAGATTGGTAATCTCGCCCCCGATGCCTTTGTCTATGACCTCGTCTATACCCCGCTCGAAACCCCGCTCCTGGCGGCGGTGCGCGCACGGGGCCAGCTGGGCATCGATGGGCTTGGCATGCTGCTTCATCAAGCGGTGCCGGCTTTTGATGCCTTTTTCGGTGTGCGCCCGATGGTCGATGAAGATCTGCGCGCCCATGTTATCGCCGCGCTCAATCGGCCGCCGCAGTTATGATCACCATTGGGCTCACCGGGTCGATTGGGATGGGGAAATCGACGACCGCGGCGATGTTCGCTGATCTCGGCGCCCATGTGTTCGATGCCGATGCCGCGGTTCATGCGTTGATGGCTCGGGGCGGCGGCGCTGTCCCCGAAATTGCGAAGCACTTCCCGGAAGCGGTCATTGCGGGTTCGGTGGACCGAAAGACACTGGGGGCAGCGGTTTTCGGCAACCCGCCCGCGCTTAACCTGCTGGAGTCCATCCTGCATCCGCGCGTTCGTTTCGCCGAGACCCGATTTCGTCAACACGCCATGCGGGGCCGTATGGGTGGGCATTCCAGAACATCGCCGCTGGTGCTGCTCTTTGACATCCCTCTTCTATTCGAAACCGGGGTACATCGCCTCCCCCCGCGTCATCCTCGCCAATTGGATGCGATTGTGGTGGCGAGCGCGCCCACCCATATTCAACGGCAGCGGGTGCTTGCGCGATCTGGCATGACGTCAGACCGTTTGGATGCTATCCTAAAAAAACAGATGCCTGACCACGTGGGTAGCCAGGCGACGTTTTTCCGGGTCAG
>JBCDDR010000249.1:0-3299 GCA_039180205.1 Pseudomonadota bacterium | reverse complement strand
GCGTCTGGCGTACGTTGCGTACGTCCTCCTCGGCGAGGGCATCGACCTTTGTGATCGCAACAAGGAACGGCTTGTCGACCAGGTCCGCGCCGTAGGCGTCCATTTCCCGTCTGACGGTATGAAAATCGCCCACATAATCATCCGAGGTCGCATCAACCAGGTGAAGAAGCCCGCGGCACCGTTCGATATGACCGAGAAAGCGATCGCCTATCCCCGCCCCTTCGTGCGCCCCTTTGATCAATCCGGGGATATCGGCCAGCACCAACTCGTCTCCGCGATGGCCGACAACGCCCAGCTGCGGGGTAAGCGTGGTGAAGGGATAGTCTGCAATTTTGGGCCGCGCCCGGCTCACTTTGCTCAAAAAGGTTGATTTTCCGGCATTCGGAAGCCCGACAAGCCCGGCATCGGCGAGTAGTTTCAGCCGCAGGATAATCCACTGTTCTTTTGCTTCACCGCCGGGCGTTGACCGCCTGGGTGCCTGGTTGATCGAGGATTTGAAGCGAATGTTGCCAAGCCCGCCTTCGCCCCCTTCCAGGAGCATCAGGCGCTCGCCTTCGGTGGAGAGATCAGCGAGCAGCGTTTCCCCGTCATCCGCAAAAATCTGTGTGCCAACGGGAACCTTGAGAACAAGATCCTTGCCCGCCGCCCCTGTACGCTGCTTACCCATACCATGGACGCCTCGCGTGGCCTTATGATGTTGCTGGTAACGATAATCGATAAGCGTATTGAGGCCCGGGACGGCTTCGGCAAAGACATGCCCCCCGCGGCCGCCATCGCCACCGTCTGGTCCACCAAACTCAATGTATTTTTCGCGCCGAAAGCTTACCGCGCCGCCACCGCCGGCACCCGATTTGATGTAGATCTTCGCCTGATCAAGAAATTTCATTTTCGCCTCGGGCCCCTATCGGCATTCTGGGTGTGACAACCGATCGAAAGCGCTGCGCCGATAAACGCATCAATCGACCCGGCGCTTCACACCCGCGCGCGCGGCTTTTCAAAGGAATGAAGTCGACATGTGCAAACCTGAACTTTTCGAGGATACGGCCTGACGCGGGATTGTCGAGAAAATGCGATGCTTCGATATCTTCGACCTTAGCGTGGGAAAACCCATAGGCGCAGGCCGCTTCAACGGCTTCACTCGCATACCCCTGACCCCAGAATGCGCGGGCGATCCAATAACCAAGTTCCGCCTTGCGGTCCGTACCCGTCTCGTTATCGCAAATCCGCAGCCCTACGCCCCCGATCAGCGCATCACTATCGCGCCAAATCGCAAATTCAAAACCGCCGTTGGCCTCCCTTTCGGGGAACCGTTTTCCAAGCGCGTGGCGCGCGTCGTCTATGCCGTATGGCATTGGCTTGCTCCCGGTCATATTCAAAATGTCCGGATCATTGAATGCCGCCTGCAAGATGTCCGCATCGTCCAGGGTAAAGGGCTTCAGGACCAGCCTTTGGGTTGTTAACACCATCGCATCCATCGCAAAGAAAAACCGCCGCATCGGAAAGTCCGACACGGCGGTTTTGATCATCCGAACCTGGTCGAAATTTACTTATTCAGCCGCCTCAACCGCAAGGGGCTCGACCGAAATATATGACCGGCGCAGCTTGCCCTTATAGAATTTAACGTTGCCTTCAACGGTCGCAAAGATCGTATGGTCCTTGCCCATGCCGACATTTTCGGCGGGGTAAAACTTGGTCCCGCGTTGACGAACAATGATATTGCCGGGAACCACATGTTCCCCACCAAATTTCTTCACACCAAGGCGGCGACCTGCGCTATCGCGCCCGTTACGCGAACTACCGCCAGCTTTCTTATGTGCCATCGGTTTATCCTTTTCCCAAAACTCTAACCCTAAGGTGATTTACCGCCTCTATAGCTGCAAACCGCCTTCGTTCCAATACCTAGATTAGGCGTCGCCTGCTTCAGCGATAAACTGACGGGCCTGATCAAGCCAGTTATCGCGTTCAATACGGCCTTTGAAGTTCAGCTTCTCATCGACCTCTTCAATTTCCTGCGGCGTCATATCCGCAATTTGTTGGAAGGTCGTGTACCCAAGATCGTTCAGTTTTTCTTCGAGCTTCGGACCAACCCCGGAGATCTTTTTCAAGTCGTCTTTACCGCCGGTGTCTTTCGACTTGGTTTTCACTGTTTGAGGGGCTGTTGTCGCTGCGGGCTTCGCTGCTTTGGTTGCAACCGCGTCACCAATTGATGTGATCCGCAAAACCGTCAATTCCTGGCGATGGCCATTCTTACGGCGGTAATTGTGCCGACGCTTTTTCTTGAAGATGATGATCTTATCGCCACGTTTTTGCTCAACGATTTCCGCTCCAACGGCAACCCCGTTCAGCAGGGGTGAGCCAACTTCGAGCCCCTTATCGGAACTCAGCATGAGGACCTGATCAAGCGCG
Organism: Pseudomonadota bacterium; assembly: GCA_039180205.1. GTDB lineage: Bacteria > Pseudomonadota > Alphaproteobacteria > Sphingomonadales > JBCDDR01 > JBCDDR01. The sequence continues at coordinate 893 of JBCDDR010000249.1, read as the reverse complement.
ATCGTGTCGCCTGCATTTCCGGGCAGTCTTTCAACGGTGAGGAGATCATCAGGGGCAACCCGATATTGTTTGCCCCCTGTCTTTACGACAGCAAACATAGCGTAATCCTTGTTCTTCTTCGCCGCAAATCACCGGGTCGGCTTCATCCCACTTGGTACCAAAGTACCGCTACCGACGCTTTTTTGCTCAGCGATCAAAGGCTTGAGCAGGGATCGTGTGCCCGCTGGCTATTTTCCGGCAGATTTCATTTATAAAATAAATATTCCACCAGTATTTCAAGTCGCGAGGTGTTATGCCCCGCGACGCAGAAAGTCAATATAATAATCCGAGACCGGGGAGTGCTAGTTGAGGTGTCCTGAACGTAACCGATAATGTCCGGTTTTGGCGCTGTCGGCATCAGCCTCGAACATAATGGTGAGATCTGGATGGTTCACCGGCTCGCCGCTTTTATCCGCAAGCAAATTTTGCTGCGAAACATAGGCGACGTAGGTGTTTTTCTCATTCTCGGCAAACAAATGATAAAACGGCTGATCCTTTTTGGGGCGCACATCCTCGGGGATCGACTGCCACCACTCTTCGGTGTTGTTGAACTCGGGATCAACATCAAAAATCACGCCGCGAAAGGGAAAGAACTTATGCTTGACGACCTGTCCGAGCGAAAATTTCGCCTGACGAAACACGCTCGAGGTTGCCGCCCGGCTGGCAACCGCGGGTTCACTCGATTGTTCGGTATATTCGTCGCTTTGTTGAGGCATATTCTTCATCCCACGAAGACCCGCGTTGGCCGACTAAAGTGAGCGCATTCTTATCGCTTGTCTGCTTGATATGGGCGAGACGCGATCAGATGTCCAGTGAATGGCGATTATTTCGACTGAGATTCCTGGTCCTGATGT
>JBCDDR010000248.1:0-3353 GCA_039180205.1 Pseudomonadota bacterium | reverse complement strand
TTCCGAAGCCCTTTTTCAATTTTATTGAATAGGGTTAACCGCGGTCGTTGATCGGTACATAATCGCGACGTGTCGGGCCGGTGTAAAGCTGGCGCGGTCGGCCAATTTTCTGCACCGGGTCCTCAATCATCTCGCTCCACTGCGAAATCCACCCTGCGGTTCGTGCGAGCGCGAAAAGCACCGTAAACATGGTCGTCGGAAAGCCCATCGCCTTCAATATAATGCCAGAATAGAAATCAACGTTGGGGTAGAGTTTCTTCTCTACGAAATACTCATCCTCAAGCGCCAGTTTTTCAAGATCGCGGGCGACATCAAGCAACGGATCTTCGACACCGAGTTCACCGAGCACTTCATGCGCTGTTTCCCGCATTACGGTAGCGCGCGGGTCAAAGTTTTTGTAAACCCGGTGGCCGAAACCCATCAACCGGAACGGGTCATTCTTATCTTTGGCACGTTCGACGAATTCCGGGATCCGTTCAGGGTGCCCGATTTCCTCAAGCATCTTGAGACACGCTTCGTTCGCGCCGCCATGCGCAGGGCCCCAAAGGCAAGCAATTCCAGCTGAGATACACGCAAACGGGTTTGCGCCCGAAGAGCCGGCCAAACGAACGGTCGAGGTGGACGCATTTTGTTCATGGTCCGCATGCAGCAGGAAGATTCGGTCCATCGCGCGCTCAAGTACCGGGCTCACCTTATAGTCTTCGCACGGCACTGCGAACATCATGTTCAGAAAGTTAGCGCAGTAGCTGAGATCGTTGCGCGGATACACAAACGGCTGCCCGATTGAGTATTTATAAGCCATTGCGGCGAGCGTCGGCATCTTGGCAATCAATCGATAGCTTGCGATCATCCGTTGATGCGGATCCGAAATGTCGGTGCTGTCGTGATAGAAGGCGGCAAGGGCGCCGACGACGCCCACCATGATCGCCATGGGATGCGCATCACGGCGAAACCCGTTGAAGAAGGTCTTCAATTGTTCATGGACCATCGTGTGATAGGTCACATCGTGGATAAATTTCTCGCGTTCGGCCTGGTTCGGTAAGTCCCCAAATAACAGGAGATAACAGGTTTCCATAAAGTCGCCGTGTTCGGCAAGCTGCTCGATCGGATATCCGCGATAGAGCAGAATACCCGCCTGGCCGTCGATATAAGTGATTTTGGATTCGCACGACGCCGTTGAGGTAAACCCGGGGTCATACGTAAACATGCCCGTTTCGCCATAGAGCTTGCGCACATCCATAACCTTTGGGCCAACCGTCCCCGCCAGTATGGGCAGGTCATAGTCCTTGCTGCCATCGGATAATTTCATCGGCGTATCGGGCATGCTTATGTTCCTTTATCAGTCGAACGTTATTGCAGGATTCTCATCAATCTCACGCGCGGTCGCGACCGATTATAGATAATCAGTCGGTGACTTTGCACGCACATCTTTGAGAGCTTTATTTCAGGTCAATCGATCGGTTTCGATTGGCCTTTGGTCGCAAGCTGGTCAGAGATGCGACCGAGGCTTTCGTTACGGCCTAAAATGGCAAGTACATCGGTGATGGATGGCGCCGCCATTTGGCCACAAAGCGCCGCCCTCAGAGGTTGTCCTAATTTTCCAAAGCCTATTTGCCATTCGGCGAGCGCTTCATCAAGCACTGACTTTAGATTGGTTTCAGTCCATTCACCAATGCCTTGTAATCGCGGATAAATATCCGCCAGTCGCTCGCGGGCATCTTCGGTAAGCGCCTTGGTCGCTTTCTTGTCCATCGGGATGGGGCGGTCGGCTACCAGAAAGTACGCTAAATCAGATAGTTCGACCAATGTCTTCACCCGTTCAGTTAAAAAGGGGAGGGCCTTTTCGACGCGCGCCTGTTCATCTGAATTCAGCGCCCTATCGCGTTTTTCGCCAAGCCGCGCGACGCAATCAGGCAAGATCACTTTCGGGTCAACGGCGCGTAAATAGTGCGCATTGATCGTTTCCAGCTTTGCCTGGTCAAACCGCGACGGTCCCCGACCAATGGCTTCGAGCGAAAACCACTCAACGGCCTGTTCGGTTGAAAAGATCTCGTCGTCTCCGTGGGACCAGCCAAGCCGCGCGAGATAATTGCGCAATGCTTCGGGCAGAAGCCCCATATCGCGATAGTCTTCAACCCCTGTTGCCCCATGACGTTTGGACATTTTGCTACCATCCTGCCCATGGATGAGCGGAATATGGGCAAAGACCGGCGGTTCCCATTCGAGTGCGTGGAACAACTGGGTTTGACGAAAGGCGTTGGTGAGATGATCATCCCCGCGAATAACATGGCTGATCCCCATGTCATGGTCATCAACGACAACGGAGAGCATGTATGTGGGCGTACCATCTGAACGCAGAAGCACCATGTCATCCAGCTCACTATTGGCAATGGTGACCGTGCCCTGAACCGCATCCTGAATAACCGTTTCACCTTCCGGTGGCGCCTTGAGCCGAATAACATAGGGGGCGCCTGCGGGGGCTTCGTTCGGGTCACGATTGCGCCACCGCCCATCATATTTGGGCGTCCGCTTTTCAGCGCGCGCGCGTTCGCGCATTTCCGTGAGCTCTTCGGGCGTCGCGAAACATTTATAAGCTTGCCCTTGTGCAAGAAGCCGGTGGGCGGCGGCCTGATGTGTTTCGATCCGCGTGTGCTGAAAAACAACTTCACCATCCCAGGATAGTCCAAGCCAGTCGAGCCCCCGCAGAATGGCGTAAATGGCATCCTGATTGGACCGGGCGCGGTCGGTATCCTCGACCCTCAGTAAAAACTGGCCGCCATGGTGGCGGGCAAACAACCAGTTGAAGAGTGCGGTACGTGCACCGCCGATATGCAGAAAGCCCGTAGGGGAGGGCGCAAACCGGCAAATTACCGGTCGGGACGAAGGCGAAACAGTCATGTTAGGCTGTACTTCCAGATATTTAAGGATCAACATCGCCCCTCTAGCAGATGGTGAAAGGCCCGCAAAGCCCGGAACGAATACCGATCTTCATTTGGGGGGAAGATGGCCTTGATTTGTGGGGGAGAGAAAGCAGTGCGCGCGCCGTGACGGCACTCGAAACATTTGTCGATGGTGCAATCCGCGGTCGAGCCACCCTGGCTCGCGAGGGCGCGGCGCTTGCCATGCTGTCGCGCCAGCAATTGTTGCCCTGGCTCGTTGTTGCCTACGGATTTGGCATGGGCGTCTATTTCGCGCTGCCCTTTGAACCGCCCTGGGCATTGTTGATCGTCATTGGTGCTGGTGTTGGTATGGCGTTGGCCTACATCCCGGGCACAAGCGAGGACAAACCATGGGCAGGCGTTTCAACGCTTGGAAGGGTAACGCTTTGGCTTTTGCTGGCCGCGAGCCTTGGG
>JBCDDR010000247.1:0-3368 GCA_039180205.1 Pseudomonadota bacterium | reverse complement strand
GGGCGCGGTCTTCGCGGCGCTTGTTACCTTGATCTGCCTCCTCATGGCCTTCGAATGGGTTCAGATGACCTGTATTCATCCATCGCGGTTCGGCTTGGCGGTTCTTTCGTTTGTTACCGTCGCTGCCGCCCTCGCGGTTTTGATGGGGCATGCGCTTATCGCCTTCTCGATAATTGTCGTCGTCGCCTTTTTCGGATTTCTGGGGCCTCTTATTCTCAATGCCCGTGCTGGTTTTTGGATCGGGGCAGGGGCAATTTACACAGCGATCCCAGCGGTCAGCCTGATCTGGATGCGCGAAGGTGATGGCGGCGGCGTCCTGATTGCCTGGCTTTTGATCGCGATTTGGGCAAGCGATGTTGGTGGCTATATTTTTGGGCGTTGGCTTGGTGGCGCGAAGCTCATTCCAATGGTTAGCCCCAACAAAACCTGGTCAGGGGCCTTGGGCGGCGCGCTGCTCGCCGGGATTGCATCAATGATCGTCGCAACGGGATTTGGGTTGGGGGCGCCGTTGTCCGTCGCGTTCCTTGGGGTTGTTGTTTCAATCCTTGCCCAGGTGGGGGATGTCGTTGAAAGCGCTCTGAAACGTGCGTTTCAGGTCAAGGACTCAGGGCGTTTAATTCCTGGGCACGGCGGTGTTATGGATCGGGTTGATGGAATCGCTTTCGCGGCCCCGGTTGTCGCGCTTGCCCTTTCGCTCTCGAACCGCTTCATGGGCTAACGCCGAAATTATCAAGAAAACAGAAGACGTAGAGACTTAAAAAGGGGGGGTGATGGCGACGAGGCAAATGCCAGAGATCAGGCGCGGTGTGACGGAAGCTGAGAGACCCCGACGGATTACCGTTTTGGGGGCGACCGGATCGGTCGGTTTATCCACACTCGATCTATTAGAACGCGCCCTGGGCGCCTATGATATTGTGGCCCTAACGGCCAATACCAAAGTCGATGAGCTCATCGAAGTGTCTCGCAGGCACCGCCCGGACGTCGCGGTGATTACCGATGAAACGAAACTTGATCGTCTGCGTGCAGGTCTCGAAGGGACGGGGATTGAGGCCGCTGCCGGTATGACGGCGCTGCGCGAAGTTGGTGCGCGCGAAGCAGATTGGGTGATGTCTGCGATTGTGGGGGCTGCTGGCTTGCCGCCAACACTAGAAGCCATTCGACATGCGCCTGCTGTGGCGATCGCTAACAAGGAGACGCTTGTTTGTGCCGGTGAGATTGTAATGGCAGAGGTCGCAAAGAGCGGCGCGCGTCTGCTTCCGGTCGACTCAGAACACAATGCGATCTTTCAGGTATTCGACTATGATCATGTTGATCGGGTTGAAAAAATTATTCTGACGGCTTCGGGCGGCCCGTTTCGAGAGAAATCAAGCGGCTTTATGGAAACCGTCACCCCGGCGCAAGCGGTCGCGCATCCCAACTGGTCAATGGGGGCAAAAATCTCTGTCGATAGTGCCACGATGATGAATAAGGGTCTCGAGATGATCGAGGCAGACCATCTCTTTCCGGTGGGGGCGGAACGGATTGATGTTGTCGTCCATCCGCAGTCGGTGATCCACTCGATGGTGTCCTATGTAGATGGGTCGGTCCTTGCCCAGATGGGGACGCCCGACATGCGGACCCCGATTGCTTCATGTCTTGCCTGGCCCGATCGGATGGACACACCTTGTGAGCGGCTTGATTTCCGTACACTTGGCGCGCTGACCTTTGAAACGCCCGATTTGGAGCGCTTCCCCGCGCTCGCGCTTGCGCAGCAGGCGCTCAAGTCGCGTGGGTCGGCGGCAACAATTTTGAACGCGGCAAACGAAATGGCGGTCGCGGCATTCCTCGCTGAAGGCATTGGATTTCTGGATATCGCGCGCATTGTTGAACACTGTATGGAAAAAATATCATTTTCCCGCCTTGATTCTCTGGAACACGTGTACGCTGTCGATCAAGAGGCAAGGCGGGTGGCAGATACCAAAATCGCTGCGATTGCAGGTTAAGCAACGCGTGGCAGATTAGCATTGCGGCGAAACGGTGATTGCAAAAAAGGGATATGATGCGGCTGTGGGGCAATGGGCGAATGGTGCGAAAAACCCATATGATCAGAGTGCATTGCTACGCGAAATCAGATTTTGCGAACATATAGGTTGGTCAGCGCCGTTTCGATGATGAGCATGGCGGGATCTCTAAAGGGTCTTTTGGAAGTATGACGTCGTTGAGGCTGACGATGTCAATTGGTGAAAGGAGCGATTGATGGACGTCGCCCAACCGAGTTTTTTGTTTTATATCGCCGCCTTTATCGCGGTTTTATCCGTGCTCGTGTTCATTCATGAGATGGGTCACTATCTGATGGGCCGGGCTTTCAACGTCAAAGTTGACAGTTTCTCGATTGGCTTTGGCAAGGAGTTGATTGGCTGGACGGATAAGCATGACACGCGATGGAAATTGAGCGCCATCCCGCTTGGTGGGTACGTAAAATTTTATGGCGATGCATCGGCGGCAAGCAATCCGGATGCTGACATCGACTCGATATCCCCCGAGGAACGGGCGGTTACGCTTCACTATAAGCCGCTTTATCAGCGGGCGTTGGTCGTCGTCGCGGGTCCCGCAATCAATTTCCTTTTTGCAATCCTGATCTATGCGGCGTTGTTCGTGATGTATGGTCAACCCTACACGCCTGCCGTGGTGACCGCTGTTCTAGAAGATAGTCCTGCCGCGATCGCAGGTATCGAACCGGGCGACCGGATTGTGGCGCTAGATGGTCAATCGGTCGACAGGTTCGAAGATCTCTTGCAGATGGTGCATATTCGCGCAAACCAGCGGGTGCCGGTCAGCATTGACCGTGACGGCGAAGTGATTGGTTTAACGGTGCAACTTGCCCAGGTCGAACAGGTCGATCGGTTTGGTAATCGTTACCTGATTGGTCGCCTTGGGATCAACGGGAGCCAGCAAGCCGTCGCAGAACGCGGTGTTTTCAGCGCGCTTTATCATGCGACGCTCCAGACGGGGTCTTTGGTTCGGATGATGGCCCGGACCATTGGTGAAATGATTCTAGGTAAGCGTTCGCTTGATGAACTGGGTGGTCCAGTCAAGATTGCGAAACTCTCGGGGGAGACCGCTTCTCTTGGTATCCTGCCGCTGATCAACTTGATTGCCCTAATTTCGATCAATTTGGGCTTCATCAACTTACTGCCGATCCCAATGTTGGATGGAGGGCATCTTGCTTTTTATGCTTATGAGGCGATTCGTGGGAAGCCCGCGGATGCTAAAGCGCAAGAACTGGCCTTCCTGGCGGGATTGACGATGGTGTTGTGTTTATTTGTTCTGCTGACGGTCAATGATCTGAATAACCTCCGGGTTTGGGACGGATTGACCAGGCTGTTTTC
>JBCDDR010000246.1:0-3420 GCA_039180205.1 Pseudomonadota bacterium | reverse complement strand
TGTTGTGGCGGGGTTTGTCCACGGGGTATTGAACACCGACAATATCAATGTCACCGGCGAGAGTTTTGACTATGGCCCTTATCGCTTCTTGCCCACCCATGATCCGAAGTTCACGGCGGCCTACTTCGATCATCAGGGGCTTTATGCCTATGGGCGACAACGCGAAGCGCTGCACTGGAACTGCTATCAGCTTGCGGCCTGTTTCCTGAAGTTTGCCGAGACGGCTGACCTTGAACGCATACTCGATACGTTTCCCACCCACTTTGACACTGCGTTGAAGCATGGGTTTTGTCGACGATTGGGCGTGACACAGAAAGGCGATCAGGCGGACGGCGCGCTATTTGCTTCGGCGGAGCGCTTCCTCAGCGTCAGCGTGTGCGATTATCAGACATTCTTCCATTCGATCTTAACGCTGGGTGTTGATGACATGCCGCCGCTCTCCATCAAGGTGACCAACGAAATACAAGCTGCCTGGAACGAATTTTCGAGCATTTATAGGTCCTATGAACGAAGCCTGGAAATGGGATCTGTTTCACTGACCAACCAAAACCTTCTCTATGATGAGATCGAAGCGATTTGGGGGGCGATCGCGGAGCGTGATGACTGGACGCCGCTTTATGAAAAAATCACGCAAATCCGTACATTTGGCGAGCGCATGCACAAACTGGGTATCACGCCAATCACAATGAAGCACGCCTGAGGCTAATTGGCCTGCAATTGCAGGTCGCGCGCAACCTGTTCGACCTGGCGGAAAACCCGGATGAAGTTACCCGCCCAAAGCTTTTCAATAGCGGCTGCATCATATCCGTGTGCCAGCAAGCCTTCGGTTACGTTGGGGCTGTCTTCAGCGTTTGACCAGCCAACGACGCCACCCCCACCGCCAAAGTTCGATGCGATCCCCACATGGTCTACCCCAACCAGTTTCACTGCATAATCAATGTGTTTGAGATAATCCTCAAGCGTCGACCGCCCATAAATATTGTCGATCTCATTGAGTGCGGCCTCAAACTCCGCGCGCGTTTCAACAGGTAGGGCAGCAATGTCGACCTGTGAGCGCACATCATATCTGTCTTTGACAACCTGGCGGGCGAGTTCCTTCTCTTTTTTCTCGCCAATCACGTAATCTTCAAGCGCCACGATGTGGACAACACCGCCCGTGGCCGCGACGGCCTTGATGAGGTCATCGGACAAGTTGCGCGGATGGTTGACGAGTGAGCGCACAGCCGAATGTGATGCAATCACAGGGGCTTTTGATCCAGCAATGATGTTTCGTGCCGCCGCATCGGAGGCGTGTGAGATGTCCGCGATCATACCCAATCGGTTGAGCTCAGCAAGGACCTGTACCCCGAGAGCGGATAATCCCTCATCGGGCCCTGCAGGCGTTTGGCCAAGGCGCTCCTCGGCGATAGATGACGTCGCCAGCTGATTGTGACCGAACTGCGTGAATGCGAAAACGCGCGCACCCTCGTCATAATATCGACCGACCCAGCCGATTTCGGTGCCGATCGGGTATCCGTTCTCGACGGCGATCATAAAGCCGAGGATCTGATCGTTGGACAGCCGCTCAAAATCATCTGAACGACGGATCAGCTCAACCTTTTCGGGGTATTTCTGGACGACGCGCTGTACGGCAAACACGCGGGAAAAACTAACCTCGCGCGCAAGCCGGTAGGCGTTTTCATCAAGCGCCCCCTGCGGTGTGAAGGCGCTGAACAGGGCGAAGTCAAGACCTCCACTGCGCATTTTGACGAGGTCAACGGGATGCCCGATCCGGCGCCCTGCATCCTCAAATCGTGACCCGTAACTCGGGCGAATATCAACCCGCGCATCGAATGTCTTTAGGCGCTTGTGAAGGAGATAGGCATCTTCAGGCGCATCGGCGAGCACACTGGTATTTGCAATAGATGCCGTGAAAAAAAGCGCGAGCGAGGCGACACGTGCAAGCCTGTGACCCAGGAAAGTATATGTCGCCATGCGCATCGCTCCAGACATCATTGTCAGGTTACACATTCGGCGTTGAACATGGCAGCAATAGGGGAATGCCATTCACCAAACGGCTTTTATTCGACGAGAACTTTCGATCAGCCGCGAACGAGGTCCATAAATCGCTGCTGCATCACCATGTCCGTTTTGAATACGCCCGTAAACCGAGTGGTGATCGTCTCAACATCGTGTTTGCGCACACCGCGGCAAGACATACAGCCATGTTCCGCGTTCACGAGAACCGCTACGCCAAGAGGGTCCAGGCCATTTTCCATCGCTTCCGCAATTTGTGCCGTCATCGTCTCTTGAGTTTGCAATCTGCGCGCAAAAACGTCGACGGTACGCGCGATCTTGGATAGCCCGACAACCCGATTATTCGGCAGATAAGCGACATGCGCCTTCCCAATCACGGGCACCATATGATGTTCGCAATGGCTTTCGAAGCTGATCCCCCGCAGCATGACAATATCGTCGTAGCCCGCCACTTCTTCGAAGGTACGGGATAAAATCTCAGACACGTCCTGATGGTATCCGGAAAAAAATTCTCCGAAAGCCTTTGTCACCCGTTTTGGCGTATCGAGAAGTCCTTCTCGTTCGGGATTGTCGCCGGCCCAGCAAATCAGCGTCCGTACTGCGGCCTCGGCTTCGGCCCGCGTAGGCCGTTCTGCAGGGCTTGTGTCGTCAGCAACCTTTTTTAGCTTGGCGAGTGCATCCATCATTCATCTCCACATTCGCATGCCGCGTTGCGGCAAAAGCAAGATCGGTTGCGCATCGGCGACCGTCCCCAAAATTGAAACACACACGATACGGTTGACACCGCAGGACTTGATTCAATTTTGGCGGGGTTTTCTGAAGACACAGGTGTAGGGGGTTCGGCCATGCGAAAGTCGCCGTGCCCGCCCGTCCAGATGTCCTGCGCCTGAAAGTGAAAATTGCCGCCGGAATCGAACTTGTCGATATATGTGATGTCGGAGTAGTATGTGGTGCGAAACCGTGTGCAAGCAAGCGCAAAACGTCTGATCCTCTACTCGGCAAAGGATCCGATCTGTGTCCATGTTGCTTTGAAATCGAGTCCGGTGAATTAAAATTGATCAATTTCATGGCGTTAGTGGGCACTTTGTAGATGTGAGGTAAAGAATCGTCGCGGTTTTGTTGATCCAGATTCTGGGATCAGGGAATTTATGTCCGGGTCTGTTCTGTTTTTTGGAAACCCCGAAAAATGCCGCTGAAACTGATGTTTAGGGAAAATTTTTCAATCATGATTACCTCTACGGAAGACGCGTTGTCGCAGGCCGCAGAACGATGTGCACGTGCTGGGAAATCACTCACAGAGGCACGGCGCGCCGTCTACCAGCTGCTGCTATCAAGCGACCGGTCACTTGGCGCGTATGAATTGATCCGCCGGCTATCAAACCACTTAGAAAAACAAGTGGCGCC
>JBCDDR010000245.1:0-3432 GCA_039180205.1 Pseudomonadota bacterium | reverse complement strand
TTTGAGAAGGCCGTGAAGGTTTTGAACCGGACCCTGGACAATCACCCAACCGCAGACGAAACACTGGCGGCCGAGGCTAACCTCTGCCTCGCCCATACCTATCTCGCCAACTATGAGACCGCGATGGATGCCTGCAACCGTGCACTTGCGCTTCGCCCCGTCCATTGGCAGTCGCTGGTGAACCGCGGCAACCTCTACGCGATGAATGGTGAGGCGAAAGCCGCAATCGGTGACTATCGCGCGGCGATCAAGTCAGGTGGCGATGCGCCCACAATCTCGCGTTTGATTGTTCGCACGGAAAAAGCAATCGCCCAGGCTGCTGTTGAGTAAAGACAAAACGCCGTTTGGCTGAATGAGGATCCGAAGTGGGCACCAGCGATCATCCCCAAATGACGCACATCAGGCCGCCTTGTTTCGGATCCGCTGGTCGTCGCCGCGGTCGGCGGAGACGACGTTGACCCTCGGCGGTACCGGCAACCGACGCCTATTGGCTTTGGTTCTGGTACCGCTTTTTTTTGGTGAACAAAAAAGGCCTGGCCCCCAAACGGGCACCAGGCCTTTTTATCCGCCGTGTCCTGGGATCAAAATCCCCCATACGCCACTCCGACAGGCGGTGGTCCCCCAGAGCAAACAGGTTGATCACTATTACAAAAGTAAAAGCAATCTGTGTGCCATTTTGGTTAGCATGTTGAATATAGGTGATTTTTAGAATACTCACTGAGACAGTCATGCGAATTTTGTAAAACTTTCCGACAGTTATGCCCACGAATGAGAAAGCAGTGACGAATGTGAAAGCCTACAAACGCGACGCGATGTAGCGTGTCGATCGATGGTGCACCCGGTTCAACCGCCGTAAAAACCATGTTAAAGCACCTGTGAACAAGCTTTGGCTCGTCCCGGTATGCGAGGCGTGTCAATGTGAGCGGAACGGAACCAGGAAAGTTCAATATGGAAGTTGGTGGTGAGGAAAAGGGTGCAGGAGGGCGCGTTCTCCTGATCATTGGAGGGGGCGTTGCTGCATATAAATCGCTCGAACTCATCCGCCGACTGCGTGACCATAAAATCGATGTTCGCGGTATTCTCACCCACGGCGGATCGCAGTTCATTACCCCGATGGCAGTGGCCAGTCTGAGCGAAAACGCCGTTTATACTGATCTTTTCAGTCTGAAAGACGAAAGCGAGATGGGCCACATTCGCCTTTCGCGAGAAGCCGATCTTGTGCTGGTGTGTCCAGCCACCGCTGATCTTATCGCCAAAATGGCCGCAGGGTTGGCGAATGACCTGGCAACCACCGCGCTGCTTGCCACCAATAAACCGGTAATGATTGCCCCTTCGATGAACACCCGGATGTGGGATCACCCGGCCACTCAGCGCAACCTCAAACAGATTGTTGCTGATGGGGTCGAGGTCATTCATCCGGCGGCTGGCGCGCTTGCATGCGGCGAGGTTGGAACCGGGCGACTTGCCGAGGTGCCCGATATCGTTAAAGCAGTTCGTGAGAAGCTGAAGGGGGGAGCATTTTCTCCCATGAACGAGACCTCAGCATCCAGGGCGCTCGCCGGTCGTCACATTGTGATTACCGCTGGGCCTACGCACGAGCCGATTGATGCCGTGCGCTACATCGCCAACCGGTCCTCGGGAAAACAGGGTTTCGCCATCGCGGGTGCCTGTGCCGCCTTGGGCGCGCGGGTTTCGTTGGTTGCTGGCCCCGTCAATCTCGAAACTCCCGCTGGAGTGACGCGTATCGATGTGGAAAGTGCGCGTGAAATGCTGGCGGCGACCGAGTCGGCGCTTCCGGCTGACGTTGCGATTTGCGTCGCTGCAGTGGCAGACTGGCGCACGAGCGAGGCGCGCGAGAACAAAATGAAAAAAGATGGGTCGGGGCCACCACCGCTCGACCTCGTCGAAAACCCCGATATTTTGGCGACGCTTTCCGCGCTGGGATCATCGCGGCCCGCGCTCGTGATCGGGTTTGCTGCCGAGACCGACGCCGTGGTGAGCCATGCCCGCTCAAAAATCGCGCGCAAGGGATGCGACTGGATCGTTGCGAACGATGTGTCCGCTGAGAATGGCTCAGGCGTGATGGGCGGCGATATCAACGAAGTCCATATCATCGAGCGCGACCGGGACGAGATAGAAAGCTGGCCCGCAATGTCCAAACATGATGTGGCGGCGCGGCTCGCTGAACGTATCGTTACCGCGTTTGCCGAAACCCGTGATCGTGACAGTATCGTTGGTACCATTCGCGCGGTCACAACGGCTGCGGAGTGATGTCGACCCACGGCCACTTGCCTTTACGACCGTGCGCAGAGAGATGACGGGGCCAATTGTGATGCCGCCCCCGCCGGTTGAGGTGTTGCCACTTCCGCATGCCCGGCATTGGGGTGACAAAATTCTGCCGCGTTACCAATCACCGGGGGCAGCGGGGGCCGATCTCGTTTCAGCAATCGAAACGGCTGTTCCCATTGATGCCGGCGAACGGACTTTGGTGGGTTGCGGGTTTGCGATGAAAATCCCCCAGGGATGGGAGGGTCAAATTCGCCCTCGCTCCGGCCTCGCATTAAAACACGGGATCACGGTGCTCAATGCGCCGGGTACCATCGACAGCGATTACCGTGGCGAAGTCAAAGTCTTGCTTATCAATCACAGCAACGCAGCTTTCGTGATTGAGCCGCTGATGCGGATCGCGCAGCTTGTGTTCGCGCGCGTTGAACGCCATGAGTTACGGGTTGTCGATACCCTTCCCGAGAGTGATCGAGGATCTGGTGGTTTTGGGTCAACCGGCACGTGACACGCGTTCGAGGGAACGGCCATGCTGAGTGATCTAGAGCTTGAGCGATATGCGCGCCATATTGTGCTGAAAGAGATTGGCGGGCCTGGCCAGGCACAGTTAAAAGCGTCGCACGTCGCGATTGTCGGCGTTGGTGGCCTTGGCGCACCCGTGGCATTATACCTTGCCGCTGCTGGTATCGGCCGGTTGACGCTCATCGACGACGATAAGGTCAGCCTCAGCAATCTGCAACGTCAGGTCATTTACCAAACGGCAGAGGTTGGGGAGCCCAAAGTGGCATGTGCCGCCCGGCATCTGCGTGCACTCAATGATGAGATTACCGTCATACCGTTGGCCGACCGGCTCGACCGCACCAATGCGACAGCGCTTTTGGGTGGGGCCAACGTGATTTGTGATGGTTCCGATGGTTTCGCGACACGGCACGCGGTGAATGAGGCTGCGGTCCGCTTGAAGGTGCCGATTGTATCGGGCGCGCTCGGCTCATTCTCCGCGCAGCTCGCGGTGTTCGCTGGGTTTGAGCGTGAAACGCCCTGTTATCAGTGTTTTGTCCCTGCAGGCGCGATTGCGGTGCAGCGGTCTTGCGCTGACGAGGGAATCATCGGTGCGCTTGCAGGGGTTGTTGGCGCGCTTCAGGCTTTGGA
>JBCDDR010000244.1:0-3582 GCA_039180205.1 Pseudomonadota bacterium | reverse complement strand
CCACAACCAGTCATCATCCCGCAGATTTGGAAATGCCGTGTACCCTTGCGCACCTGAACCGTGGCAGCCCGCACAATTCGTACCGAAATGCGATTCCCCGGCGCGCGCTGCAATCGTCCGGAGCTTTTCGTCTTGAAAAATCTCGTCAACGGGTAACGCCCGCATCCGTTCGAAATCATCGGCATAGGCCGAGCGCGCATCAGCGAGTTGTTCGCGCACTGTCGAGCGCTGCGAATAGTCGGATACCCCTTTCGCAAAGGTCCACTTTTCACCGTTGAAGAAGGGAAATGAAGGATAAACAACGTAATAGCCGATGGACCAGACGATCGAGGCATAGAACACATACAGCCACCATTTGGGCAACGGGGTGTTCAGTTCTTCGATCCCATCCCACTCGTGGCCGGTCGTTTTGGTTCCCGTTACTTCGTCGGTGCGTGGTTCGTCGTGTTGGTTCGTCATTGGGCACCCTTCCACTTGTACAAACGCCGCGTGGCGGCGGGGGGTTGTTATTCCATGCTCGGAAACCGCTAACGGGCATCCAAGCGCTCACGGTTTATGAACGTGAGCTCGTATCGATAAGGTCATCATCATTCAGGGGTTGCTCTGACGCCTTTTGAAACCGCGAACCGTTTCCGGGCCAAAGCGCGTAGATGACAACGCTCAAAAACAGGCCAACAAAGAAAACCAAACCCAAAACGCCAAACAGGCGCGATACATCTTCAGGCGTCATAGCAACGCTCCTAACGTTCGTTCGCTTCAGTGTCGTAGAGATTGAAATCAACGAGGGTGCCGAGGACTTGCAAGTAGGCGATCAGCGCGTCGAGTTCGGTAACCTCGTCGGGGTTTCCGTCCCAATCGCGCGCAGCCGCACCGGGCCAGCGTTCGGCAAACCCGTCTGATCCATCGCCATAGGTGACCGCCTGTGCCTTGAGATCGCTGAGAACATTTTCGACCTGTTCATCGCTGTACGGGTCACCAATAAACTGGCGATTGCCAATCAGGCCTTTGATGTCGGTGGTATCGAGAACGGTCTTCGCCAGATACGGGTACCCCGGCATGATGGACTCAGGCACCACAGCGCGTGGATTGCCCATGTGGATCTGATGCCATTCGTCGGAGAATTTACCGCCGACGCGGGCAAGATCGGGCCCGGTCCGTTTTGATCCCCCATTGGAAGGGTCGGTCATACATGCTTTCGGCCGCCAAGGAATAATGACCATAGCGCTCCACCTCTGAGCGAAGCGAGCGGATCATTTGGCTATGGCAGTTGTAGCAGCCTTCGCGGATGTAAATGCGCTGCCCCGCAAGTTCGAGCGGCGTGTAGGGGCGCACGCCCTGAACGCGTTCGACCGTATTCTGGATCAGAAAGAGCGGGATAATCTCAACAATCCCACCGATGGTCACCACCAGAAGTGAACCCACCAACAGCAGCCATGAATTGCGTTCAAATACACCGTGGCGGCTTAAAATACCTTGCCCTTTCGCCATCGGAACGTCTCCTTACATCCTTATCGTTTCGCAAAAATCTTGGGTTGATGGGGCCGGTTATTCCGCCGGCGTCGCATCGGGTAGCGCCGACGGTTTTCTCACCGCCCGCTCAGGTTCAATCTTTCCGCGAATGGTCTGGGCCACATTGAAGGCCATGATCAGCGCGCCCGCCAGGTAAAGAACGCCGCCAAGAGCCCGGATAATGTAGGCGACATGTTTGGCGTCGACCGTCTCGATGAAGGCATATTGGAGGAAGCCATACTCATCGTAGGCGCGCCACATCAGGCCTTCCATGATACCCGTCGCCCACATCGCGCAGATGTAAAGCAGGATACCAAATGTCGCGATCCAGAAGTGCCACTCGACCAACCTCAGGCTGTAAAGCCGTTGGCGCCGCCATAACCACGGTACGAGACAATAAACGGCACCAAAACTGACAAAGCCAACCCAGCCCAAAGCCCCCGAATGCACATGACCAATGGTCCAGTCGGTGTAATGCGAAAGCGAGTTGACCGCCTTGATTGACATCACCGGACCCTCGAAGGTCGACATGCCGTAAAAGGCGACCGACACGATCAGCATCCGGATCACAGGATCGGTGCGCAGCTTGTCCCAGGCACCCGACAGCGTCATCAGACCGTTGATCATGCCGCCCCAGCTCGGCATCCACAGCATGATCGAGAAGGTCATGCCGAGCGTTTGTGCCCAGTCCGGCAGCGCGGTGTAATGCAGGTGGTGCGGACCGGCCCAGATGTAGATAAAGATCAGTGCCCAGAAGTGGATGATTGACAGACGATAGCTGTAAACCGGCCGCTCGGCTCTTTTCGGCACGAAATAATACATCATGCCCAGGAATCCGGCGGTGAGGAAGAAGCCCACCGCATTGTGGCCATACCACCATTGAATCATCGCATCCTGAACGCCCGAGAACACATGCACACTCTGCGGCGAGAACATGGAGACGGGGATGGTGAGATTGTTCCCCAAATGCAGCATCGCAACGGTAACGATGAAGGCAAGGTAGAACCAGTTCGCAACATAGATGTGCGGTTCCTTACGCTTCAAAAGAGTGCCGACAAATACGCCGAGATAGGTGACCCAGACGATGGTCAGCCAAAGGTCAACATACCATTCCGGCTCGGCATATTCTTTCGACTGGGTTATTCCCAGGACATAGCCGGTCGCCGCGAGAACGATGAAAAGTTGATATCCCCAAAACACGAGCCAGGGGGAGATCCGCCCGGCGAGCCGCGCCTTGCAGGTGCGTTGCACCACGTAAAATGAGGTCGCCAAGAGCGCATTTCCGCCGAATGCAAAAATCACCGCAGAAGTGTGCAAAGGCCGCAATCGACCAAAGCTCGTCCAGGGGAGATCGAAATTGAGCGCCGGAAAGGCAAGCTGCCAGGCGATGAAAGTCCCGACTGCGAACCCCGCAATTCCCCAGAATACTGTTGCGATCGTAGCCGCTTTGACGACGCCGTCATTATAGTTGACGCGGCCATCCGCGAGCAATTCATCATGAATGCCAACCCGCCGCTTGTTGCCGAGCCACAGGCCACCACCCACCGCAGCAAGCGCAAAGATAAATCCATGAAACCGGTAGGCGGCATCGGTAGCCATGGCAAAAACGAGAATGCCGAACGCCGCCATGAGGATGCAAGAGAGGTTCAATACCGCCATTGATCCTTTATGAACTTGGGTTGGAACCGGTGGTTCAAAGTCAGAGCCCAAATCTACCCCTGGCGTTGCCATGCTACTCTCCCTCTTTTTTTCCGCGTATCCGCAGCTTCAAAGCCCTGCAGTTTTATACCCCTGGCAGGTGCCCACTCGCCCCTGAACTCATGCGACATCCTGATCATCATGATCGTGGGAAAACTGAGCCCCGCGCCACCCTTATTCCGTATTTGCTAAGGCGTCGCGGAGGTGGGCGCGAACCACATGAATGTCGAAAATGTTCGCAAACTTGAACGCTTCTAAAAAGATGCCTCAAGCAATTCGAGAATACAACGGAAAACGCCGGGAGTGTCATAGACTTTTGTCGAAATTCACGTAAAAATAGATTTACAAACCAATGGGTGGGAATTTTTTTTTGAT
>JBCDDR010000243.1:0-3589 GCA_039180205.1 Pseudomonadota bacterium | reverse complement strand
TGTTCGGCGATATCCCTAACCGTAAGCCCTGCCGCTGCCCCGACACTGGTTAATTCAAAAACCAACTCGTCCTTGCCACTGCTCAGCCCCGAGGTGACTTCCGAGACACCCGCCAATTCGCGCAATCTGTTTTCAAATAAGCGCACCGCGTTTTCCACGTCTTCGGTGTTGCTACTCGATAGATCGACCTGGATATCGGCCCCGCCGCCAACAAGGGAAGCTTCAAACGAAATCGATTTCACGCCAGGAATATCGCCAACTGCATTTCGCCAGCGCCGCTCAATGTCTGCGGAGCCCAGTGCCCTTTCACCAGCGGGAATGAGCGCGAGAATAGCCCCCCCAAGATGACTGCCGAGGCTCGTATCACTCTGGTTGAGCGGAGAACCGCCGGTTTCCGGTTTTGCGCCAACCGTAATCGACAGGCTTTCAACAATCTCGTTCGCGCGCCCACCGACGGCTTTATAAGCCGCTGCTTCGACCTGATCCATGACCGCTTTGGTTCGGGAAAAGGGCGTCCCGTCGGGCAGCTCAACCGTAACGGTAACCTCATCGGCTTCAACCGCAGGGAAGAAAACAAACCGCAACAATCCTGCCTGACCGAAGCCGGCAATCACGACGAGGATGCCGAATGCTGCGGCGACCGTGACATAACGCCAACGCATGGCCAGTTCGACCACGGGCATGACAAGCCGATCGCGGAACCCAAACAGGGCCGACTGAACCGCGGCCCGCAAAGTGGCCATGGGGCCGACGCTCCAGTCTTTGCCGTGGGATAGGTGATTGGGCAGGATGAAGAATGCCTCCAAAACCGACATGGCGAGGACAGCAATCACCACAATGGGAACGGGGAACAAAATTTGACCAAGAGTACCCGTTGAAAACAGCAATGGGGCAAAGGCAGCCATCGTCGTCAACACGCCGATGGTCACCGGGGCGATCACGCTGAGCAGACCTTTGATCGCGGCTTGCGCCCCCATAAGCCCAGGATGTTCGTTCTGTTCGTCGAAGATCGCTTCCCCGATAACGATCGCATCATCAACAACAAGCCCAAGGGTCACAATCAAAGCGAAAAGCGTGACCATGTTGATTGTGGAGAATTCTCCAATGATAATGAAGCCACCGAGAAAGGCGACGAAAATGCCAACGCTGGCCCAAAACGCTAACCGCAAATCGAGCGTCAGCGCGAGGAATACGAATACAAGTGCCAGACCCATAATGCCGTTGCGTATAAGCAGGTTCAGTCGCTCACCGATAACGACCGTATTGTCGGTGACCACCGCAACCTGCACACCATCGGGCGGCACTACCGTTTCCAGATAGGTATCAACCAGACCAACGACATCAAACGCGTCCTGGTCATCGGTCGCTTGAATATCGATAAAGATTGCCGGGGCACCATTATAGAGATTTAGCAGATCACCATCCTCAAACCCATCAATGGTGGTGGCGATGTCTTTTAATCGGATGGTCCGTCCCTGTGTGTCTGACCGCACGATGATCGTATCGAACTCCCGAGCGGTCCGCCGTTCTAAGTCCGTACGCAGGAGTATTTCGCCCCCTTCTGTGCGCACGGTTCCGCCTGAGAGATTGACCGAAGCGCGGCGCACGGCGGTAGCAACTTCGGTGAACGTGAGCCCGAATTTGCGTAAGGCGTCTTCTGAAACTTCAATTGAGACTTCCCGCGCTCGCGCGCCCGCCAAACTGACATCGGTGATCGAAGGAAGTCCGAGAATTTCGGTTTCCATTTGTTCTGCCGCTTCGCGAAGTGCGCTTTCGCCAACTTCGCCAAACACTGCCAATCGCATCACATTCGAGGGCGCATCGAGAATAACGATCTGTGGCCGTTCGGCATCCGCGGGCGGGAAATCACCCAGCTGGTCAACCGCGGCATCGACATCGTCCTTAACAATTTGCGCATCAACAAAGTCTTTGAGTTCAAGGGTAACAGACCCGGCGTTTTCGGCCGCACTTGAACGAACCCGCTCCACGCCTTCAATGCCCAGAACAGCATCCTCAACGCGGGTAGTGATGGCTTCTTCAACCTCTGAAGGCGTAGCGCCGGGATAAGGCACAGTCACAACGATCTGACGAGGGTCGACTTCCGGAAATGTCTCGGTCCGTAACGCCTGGAGAGAATAAAGCCCTCCCCCGACCATCAACAGCATCAAAAGGTTGGCGGCAACAGTGTTGTTGATAAACCAGTCGAACAGACCACCGCCTTTTGCCTCGCTTTTCTCAGTCATGCCCGGCGCCCCCTGCTAAACCGGTCGAAGAGAGCGTTGTTGCAACGCGCACGGCTTGACCTTCGCGCGCGCCTGCCGGTGGCGTCGTAACGACCCCATCGGCATAGCCGAAAGCCGGTGCCAGTACCGCTGTTTCATCGCGCGATAAGACCTTTACGCTCCGGCGCGTTAGCTGCCCTTCCGATACCAGCCATACCCCTCCGCTTGCATTGATCGCTTCAGGCGGTAGGACATAAACCTGCTCGAGTGGTGGGCCTTCGATCATGACATCGACAAAAGTTCCAGGCAGCAAGGCTTCTGGGGTTTCAAGCGAAATGGTCACCCCGACGAGACGGGTGCGGGCATTCAGCGCGCTCTCAACCCGAACGACCTTGCCTGTCAACATCTCTCCAGATGAACGGGAAGTGGCGGTGATCCTAGCCGTCCGACCTTCAACGGGGCTGATTTGCGCAAGGTCGGGGGGGTCAAGAGCCGTTACCACTTCAAGATGAGCGGTGCGGTAAGCCGTACCATAGGATTGATTTGCGGAAACCGCAGTGCCGACTTCCAGATTGGTTGTCAGCACACGCCCTGAAAACGGCATGGAAAAATTCGTGCGCGAGAGGGCAAGTTTCGCATCCGCTAATGCTGACTTTGCCACTTCGACAGCAGCTTTCGCCTGGGCAATCTGGGGAGCGCGGGCGACAAGCGGCGGTACGGGCTCATCACCGTTTACCAAACGCCATTCGCGGATGGCAGAGGCGCTTTCCGCTTCGGTCAAAGCGAGGCTGCTCTGTGCCGAGCGTAACTCGGCTTGCGCCTGCGCTGCCCGTAACTCGAAATCCTCTTGATCGATTTGAAACAGCCTCTCACCCCGCTCAAACGAGGCGCCCGAGGCAAAACCGGGGGCGATCCACACCACCCGTCCGCCTACAAGCGGGGAAATCTCCACCTCCGCCCGCGCCTCAACCGTGCCTGTTTCGGATACAATAAACGTCTCCGTCGTCGCGACTGGGCGAATAATCTCAACCAACGGGTCTAACGCGGGAACCGCGACTGTGGGCGTGGTTTGATTTGTCGTCACCAACACACGGTTGAGCACAATCGCAAGGCCCAACACGCCGATGACCAGCAACACCTGGATAGCGCCAAAAACAGAGCCTCGCGGCCCATCCCCCTTGCTACCGGCTTGAGGTCCGGGGAATGGTCTCGTGTCCTCATTCATGAGGCGGGTCCTTGTGACTGTGGCTCACCCTGGCGGGCGGCTTGCGGGATATTGCCAGACGCGTTCACTGCCGCCGTTTTGTGCGTGTCTGGGTCGTTTGCAAACCACTGCCCGCCCAGAGCTTCATAGAGGTCAATACGCG
>JBCDDR010000242.1:0-3602 GCA_039180205.1 Pseudomonadota bacterium | reverse complement strand
GAAAAGCGATAATCTCATGCCACCAAAACACCAGTATTTTCCACCGGTTCACCGCGAGGGCAGCGTTTGGGTGATTGCGAGCGCGATAATTGCTGCCGCATTCTGGTGGTTAGGCCTTGGTTTTCTCGCATTCCTCGTCGGTATGTTTGCCGCCTTTTGCGCATACTTCTTTCGCGATCCCCGGCGTATTGTGCCTGAGGGCGATGGCATTCTCGTTGCCCCCGCTGATGGCCGTATCGACGATATCTCTCACGTCTCGCCCCCGTCTGAACTTGCGATGGGTGACGATGACATGCTGCGGATCAGTATTTTCCTCTCGGTACTCGATGTTCATATCAATCGGGCACCGGTTGATGGGGTTGTTCAGAAAATCGCCTATGCCCGCGGGTCGTTTCGCAATGCGGCGTCCGCCGAGGCGAGTACAGTCAATGAACGGAATATGATGGCGATTGCGACCGATGATGATGAGGTGATCGGCGTTGTTCAGATTGCTGGGCTGATTGCGCGTCGGATCCTGTGTTGGTCAGGGGAGGGGGACCGCCTGGAGGCCGGTGAGCGATTTGGCATGATCCGCTTTGGCAGCCGTACCGATGTATATGTGCCCCTCTCCTATGCGCCCCAGGTTGCGCTTGGGCAAAGGACGATTGGCGGGGAGACGATTATTGCACGAAAGGGCGTTGAGGCTCTGAAAGTTCGGCAAAATCACGGACAAAATAGCCTATGACCGGTGATCAGCGAGGTGCTGGCGATGATCCGGCTACCACCGAAACCGCACGCGCCGACGAGCGACAAAAGCGCGTGTCTCTTTCTGGCATGCCGCTTCGTGCCATGGTTCCCAATACCCTGACACTGATCGCGCTATCGGCGGGTGTCACATCGATACGGTTCGCGATTGAGCAGGAATGGGAGCGCGCAGCGCTGGCGATTGTGGTCGCCGGTATTATTGACGGCTTTGACGGCGCTGTTGCTCGGTTGTTGAAGGGAACCACACGCTTCGGTGCTGAACTCGACTCGCTGGCGGATATGACCAATTTCGGCGTTGCGCCTGCTCTGGTCATCTATTTATGGGCGCTTGAGTCGCTGGGGAGGATCGGATGGGTGATCGCCCTTGCTTATGTTGTTGGTTGCGCGTTGCGATTGGCGCGGTTTAACGCACAAGTGGACATGCAAAACCAGCCCCATAAACGGGCGGGCTTTTTGACAGGCGTTCCAGCGCCTGTCGCGGCAGGGCTCGCGCTTTTTCCGCTGTTTGTTGACCTGACCAACATGGGACACGACCTGCGAAGTCCGGAAATTGTCGCGCTTCAGATCGCACTCGTTACCCTGTTGATGGTATCGAGTGTCCCCACATTCTCATTTCGCGCTTTCCGCATTCGGCGCGGTGCCAGAATTGCTGCACTCGGATTGGTCGGGTTGCTGATCGCCATGTTGTTGAGCTTTCCGTGGGCCACGTTAAGCGCGATTTCGTTGGCTTATCTGTGTTCAATGCCGGTGAGTTGGGTGCGGTATCGCCGTCGGAAAGCACGCACGTTTTGAACCCGAGTTGAACCGGTTGAACAATCCCGATCTACTCCGCAGCGGCGTCCTGCGTTTCAACCGCAGAAAGGAGGTCACTGCCTTCATTTCGCAGAAACTGAAGTGCCGCCTTTTGGATGGTGATGCCATACTCAAGCACAAAGCGGCCCGCAGGGGTCAAATCCTCATCGAGCATTGCCTCTAGCGTTGCAATCCGTTCGCGGTGATGAACAACGCGGTCCTCGACCAGTTCCCCCACACGATCTGGTGTCACGGCCTCTGCGAAGAGAAGCGCCGCCAAAAACTCTGACCGTTGTTTGTCCGGTCCGGGGCTGCGCTTCAATGATTGGGTCAATTGCTTTCGACCAGCATCGGTCAACGTGTAAATTTTCTTATCGGGTCGGCCATCCTGCGTTTCTTCGCGACACGTCACCAAACCCTCGTCCATCAGTTTGGTGAGGGCCGGATAGATCGATCCGTAGCTCGCCTCACTGAAAAAGCTGAATGCACCATCGGCAACCAATTTCTTGATTTCATAACCCGTCGCATCTCCAAGCGAGAGAATGCCCAGGCATAGTGTGCGCACATCCATGGCGGCTTCCTTTTTGTCGCGTCATCTTTATCGCGTCATCGCGTTCTTGGCCGACGATCCGGCATCAAAACAGGTTGCAGATCAATTTGGCGGGGCTTGTCCTGACCCACTCACGTCTAATGTACCTGTACGATATAAGAAGACTTGCATAGATTGAAAGAAGAAGAAAGGTAATGCACGCGTATCGGCGCGTTTTACCTGGCATTAACCACAGTCAACGTATGCACATCGCATTCACGAAGTGGACTTTGCTGATTTTCAGATTGGCAACCAATCCCAGGGACATTCAAAAATGGTTTTTCGTCAGCTTTCTTGGTTTCGAAATTTTGGTTTGTACGCTGCTTTGGCCGTTCTCCCCGCAGCATGCGCTCAGTCGGAGGGCGCAAAGCTCGTCAAAGTTCCATCAGTTGCGCCCGTGTCACGGGCCGATGTGGATGAACTCTACAGTCGTGTCGAAACCTTAGAGGCTGAGCTTGCAAGCGTTCGGACGGCACAGCTCCTGGTGCGTTCGGGCGCTGCCCTTTCCCTTGCGCGTTCTGGGACAATGCTGGAGACGAAACTGGCGGATGCCCGAGTTACCAAGGTCAAACAGGCGCTTCAGCAAACTCCCGTCGAGCGATCTGAGCCCATTGTGGAAGAAGCAGCCGAGTTACCACCAAAAACGCCGATCCTGACCCGCGCCGCAGCGAAACAATCGCCTGCCGTGCCGGTATCGATGCCAAAATTTGATGCAGCGGGTGAATTTGCCGTTCACCTTGCCTCCTATCAGGAACGCAGCGGGGCATCGTCAGGCTGGCAGAGGCTTTTGGACGCGCATCCGGACATTCTAAACGGTCTTGAACCCGTTGTGTCTGAATTTAACGACGAAGATATGGTCTTTTATCGTTTGAAGGCAGGGCGGTTCGCAGATCGGGCGAGCGCCGACGCAATCTGCGAAGTGATGAGCGACATTGATGCCTATTGCGCAACGACTGAGTTCGAAGGTGTTCCGCTGTTTGATTTCATCGAAGACAATACGGCATCCTAGGGTGGTCCACTTAGCCCCGTAACTTTTGGGCTCAACGCGTTTCGACGCAACCGCCGAAATCCTATTGTTGCGTCGTTTGTAACGGCGCATCCAATGGCGCCCGTTTCGCTGTTTGCTTCACGCCGCGTCTTGGTTTGGGCCTGACAACGCGCAAAAAATCCTCGTTCCGTTTTGGCGCGTCGGTTTCCGACACCGAAACGGCAACGGCAAGTTCGCTTTCCGAAGCGCCTCGAAAAACGCCGCGCGTTGGTGGTACATCGGCATAATCCCGCCCGATGGCGACGCGTATGTGCCGATTGTCCGCGATGCAGTTATTTGTTGGGTCAAACCCGATCCAGCCGAGATCCGGCAGGAACACCTCCATCCAGGCATGCGTCGCATCAGGCGAAGACTGGTCACCCAGGCTTTTGTCGGTGCGCAGGTAGCCAGAAACGTAACGGGCGGCAAGACCCCACTGGCGGACGACTG
>JBCDDR010000241.1:0-3631 GCA_039180205.1 Pseudomonadota bacterium | reverse complement strand
GGCTGTTTTCATAAGGTCCGATCTGTGGGGATTTTCACGGTGCGCAAATTTCGCGCCATTAAATTCTTATTGGCGTGCGTGTTGCTCCTTCTCGCCGTCCCCGCTTCCGCTCAGACGCGCGGAACCGTTTCCTTTGTGACAGTCAGCGGCAATCAGCGTATCGAGGCGGATACCGTACGCTCGTATGTTGGGTTGAGCCCGGGCGATGGTTTCAATGACCAGGTGCTCGACCGTGCTCTGAAGCGTCTGTTTGGTACCGGCCTGTTTGCCGACGTTCAGATCCGCCCGCGTGGCGGCCAGATTGATGTTACCGTTGTCGAAAATCCGATCATCAACCGAGTGGTTTTCGAAGGAAACCGTCGGATTGAAGATGACGAAATGCGGGAGGAAGTTCGGCTTCGTCCCCGCACGGTCTATACCCGCGCGAAAGTCCAGGCCGATGTTCAGCGGATTATCGAGCTCTATCGGCGCTCAGGGAGGTTTGCCACCACCGTTGAACCAAAAGTCGTCCAGCTTGAGCAAAACCGCGTTGATCTCGTTTTCGAAATCAACGAGGGCGATAAGACCGGTGTGCGGCGCATCAACTTCATTGGTAACCGTGTGAATTCTGACCGCGCGCTTCGGGGCGAAATTGTCACCAAAGAAAACAGATTTTGGCGATTCTTTTCCTCGAATGATACGTATGATCCGGACAGGCTTGCGTTTGATCGCGAACTCTTGCGTCAATATTATCTGAGCACGGGGTATGCCGACTTCCGCGTGACGTCTGCGGTTGCCGAACTGACCCCTGATCGGCGTGATTTCTTCATCACCTTTGTTGTTGAGGAAGGCGAAGTTTATGAATTTGGTGACATCAGTGTCGCCAGTGAGATTCGTGATCTTGACTCGTCGCTCCTGGAAAATGTGGTCCTGGCAAAATCGGGCCGGCGCTATGACGCTCGGCTGATCGAAGACACACGCGAAGCCATCACAAATATTGCGGGTGTTCTGGGTTACGCATTTGTCGATGTGCGCCCCGAAGTGCGCCGAGACCGTGAAAAACGAACGCTGAACATCGTCTTCAGAGTTTTGGAAGCGCCGCGCGTTTATGTTGAGCGTATCAATATCTTCGGCAACACGCGTACGCTGGAAAGTGTCGTTCGGCGCGAATTTCGCCTGTCGGAAGGTGATGCCTTCAACACCGCTTTGATCGAGCGGTCAAAACAACGCATTCGCCGCCTCGGCTTTTTCCAGGACGAGCTTGAGGTTGAGCAAATTCCTGGGTCTGGACCCGATAAGGTCGTTCTTGCCGTAAACCTGGAAGAGCGTGCGACCGGCCAATTGAGCCTTGGTGCCGGCTTTTCCAGCGTTGACAACTTTCTCATTAACTTTTCGATTCGAAATACCAACCTACTTGGTCGTGGGCAGGATCTCCGCCTGGGGTTAAACCTATCGGGTCGACGTCGTTCTATTGACCTCGGTTTTACCGAACCTTATTTCCTCGGTCGAAATCTGGCAGCGGGGTTTGATTTCTTCCTATCCGAAATTGACAATGTCACCGAAAGTGCGTTCGAACAGTCGACAATTGGTGGTCAGTTGCGCGCCGGTTTCCCTGTTACCGAGCGCTTATCGCTGGGGCTACGCTACACGCTCAGGCGCGATTCGATTGAAATTCCCGCGTCGCTGATCCCGACGGTTTCGCCGATTTTGGCGGCGTCATTGGGTGACCGGGTCACCTCCTCCATCGGCTATAGCTTGATTTATGATTCACGGAACAGCGCGATCCGCCCGACACGTGGTCAACGCCTGGTGTTTAGTCAGGAATTTGCCGGGCTCGGTGGCGATGAGCGGTTCCTGCGTACGCGGTTGGATTATGATTTTTTCAAAACGCTTCGCTTCCTCGAGCGCAACTGGATCCTTCGGTTGGGGACAGAGGCGGGCTTCATCGAAGGGATCGGCGAGGATGTTGAGATCAACAACAATTTCTTCCTGGGCAGCCCCCGGTTCCGCGGTTTCGATATTCGCGGTGTTGGTCCTCGTGCTCTTAATTTTGATCCGAACGGCATTTTGATATCGGATGAAGCGCTCGGTGGACGGGCTTTCTATCTTTCATCAGCTGAACTCGAAATTCCGCTCGGGGAAACCATTGCTGAACTCGGCGTTCGCGCGAGTGCCTTCGTGGATGTGGGCTCACTTTTCAGTTTGGACGTCAATCCGCTTGTAAATGTTGACGCAAGCAATATTGTCGCGGACACGCCGACGCCCCGGGTCACGGTCGGTATCGGGTTTTCTTGGCGCTCGCCTTTCGGACCATTCCGGATCGATCTCGGGCGGGCCATCATTAGCGAAGAATTCGACGAAACCGAATTTTTCCAATTCAACGTTGGGACACAATTCTAATGACACTTTCCTTTCCAAAATATCTGGTTTTGAGCCTTATGGCGCTCATGTTTGTGGGCGGCGCTGCCGTCAACGAGGCCCAAGCCCAGAAGCGCGCACCCGCTGCGGCGATTCTGGTCGTCGATTTCGGTCGCATCGCAACCGAGTCACTCGCAGGCAAAGATGTGAAAAATCAACTCACCGCCTTCGTCAACCGGCTCGAATCACGGCTTGCCCAGCTCCGCCAACAGTTGAACGAAGAGCAGCAATCACTCGCGAAACAACGCGAGATTATGGCGCCTGAAGCGTTTCAGGCACGGATCAATGAGTTTCGTGGGAAGGCTCAGAGCGCTGAGCGCGAGATCCAAGCTCAACAATCCGCTGGCCAACGCGCCCGCGAGGAAGCCGAAGCCCGCATCGACAGCGCCGTCCGTCCGATCATCAATTCGATCATGCGCGAGCGCAGAGCGAATATGGTGCTGCGTAAGGAGCTTGTGATTGATCAGACCGGCAATATCGACGTGACGACCGAGGTGATCGAACGGCTTAATGGTGAACTGCCGCAGCTGAAAGTGGCGCTACCGAATTAGACCAGCGAGGAAGCGATCTGGCCGCACGGTTCGTGGCCGGGCGTCCCGTTTCGCCGACGAATTGCAAAAAGGGGGGGTACACAGGTGCCTTCCTTTTTTCTTTGCGCGCATGTTTTCCCCTCTGGCATTGCCGTTGGGCATTGCGCCTGACTTTTGGTCACGATATGGGTCGGGGTGAACAGTTACTCGATACTTCAGCCCGTCAAGATTTCATGATGGCATTACGGGGAAGGGGCGCACGTGAGCGACCAAGATACAACCGAACTTCGGACCATCGATCTCGCTGGCATCCTCGAGAAAATTCCCCACCGCTACCCCATGCTGTTGATTGACCGCGTCGAAGAGATCGAGCGTGGGGAAAGCGCATGCGGGATTAAGAACGTAACAATCAATGAGCCTTTTTTTGCAGGCCATTTTCCGCAACAGCCCATCATGCCTGGCGTTTTGATTATCGAGGCGATGGCCCAAACCGCCGCCGTCGTATCAATGGATGCACTGGGGTCCGACGCGAACGGCAAGGTGGTTTATTTTATGAGCATCGACGGTGTGCGGTTTCGAAAGCCCGTCGTCCCGGGCGACCAGCTCAAGCTGCGCGTTCAAAAACAACGCAATCGCGGCGCAGTCTGGCGGTTTGAGGGAAAAGCTTACGTCAACGAAGCTCTGGTCACCGAGGCCACATTTGC
>JBCDDR010000240.1:0-3644 GCA_039180205.1 Pseudomonadota bacterium | reverse complement strand
GCGGTAGGCATCCCTACCCCCGAGGCTGAACGCGCGGCAATCAAGCTCTGTAAGGTCGGGATCCTGCCTTCGCTCGTTGTCTTCGCGGCGTGCGAAAAGCTGGAAACACTTCCCCGGATCATGAACTGGTCGGACTATGCCGAAGCGATGCCGCGTCTGTTGACGAAGGCGGCGAAACACACTGCGCGTGAAGAGGAGCTCGCATGAGCCTCAAATTTGTTGAACGGACGATCAACCCAGTTCTTGGAGAGGATGACGCCCAGGCCGAGGGTGTTTTGTCGCCTTTCGAAGGGGCAGATGAAGGCGGCGATGCGCTCAAGGTGCTTGGCCTGCCATCGGCCAATTCGATGTTTGCCGGTCGCGATGTCCGCGCGGACGAGGATGCCGGCCCCGCAGTCTTTGCGTCGCTGACCCGGGTCTATCAAGCCTTGCAAGAGCTGGTGAACGACGGGCGGGCCTGGCGATTTCGGATCGACCATCTGGCAGAAACCGACCGCAAAATGCTCCTAGATGCCCTTGGCGATGGCGAAGTGTCGGTTGTGATTACCGGCGTGAAAGGCGAAGGGGATGTGCAGATTTCCGAAAGCGTGCTGCCTGGCGTTTGGAAAGGGCGTGCCGAAACCACCGAAGGCACCCTCGGTGCGGAATGGATCGAAGTTGGCGCAGCCCCACGGGCCCTGCGCGAGTTAGCTGCAACACGACCCCGAGATACCCTGCCCGTCGAGACGCTTACGCCCCCACGCGGTGCGATGAATGTGATGAGTGTTCTTGCTGAGATTAAAGAGCGTGCGGCTGAATGGCAGCCGGGTGTGCCGAACCATGTCTTCAACTTCACCCTCTTTCCCATGTCACCTGCTGACAGTGCCTTTCTGGCGAAGACGCTCGGGGAGTCGGGTGTTCGGGTATCCTCCGGCGGGTATGGCGCCGCCCGTGTGATCATGACGGGCATCAAGAACGTCTGGGCGGTTCAGTATTTGAACGGGTTGGGCACAGTCATTCTCGATACAATCGAGGTTGGCGATGTTCCAGACGCTGTTCTGGCCAGCCAGGAAGATTTCGAAGACAGCGCCGATCGGCTGAGCAATATTGTTGAGGCTTATAGCAAATGACGAGAGCATTCGAATCCTCTTCGGCCGGTTTGCTTTCAGCCGAAACCATTCTTGAATGCGGGGTCTGCTGGTGGGTCTATGATCCAGCCAAGGGCGATGCCGACTATGACCTGTTGCCAGGGACCGCGTTCAGCGACCTGCCAGAAGACTTTTGCTGCCCGTCATGCGAGGCGGCAGGCTCGAAATTCATGGTCCTCTCGGGGGGAGATGCTGTCACCGCCGCCGCACCGAAACCGCCAATGGAGGCGCGCATCCAATCGATGATCGCCGCCTTCGAAAAAGCCGAAGCAAATATGATCGGTTTGCCGATCCACAATGATAAATTGTCGATTGAGGCCGTGGGTTTTCGCCCCCATGAAGATGGCTATGTCGGCGTATTGATAACACCATGGAGCATGAACCTGGCCTGGATGCCCGAGGACGGCGACAAGGGCCCCGAGGGCCTGATCGGTGCATCGCGTCTGCATGCCTTCCCCTCGGGTCGCTATAGCTTTCTCATCGGGCGGGTCGATGGTTTCGGCATCCTTGAAACCTGTTCGCTCTTTTCTCCGATGGAGATGTTTGACGACCACAAGATTGCCGTTGCTGCCGCAAATGCCGCGATCGAGGGGCTTTTTGAGGCCCCTGCTCCACGCAAACCCGCTCCGCGTGATGAATTTTCGCGACGCTCGATCCTAAACGTTGGGGGAGGGGCGCGTTGACCGCGCCGCTTAACCTTTCGCGGCGATACACGCTCGTTTTCCAACGGTCCGGCAATGCTCAGGTCGTGCGCACCGGCCCGGTCGATATTCTCGCCATCGGGCGGGGTCAGCAGCTCAGCAGCATGATCCCAATTGTCGGCCTGCTCTTTCCCATTTGCCCACGCGCCCACCAAGCGGCACTTTTGTCAGCAACCGAAAACGCAGCGGGCATGACACTGACCACGGCACAACAAGCCGCGCGGGATTGCGCCGTTTTGGCAGAGGCGATTTCTTCGGCAGTGTGGCGATCGGCCCTCTCGTGGCCAAAGCTCGCCGGGTCCGCTGATCGACCGCAGATCGTTGCACAGGCGCGCGCTGCCAGCGATGCGATTGAAGCGGCGATTTTTCCGAATGGATGGGCGAGACCGGGAACCGCGGATATCAAGCTCGACCTAAAGTCTTTGGAGGACGCATCCGTATCGTTGCGAAAGGCGGTTCGACAAGCGATTTCGGCTGAGGAATTGATGAGCCGTGCACCCGAGGACGTTCGCCAATTGGGAAACCTAAAAACGCCGCCGTCGTTGGGCACAGAAATCCTGGATACCGAACTCGATCCCGCAACACATGCGCGGGAAGAGACGCCCCGCTGTCATTTTAGCGGCGATACCAATGGTTCATCGCTTTCGGATTGGTTCCTCGCGCAGGAGGCCATTCAGAGGCGCCTGCTCGATGAGCTTGATTTTGCACTCTCACAGCTCAGGAATGAAAAAGCTTCGGAGCCGTCGGAAGCGATATCGGGCACTGGCATCGGCACTGCGATCACGGCGCGTGGGCGCCTGCGCCATATTGTTTCGCTTTCAGATGGCCGGATTGAAAACTGGCGATCGGACGCGCCTACCGATTGGAACTTTGCGCCCAAGGGTGCCGTGGCGAAACTGGCCACGGGTCTGGTGGACCAAGAACAGATTGAGGTTATCGCCCCTTGGCTAATCGCCGCCTACGATCCTTGTGCGCCCTGCACTGCCAAGTTCAATGCGAGTGTGGCGCATGCATGAACTGTCACTTGCAACAAGCGTCGTCGACGCCATCACAAGCCAGGCCGCACGCGGTGACTTTCGCCGCGTTGAAAAAATCATCCTCGAAATCGGCGCCTTATCCTGCGTTGATCCGCGCGCACTCGAGTTCGGCTTTGAAGCCGCAACCGGCGGAACCTGTGCTGAAGGTGCCGCACTTGAAATCCTAACCCCACCCGGAGAGGCCCAATGCTTTGGCTGCGGCGGGCTCGTCACCATTACCCGGGCGGGCACCCCCTGCCCCGACTGCGGCTCGCACCAGTTGGTTGTGACCCGGGGCGATGAACTCAAAATCAAGGCACTGGAGGTCATTTGACATGTGTACAGTTTGCGGATGCGACGGCGAAGGTGCCACCATTGAGAAGAACCACAAGCATACTCATGATGGTCATCATGAACACAGCCACCGTGAACACGGGCATGATGACCACAGTATTCCGCATCATCACCATAATCATGCGCATACCCATGTCCATGCGCCATCCGGTGCTCTCGATTTTGGTGCGGGTCCAGCCGGGGTTCATGTGCCCGGGCAAAGCCAAACGCGCTTGATTGAAATTGAGCGCGATATCCTCTCCAAGAATGATGGGCTCGCCGCAGCTAACCGCCAAATGATGGATGCAATGGGGATACTTGCCATCAATATGGTCTCAAGCCCCGGATCGGGGAAAACCACCCTGCTTGTTGAAACAATCAAAGCACTTGCAGGTGAATTTCCCGTGGCGGTGATTGAAGGCGATCAACAAACTTCGAACGATGCGGATCGTATACGCGCGACAGGG
>JBCDDR010000239.1:0-3664 GCA_039180205.1 Pseudomonadota bacterium | reverse complement strand
GCAGATCGCTGCCGCCAAAAATACGGTCCCAGAATCGGCGACGCTGGTTCCCATCAGGCAAAAGCCGTTTGACATCGCTGCGTAAGTCGTCGGCCAACAAGCCTAAAGTGCCAACCGTAGCGGGTAATACCCGGTCGATAATCGCCTTTGCGTGCCGTGAAAGTGCCGGTGCCCTCGCATCGGACGAAATCGCAACCGTTAAAGGTGCCCTGTCGACAATTGCGGGTGTGATGAAATCGCAGGCCTCGGTCTGGTCGATGACATTGACCAGTATGCCAGCCGGCTCAAAAAGTGCCTTCGCTTTCAGATTGGCTTCCGGATCGCCGAGCGCGATATAGGCCAGGGCAACGCCATGAACATCAGCTGCGTTGACTTCGCGCGCGATGTGCTCAGCGCCAAGTGCATTCACCTCAAAAGCTGTTTCGCGATCGAGCGTCGGCGCAAAAACACGAAGGTTAGCGCTCGTCTTGCCAATCAGACGCAGTTTTTGCGCGATGGCTGAACCGCCGCCAACAAATGCGACCGTTTTCCCCTCAAGATCGAGGAAGACCGGGAAATACTTCATATTTATCATCCGTAAGACTGAGATGACCCGCTTGCCTGCAACCGGGTTGGTTCTTGGCGGCGTCGAGCAGACTTGGCGCTTTAAGCCAACATCTGAAGGAACCGCCACAGGCCCAAGAGATAAACAGGTGATTGAAAGTGACAAATGAGGATTTCTAGGGTGGCGACTTAGTTTATCTTTCGCATGCAAATATTTTTGGGAAACTTCCGAAATTAAAATTATAAATCAGATACTTAGACTATACATCATCAAGGCTCAAACGATAGCGCCATGAGCAAAACCGAAGCCTGTTAACACTTTGTTTACCAAGTTATCGTTTGTTAATCCTGTTGCCGAAAGAACCAAGCTTCCTTCGTTCGGTAATCCAGCCCTTTCCTCGACCGCGCCTCTTCCCCTTTGAGACGCGGTTTTTTTTTGCTGTCTCATCTCGGCACAAAAACTGACTGAGCGTGTCGAAAGCCTTTACACCTCTTTCACCAATCCTCTATTTATGCTTGTTTTTCAACGGGTTGCGCCCTGAGGCTGTCTGGCATAAAAACTGCTTCGCAGGAGGTATGACCATTGATACTCATCTTGTCCGGCACATGGCCTGCCAACTGATAGAAGCGAAAGGCGCGAATGCGATCTATGCCGCGCGCCGGGCACTCGCGGCTGAGACCGGATGGCGGCATGACGTTCTTGCCGCAGTTGTGCAGATGATTGAAACCGGCGCCCATCGCCGCGGCCACGTGGTCAATCTCTCAATCTGATCGGTATGCCCAGACGGGCAGCTCCCCCCTTGACATCACCATCACGATACCGCCAAGCCTGAGGTGACGGATTGGCGGTGAAGCCGCCCCCAAAGACTAAAAACTCAACTGGATTGCAAACTATGACCGGCTCGAAAGCAGCTGTTTTATTGCTGAGTGGCGGGCTCGATTCCGCAACAGTGCTCGCGCATCTCAAAGCCCAAGGGTATTCCGTTCATGCCTTGAGCTTTCGATATGGTCAACGCCATGCCCACGAGCTCCTATGCGCCACGTCACTGGCAAAAACCTATCAGGTCACATCACATCAGATCATCGACATTGATTTAGGCGTTTTTGGCGGATCAGCCCTTACGAGCGATGAATATCAGGTCCCCAAGCATGACGACGTAAGTGATATAGGCGCAGAAATACCAGTGACTTATGTCCCGGCGCGCAATCTGATTTTCCTCTCATTTGCCGTTGCAAAGGCCGAGGTTGCCGGTGCGCGGGAGATCTTCCTCGGTGTGAATGCCCTCGACTATAGCGGCTACCCTGATTGTCGCCCCGACTTTATCGCGGCTTTCGCAAAGACTGCGAACCTAGCGACCCGGGTAGGCCAGGAAACCCAGGCTAATGGAGTGGCCATTCGCACACCCCTCATTGACAAAACAAAGGCCGAAATCATCGCGCTGGGCCTGTCCCTCGGTGTCGATTATGGTGCCACGACAAGTTGTTATGACCCGACGCCAGACAATCGCGCTTGTGGGCGTTGCGATGCCTGTTTGCTGCGTCTCAAGGGGTTTCAGGAAGCCGGTGCGGACGATCCGATCCGCTATGTCACACACGCGGATGAAGCGCTGACACCATGACGTATAGTGTGAAAGAAATGTACCTCACACTTCAGGGCGAGGGCCAGATGGTGGGCCAGGTCGCGGTCTTCTGCCGGTTTTCAGGGTGCAACCTCTGGAGTGGCCGTGAGGAAGACCGTGCGGGAGCGGTATGCAATTTCTGTGATACCGATTTTGTCGGCACAAACGGCCCGGACGGAGGGAAGTTTGCTGATGCCGATGCGCTCTCCAATGCGATCATCGACTGTTGGAAACATGGCACGCAAAATGCCCCCGCGCCTCACGTTGTTTTCACCGGTGGCGAGCCACTACTCCAGCTCGATACCGGGCTCATATCAGCGCTCAAAGCCGAGGGGGTGTTCATAGCCATTGAAACAAACGGAACAATCGCTGCTCCGGAAAATATCGACTGGGTCTGCGTCAGTCCTAAGGCGAATGCACCCCTGGTGCAAAACTCAGGCGATGAGTTGAAACTGGTCTACCCCCAGCCAGAGGCCATGCCCGAGCGGTTCCGCGCGCTCGCCTTCCGCCATTTTTCACTGCAACCCATGGATGGGCCCATGGCTGCGGCGAATACAAAGGCTGCGCTCGCCTATTGCCAGAAACACCCCGAATGGCGACTTTCGATACAAACCCACAAAATGATTGGGATTGATTAGTCCGAGGAGATTATTGCCCCGGCGGCGGCGTGGGTGCCTCTTCGCTTTCATTAGTTGGAGGTGTCACATCATCGGGCACAGGCGCTGAAGGCACAATGTCCGCACCAGGGTCGGAGGGGACCGACGCACCCGGAAGGGGGTCACTCTCAATGGGAACACGAGGTGTGGTCAAATCTTCGATGACGGTATTGTCTTCAGGGATTGCACTATCGACATCCCCGCCACGGCCCGATGCGGCGACGAGCACCGCGAGTAAAATCGATGTACCGAGGAACAACGCTGCCAGAATACCCGTGGCGCGACTGAGAACGTTCGCGGCACCGCGCGCGCTCATAATTCCACCAGGACCCCCGCCGATCCCCAATGCGCCGCCTTCAGAGCGTTGGAGCAAGATAACGGCGACCATCGCGATGATGATCAGAAGGTGGATAACAGCGACCACGTTGTACATTGATGCATACCTTACTGTCTGCACTGTCTGCCACGCACATTACGTTGCGGCAGGGCGCCAGCGTTTCATGTTCATATGGGGCGGATTGGTATCGATCCAAGAGGACGCATCCCGCCGAATGAGCGCGTATAAACCGATCCCACAGCGAAACGCAACCTCTGAAGCGGCCGCGCCTTTGTTAGTGGGCCGCCCCGATGATGGCGAGGAAATCTGTCGCCTTCAGACTTGCCCCGCCGACAAGCGCACCACCGACATTTTCAACTTTCAAAATCTCCGCCGCATTTTCGGGCTTTACTGAACCGCCATAAAGAATAGGGACCGCCTCACCCTCGGCGCCAAAGCGCGCCTTCAGATGGTCACGAACCGCAAGGTGTGCGGCGGCGATATCATCCAGGCCTGGAACCAGCCCCGTC
>JBCDDR010000238.1:0-3665 GCA_039180205.1 Pseudomonadota bacterium | reverse complement strand
GCTGAAAATCCCGGAGACTCTTATGTTACAGACCCTTGCCTAATAATTAGGCAAAAAAATTAACACATTGAAAATATTGGAAAAACTTCATGTCAACTATGTTTCGATCAGAAGAACTATAAAGTTTTTATTGACTCACGACGCCCAACGGCTGGGGCGAGAGGCTTGTGAACAAAATCACTCATGCCATAACGGGTTGACCGCTCGAAAGAATCCTGCGGAAACAAAAAAGGTTAATATCGACGGTGAGACCAACATGCGTGGTCAGAATGTGACAAACGCGCATATGCACACACAGGTTGGTGGTCAGGAGCCGGCAGGTGCGCCGAGTGCGCCACCATCGAGATCGCGTAGCATGACACCCTCTTCAGATGCCTCGAACACCAGATTGAACGTAACGGGTACCAAGGGCTGTATGCTATCAAGCCCTGCGATTGTCCGGAGTCGATTGAGACCCTCGACGAGTTTGAAATCCTCGGTATGAACAAGAATAGGGGTAAGCGACGAAACGGCCACTCGCGTTTCACTCAGCCGGTTTACGATCAGCGAGGCCTCGAGCGCCACAGTTTCACCGTGGAGGTTAAGCGACCCGATGACGTCAACGGCTTCATGAGCACCCGGCGGGATCGATTTGAGCGCTGTCGCAACCTTCAAAAAGAATGAGGCTTCGCCATATCGACCGACCTCAAAAAATAGTTCTTTCATCCTTTGGTTGCGAATATCGATCCCGGTTTCGACGCTCGTCAAATCAACCACGAGCCGGGCGTTGCCGTCGGGGTCGATGCTGCCGCGCAATGACTGGAAGGCGTGGGTTTCGCCGATGTCTTCATTTTTGACGCTGATAAAGTTCAGCGATGAAGCGTCGCTTGCCAAAAACCAGGTCGCATCATCGAGCGTCTCGGTCTCGCCCATGGCCGACATCAGCGTGAAAAGCCCCAACACGCTGGCTAAAAGCGCTAATCGTTGAATGTACCGTGTCATCCAATGTCCCCTTATCGAACTGAGCATTGTAAAATCTTCCGCAATATAGGACGCGATCTGCGAGAAAGCCAATCGATCGAAACCGTTACCGCCACAGCGAAAACATTTGCGAGTTGGCCTTCACAGTCCTTGCACATTTGATAATGCCTGCGCTATGCGCATCCACAATCAGTCATGCATTGGTTTTACTCAAGTGAAATGAAAACGATGTAGCTAGGGTGCGACTGAAAATGGCAAGCATGGGAAGCCTCCCTTTGCCGCCGTCCAGATCCTGTTTGACGTTTCCATCTCGCTGAAAGGGGCTCTCGCCATGAAAATCACAAAAACTGTAAAGACGATCCTCTCCTGGTACGAGGCCGATAATCCGGGATCAAAGGCGAACCTTGCGAGGATTTTAGGCACGGGCCGCCTGGGGGGAACCGGCAAAATGGTCATTCTGCCGGTTGATCAGGGTTTTGAGCATGGTCCTGCACGATCGTTCGCGGCGAACCCGGCAGCTTATGACCCCCATTATCATTTCAAGCTCGCGATTGACGCGGGGCTGAATGCCTTCGCCACACCGTTGGGTATGATGGAAACCGGCGCTGATAGCTTTGCCGGGCAAATCCCGCTCATCTTAAAGGTAAATAGCGCGAACAGCTGGGCTCAGGAAAAAGACCAGGCAATTACCGCAAGTGTTGACGACGCGCTTCGCCTCGGGTGTTCGGCGATCGGCTTCACCATTTATCCGGGATCCGAATATTGCTTTTCCATGATGGAAGAGATCCGTGAGATGGCCGCAGAAGCAAAGGCCGTGGGTCTGGCAGTGGTGATCTGGTCCTATCCGCGCGGGGGCAACATTTCAAAAGCGGGCGAAACCGCAATGGACGTGTGTGCCTACGCGGCACATATGGCGGCACTTCTCGGCGCGCACATCATCAAGGTAAAACTCCCATCGGATCATCTGGAACAGGATGAAGCCAAAAAGGTGTATCAGGCCGAAGGGATTGATCTTGTCTCGCAAGCATCGCGCGTCAGCCATGTTATGGATACCGTGTTTGCGCGGAAGCGGGTTGTTGTCTTCTCCGGTGGTGCGAAAAAAGGTGCTGACCAGGTCTATGACGATGCGATTGCGATCCGCGATGGCGGCGGCAATGGATCGATCATCGGGCGGAATACATTTCAACGCCCGCGCGAGGATGCCCTCGCCATGCTCGATAAAATCGTCAAAATCTACCAAGGAAAACTGTGACCGACGACGACCTGATCACGGCTGCCCAGAGCGCTGCGGCGCTGGGGCGGGAACCCCGAGAGCCTTGCGCGCTTTATCTGATCACGCCCGAACATGCCAGTCCCGGCGAATTTCTCAGTGCCCTTGAAAATGCGCTCATGGGTGGGCCTGTCGCCTGTCTTCAGCTTCGGCTGAAAGGGCAAAGTGATGCTGATATTCTGGCGATGGCGTCAGCCGTGAAACCTCTTTGTGATGCCAACGATGTTGCACTCGTTGTCAACGATCGTGCCGATCTCGCCAAACGTGCGGGTGCCGATGCGGTTCACCTCGGCCAGTCCGATGGCGACCTGCGCGCTGCGCGCGATCTGCTTGGCAACGATGTGGCGGTAGGTGTGACGTGCCACGCCAGCCGACACCTTGCGATGAAAGCGGGAGAAGCCGGTGCCGACTATGTCGCCTTTGGTGCATTCTTCGACAGCCCGACGAAAACAAGCCT
Source organism: Pseudomonadota bacterium (assembly GCA_039180205.1). Taxonomy (GTDB): domain Bacteria; phylum Pseudomonadota; class Alphaproteobacteria; order Sphingomonadales; family JBCDDR01; genus JBCDDR01. The sequence continues at coordinate 978 of JBCDDR010000238.1, read as the reverse complement.
TCATCGCCCTGCGCCTGAGATTTTAACCTGGTGGACAAGTATCAGCGAATTGCCCTGTGTCGCTATCGGCGGGATTACCCCGGAAAACTGCGCGCCCCTTGTTGCGGCCGGTGCCGATATGCTGGCTGTATCGAGTGCGGTGTGGGACCATAAGGTTAGTCCAGAGGCGGCTGTTCGCGATTTTCACGAGGCGATGGAAGCAAATGCGCCGGAGGTCAAAACGAGGGCCTGAGTGGTTGTGGCATACGGTTTCTGTTGCCAACCAAGCGCACCGCCTGATATCTCTAGAAATATTCCAAAATGATTGGGTGAATAGGAGACCACGCCATGCGCGTCATCTTGGTACCGGTTGCGGACCGGCCTGAGTGTGTCTACGCTCTTCGGACCAGTTTTTCGCTCGCTCGCCATCTTGGGAGCGACGTGGTTGGGTGCCATGTTCGCGCGCATCGCAACGAGGCTGTAGAGCTTGGTGATCGCCGCCGCTGGCTGTCCCGATCGCTCCAGCAGACCGAATGGCCGCTGATCGACGAGAGTGTTTCTGAAACGCAAACTCAATCGGCGCTCGCCCTCTTTGAACGCATCGCTGCCGAATATGAGTATCCACGTTCCAAAAAACCTGGCACTCGCGAAACGCCGCACGCGCTTTGGAAAGAAAAAGTGGGTACACCGCCCTATGTCATTCCGATCATCGGGCCCGCGAGCGATATGGTTGTGGTGTCCCGCCCGCGCGCCGACGGCGGTGAAAAGGCACGAATCCTGCTGATGCAAGCGCTCATGGGATCGCATCGCCCGGTACTGGTCCTACCGCAAGAAGAGCATCAGATCAGGGCGAAACGCATCGCGATTGGCTGGAACCGTGGCAGCCATGAAGCACGTACGCTGCATGCCGTCATGCCGATTCTGAAGCAGGCCGAAGAGGTCGTCTTCATGACGATTGGCAAGAGCAATAAACTTGGTCCGCGAGCGGCTGACATGATC
>JBCDDR010000237.1:0-3724 GCA_039180205.1 Pseudomonadota bacterium | reverse complement strand
CTGAAGTTCGGTCTTTGTTTCGATATCCAGGCGTTGGTATCGCCATAGCCACAGCCGACCGCCAGACCATAAAAGTCTATGGGAAAAAACAATGGGATCGCGCTGAAAAAATCGATGCCGAGACTGCTTTTCCAATCTATTCCGTAACCAAGGTCTTTCTCGGCGTTGCAGTTGCGCGAATGGCTGATGCGGGTCTACTCACATTTGATGACAAGGTGACAAAGTGGATCCCCGAATTCAGTGTTGCTGACCAGACCGTCGTTCAAAACGCCACGATAAGGGATTTACTAGCTCATAGCATTGGCGTTGAGTCTGCTGACTTCTGGTTAGAAAATGTACCTAACGTTACGTTAGATGAGGTAATAGAACGGATTTCCCAGCAACTTCAAGCGGAACCCTACGGCGAATTTTATTATAGCGGCATCGAAACGATGCTGCTGGCCAAAGTTATGGAAACGGCTTCCGGCATGCCATGGAGCGATGCCGTCGCGGTGTGGGTATTGCGTCCCTTGGGATTGGAAAATACTTATATGCAAGCCGGTGAGTTTGCAAAACCGGCGGCGATCGTCCCGACGGGTGACGGTTGGGGGAAAGCGAACACATCGGTGGGGCTAGACGCCCTGTTGCCCCAAAAAAATATCACCCCGCCGCAAGGTGCCTGGCCCGAAGCTGCTGAACCGATTGTACGAGACAAGCGCGAACTGGGCATCAATACGATCCCGTTTTCGACCTCTCCGATCGACCCGGCGCAAAGCGCTTATTCTTCAGCCAGCGACATGGCAGTTTTGGCACAAATGCTGTTGAGCAAAGGCATGTATGACGGGGAAGTATTTTTGTCTTCAGAAGCTTTCAACGACATGATCACACCCGTTGTGTCTTTCGAAGAGAGACCCGAAGATGGTGCCCCCAAAACGGTACGGTGGGAAACCGGATCAGCCGGTCCCTTTGTACTCTACGACGTCTATGGTGAGAAATGTTTTGGTCATACGGGCGGATCTTTAGGGGCTGAAGCGGATTTTCTGATCTGCCCAGAAATCGAACTCGGTATCTACGTCGGTATTACAGGTTCGCTATATATCGGCAATGGCGGCGCCCACATATTGGATCATATCGTCAACCATCATATGGGGCGTGATAGCAATGTTGTTAGCGAAGCAGAAAGTTATCTAAGACAATCAATTCAGATAGCTGATGATGCCTATAAGGCTTTTGAATCGCGCGTTGCAGACATCCGCAGCAGCGGAGAACCGATCGCCGACCTCAAAGACTTCGTGGGCCGTTACGAGAGCAAATTTGCGGGTCACTTGGATATTATCGAGGAACAAAACGGCAAACTGTTAGCCACCCTTGGCGAAGGGGCCGTATGGGAGATGGAGCCATTGGCCGGCGACCAGTTTATTGCGACTTGGGTGGGGCCGCGCCGCGCGAAGATTATTCCTGAATTCACGAGGTCAGCCGATGGCACCGTCAGTTCTATTGCGATCACCTCCTATCAAGGCACTGTCCCAGTGATTTTACAGAAGGTCAGATAGATCCTGAAAATCACAGATAGGTAGAACTTGGGTCAGGCCTCTTTGATAGTCTAACTGCGAATATTCTTTATTCGAATAGCCGGATGCTGATAATTCAGCTATCAACTTCCTTTAGTTTTTACCGGCTGAGAATAGTGAAATTGTTGTGGCGCGCACCAAAAAGGATCCGTCTTTAGACACAGTTGCTGAAATGGCTGGAGTATCAGCCATGACGGTATCACGAATGTTGACCAAACCCGAGGTCGTGAGCCCGGATACACGGGAACGCATTTTGGCCGCCATGGTAAGAACCGGCTATGTTGCCAGGAAAAGCACTCGTACCGTTGGCGTACTCATATCAAGTATTACCAATAACACATTCGCATCGACAATAGAGGGCGCACGTAACATCTTGTCGCCCGCCGGTTATGAGGTTTTGTTGGGCGATATTGGCTATAGTGATCAGCAAGCGGAACGGGTTCTGGCTGCGATATTGAGCAAACGACCAGACGGCCTCATTATTTCATCGCAGGACCATACGGTGAAAAACAGAGGCCTCCTTTCAGCATGTAGGATCCCTATCGTCGAGGTCTGGGATAACCCTGAAAATCCGATAGATCTCACCGCGGGTATCTCTCACTTTGAGGCAGGGCGACTTGCTGCGCAGCATTTTATCGAACGTGACTATGTGAACCTTGCTTATTTTGGAACGCGAACACCGCGCGACGAGATACGGTGGCATGGATTCCAAAGTGTGGCTGGCACGACTGCGAAATTCATTGAAGCCGAACCCGGTCAAGCAGCAATACACAGCTTTAAAAGCGGAAAAAACGTACTCGATTACCAGCGTGATTTAGGGCAGCCTGTAGCTGTTTTCTGCTCAAGTGAGGTCCTCGCATGTGGCACCATTTTTCGCTGCCAAGCCGAAGGAATTGGAATACCCGAGGATATCGCAATTTGTAGCTTTGGCGATACGCCAATTGCGGAAGCCGTTTTTCCCGCACTCACGAGCATCCGTGTGCCGGCGATGGACATGGGTGCGGCGGCGGCGCAAATGGTCATAAACCGGCTTACAGGGAAGCCCTCAAAAACAAACAAGCAACTCTTTAAGTTGGAATTGGTTGTCCGTGCAACATCTTGAAACCGATCTCACAATGTATAGGACAAGCGCGCAAAAGAGGGGTTTTCGTTTGCGAAGATGGGCGTGACACTAAGCCGTCACGTGGCCGCCTGCAGCGAAATAATGTCTGCAAATTGAACGGGGTCGACATTCCCGCCGCTGATAATGACCCCAACATTTTGGCCCGCAATGTCGACTTTTTGGGTCAAGGCAGCAGACAATGCAACTGCACCGCCCGGTTCAACGACAAGTTTCAGATTGTCATAGGCAAAACGCATGGCATCGCGCACTTCGTCATCAGTGACGCTGACACCGCCCGCCAACGTCTTTTGATTCACAGCGAACGTCATTTCTCCGGGCTCAGGCGCGAGAAGCGCATCGCAAATTGAACGCGCGTCGGCGGGGTTTTGCTCACGCCTGCCTGATACCAGCGAACGCTCATGATCATTGAACGCGCGAGGCTCAACTGAATAGACATTGGTGTCTGGACTAAGTGACTTAAAAGCGGTTGATATGCCAGCAATAAGGCCGCCGCCACCACAACAGACCAGCAGGCTATCGAGCTTGACCCCAAGAGCGCTGAGTTGGTGCACCATTTCCAGCCCAGCTGTCCCCTGCCCTGCCATGATATGCAGATCATCATAGGATGGGACAAGCGTACACCCACGCTCTTTCGCCAAACGCCGTCCTATATCTTCGCGGCTTTCGCTGTATCGGTCATAGGTGATAATTTCCGCGCCATAGTCACGCGTTTTTTGCATTTTCACATGTGGCGCATCTGACGGCATAACGATTGCCGCCGGAATGTCTAAAATCTGAGCAGCTGCGGCAATGCCTTGCGCATGGTTACCCGATGACCAAGCAACCACACCGGCTTTGCGCTGGGTTTCCGATAGCTGCGACAATCTATTAAAAGCGCCACGAAATTTGAATGACCCCGCGCGCTGCAAGTTCTCTGGTTTTATGTAGATTTTGGCAGAACTTTTTTCATTGAGTGAAGGGCTTTGAAGAAGCGGCGTCCGCACGGCATATCCGTCTATTCGCTTGTCTGCGGCCTCAATATCGCTGAGCATTAATGAAATATCGTTCACAT
>JBCDDR010000236.1:0-3770 GCA_039180205.1 Pseudomonadota bacterium | reverse complement strand
CGGGTTCAAAGCGTATCCAGGATATCCTGCCAGAGCGATCCATAGGCGACTGCTGCGCGGCTTCTTGGCGCAAATGCGGCAACGGGAGCGCGCTCGACCCCCATTTTTTCAATCACAGAGGCATAGGGTATCGGTGTCGGCAACAGGTTCGTGTGCTTTTTCGGGAAGGCTTCCATAATCTCGCGATGCAGTTTTTTGCGTCGGTCGACCATCGAGAAAAAAGGGCTCATCTGCAGCTTTTTGACTTTTTTCTTTTCGCAAAAAGCCGCCACCTGATCGTAGGTACGTAGCGAAAGCGTCGTTGGCACCAAAGGAATGATGAGCGATTGCGCGGCCCGGAAAATATTTTCAGACAGGCGCGACAGGCTTGGCGGGCAGTCGAAAAAGATGAAATCATAATCATCACGTAGCGGGCGGACGAGTTTGAAGATGGCATCGTCATCGGTCTGATCGTCTAACAACTGATCAAACCGCCGGTAGGACAAATCAGCCGGCAGCAAATCGAGCCCTTCAAAATCGGTGCCCTTGATTAGGTCATCGAGATCACGCTTGCCGCCGACAATGCCTTTCCCGCCGCCTTTCACTTTGGGCTTCACGCGAAAGTAAAAGGTTGTCGCGGCCTGCGGGTCCAGGTCCCAGACCAGAACCCGCGCGCCAAGCTGAGCGGCTGCGTAGGACAGATTTACGGCGGCGGCGGTTTTCCCAACACCGCCCTTCATATTGTAGATCGCCAACCGTTTCATGCCCGATCCTTCTTCGCTTTGGTTTTCGTTTTGGCTTTCGGTTTTGTTTTTGGTTTCTTAGCCACGGTTTTTTTCTTCGACGCTTTTGCTTCCATCTTGCGTAACGTTTTGAGTGAGGCTGATCGCTCTTCGTTATCAAAATCAGCAAACTCGGCCGCAAATTGCGCGCGGGCTTCCGTCTTTTTTTCCATCAACCGGGTTGATAATACACCTAGGGCCATCACTGCCTTCGTACGGGCTTCGCGCGCCGACTGCGACTTGAGAGCGGGCCGGTTCATGGTATCCGCCGCTTCCATCAAGAAGTCTGCTTGGACCTCGAAATCCTGAAAGTTGCCGAGGATTGTCTGCAATCGTTTGAGCGATTTCAATAACCCGCTGCACAATTCCTCCGCCAACACGGACCTCGACATTTCAAGGATATAGCGAAGCTTTTTCCCTTCTTTCCTTAAATCGTGAAGCGCTTCCGCCGGTGTGCGTTTTGTGATCTTCCGCCCATCAGTCAACATGCGCGTTAACTGGATGCGGAGTGCCTTTGCCGCAAGACCGGAAAACCCTGGGTCGACTTCGCGCGTGGTCTCAGGGTCGCTGGAGAAAAAATGCAACCAGTGACTTAGTGCATCTCGGGTTTCAGCAGTTTCAAGCGCACTAACAAGACTTGCCCGGGCTTTTGCGCGTTCTTTGACTAGATGATCAAAAAACGGATCCAGATCATGTTGCTGTACGGTGGGGAGGGCCCCCCTCAGTTGCTTCTCATCCAGAAGGTAAACATCAAAATCACGGACTGGGCCGGTCATTTGCCCAAGCTTCTTCAAATCATGTGAAAGTGCTTCCCTGACATCACGCGAGAGCTCTCGCCGAAACAAATGAAGCGCTGCGCGTGCCCGGCGGACAGCAACGCGAAAGTCATGCAGGAATTCGCTGTCGGCATCAGCAAGCACGCCAGGAAAATTGGTTTCCATGACACCGAAGAGGTGCCGGAATGTCTGAAACGCGGCGGTACGCGCACTCGTTTTCGGACCAAAATCGAGGGAGAGCTTTGACGAATAGGTGGTGGGCTTTATGTGCCCCGCCTCAATCAGGGATTTCACGAAACCTGCGTCGGTATCAACGCCGCCAAGAGCCCGTTTGCACCAGTTGCAGAACTCGTCAGCTTTCTTGAGATAACCGCGTACGGGATGGATCTCCAGCCATGGTGACAAGTCTTCGCGTCCCAGTTGGGTCGCGGCACCTTCCCCCTGATCCTGCCTCGGCATCGGGTGAAGATGCTCAACACGAAGGATCATTTTACCCTCTTCATCACGTCGCACATATTGTCTGCGATGAACCGGAAGCTGCGCCAGATCCAACGGGTTGCGATACCCGAGGACAGAGGAAATATCTTCACCGACAGGTTTTTCCGCGAGGAGTTCGGCAAAAACAATGGGTCTCGTAGACCGTTCGGCTTCATGCATGTCCGCTGACAACTCAACTTTTGCGCGAAGCTCTCCAGTGACGAGATCGTGGCATAACCAAGTGAGATCACGACCGGATTCGGTCCAATAAGCCGCTAACCCGGCCCGATGGAGTGCGCCATCAAAGGTATCGCACGGCCGTAGGATTGATTTTCGGATAGGACCAACAGGGTCCGCAAAAGCTGCAAGAACAGTGTGTATTTTTTCAAGCGTCAGGTCACCGCGAACTTCAATACGGCGTGTGGAGGGCGTGGGCATAGTGTGTCGTCGCTGTGAGCATTTCATTGTCGGTGAATTGGTTTGTCATAAATCTGTAACAATATCTAGCATGCCGATTGAGCGTTTCAACCCATATATTGCGCCACGCTCGAAATTTCCGGTGACGTAGCTGCGAGCGACTCAGGCGGAGCGCTTATTGTCGTTTCCGTCGCCCCTGACCGAACAGCACTTTTTTCGCGTCTTCGCTCACGACCGCCTTGTCGGAAATCTCTCTTCCTTTTGCATAGGCGGTTTCGGTTGCAGGCCGTTCTTTTATCCGATGGAACCAGGCCTTCAGATGCGGGAAGTCTTCAAGGTCTTGTCCCTGGCGCTCATGCGGAACGATCCATGGATAGCAGGCCATGTCCGCTATCGAATAGCTCCCCGTAATGAAGTCTTTGCCCTCGAGTTGCTCATCAAGAACGCCGTAAAGCCGTTCTGCCTCATTGGTATAACGGTCGATGGCATATTCAATCTGAACCGGGGCATAGGCACGAAAATGATGGTTTTGGCCGAGCATGGGGCCCAACCCGCCCATCTGCCAATAGAGCCATTGCAGCGTCTCATATCGAGTGACCCCTGAAGTTGGCAGAAATAGCCCGGTCTTGTCAGCGAGATATTCGAGGATCGCCCCCGATTCGAAAATACTCAAAGGATCGCCGTCAGATCCCTTTTCATCGGTATCGACCAGCGCGGGCATGCGGTTATTCGGGGATATTTTCAGGAAGGCGGGTTCAAACTGCTCCCCGGTGCCGATGTTGATCGGTTTGATCTCATAGGCGAGACCGGCCTCCTCTAAAAACATCGTCACCTTGTGGCCATTTGGCGTAGGCCAGTAGTAGAGTTCGATCATGATGCGTCTCCCGCGCGCTTCCTCAGAAAAATTGTATGAGATAACAATCATGGAGCGGTCTGGAAGCCGACACAAGTTGCATTGCGCCTAGCCATCGCCTTATAGCGAAGGCGTGATCACGGATTTTGCGGCGGCAAAGCTGCCGATCGGAAAGGGCAACGATGATTAAGATTGAACTGAACGGGGAAGCGAAAGAATTCGACGAGGCAATGACACTCGCTGAGATGTTAGGAACACTGGGGTTTCAGCCCGAACGCGTCGCGCTTGAACGCAACCGTGAAATTGTTCCCCGCTCGCTATATGGCGAGATAAAATTCGATGAGGGCGATAAGATCGAGGTGGTTCACTTTATCGGCGGCGGTGATCATTCAACGAAAGCCAGCCACGATGATCAGTTCACCGTCGGCGATAAGATCGAGATCGTCGGCCTGGCCGACACCCAGGAGACCACGGTCACCGGCGTTG
>JBCDDR010000235.1:0-3783 GCA_039180205.1 Pseudomonadota bacterium | reverse complement strand
ATTCGCGGTATCAATGGCGCGCGCGATGCCGAGGCAAGCTTTGCCTTTGTGCTTGATGGGATTCTGTACTCCAACCCGTCATCGTTCAATCGCGAGTTTTCTGATTTATCGCAGATCGAGATTTTGAAAGGGCCGCAAGGCGCGATTTACGGGCGCAACGCAGCCGCTGGCGCGATCGTGGTTTCCACCAACCGCCCGGGTAACGAGCTCGAGGCCGAGGGCGAGGCGAGCTTTGCCAATGAGGGGACTTATTTCGTTTCGGGCACGGTGGGCGGACCCATTATTGAAGACAAACTCGCATTCCGCATCAACGGCAATTACCGCACGTCAGACGGCTTCTTTTTCAATTCATTCCAGAATGCCGAAATTGTTGATGACTTCGAAAACTATAATGTCAATGCGCGCATGGTCTATACGCCGACCAGCGAGACCTCGATCGACTTCCGCTTTCGTTTTGGTGAGGTGCAGGCGGGCGCGATTACCTTCAACGCTGCGTTTGCGCTGCCTGCGTTCGCCGGTGCCCTCGGTGTACCCGAGCTTGATGAGGACGTGAATGATCATAACTTCGTTTTCCAAACGAATATCGATCCGCAAAATGATCAGCGGGTAATCGAAGCTTCGGTCAAGCTTGATCATGACTTTGAATTTGCGACACTGACCACATGGTTTTTATACAGCGAAATCGATCAGAGTTTTTCGGCGGATGGAACATCGGGTGCATTCGGCTTTTTTAATGATGAGCCGAACTGTGAGGCGTCAACGGCCGCCCTGAATGCAGCAGGTGTGGTGTTACCGCCGCCGCAAATTCTGGGCGAAGTGCCTGAATCGGTATTTGGGGTCCCGAATGGCTCTTTCTTTGGCCCCTACACGCCAACAACCTGCGACGGCACGCAATTTCAGGTGCGCGATCAGCAGGATTTCAGTTTTGAAATTCGATTGGCTTCGCGGGATGATCAACGCTTCCGCTGGTCTGTCGGGTTCTATTACCTCAACATCGATCGCCAGGTGGGCTTCAACCTGGGTATTGATACGGGGCAAGGCATTCTGCCAAGCCTGATCAACGGCCCGGATAGCGTAAACCCCACCGAGCAATTGCTATTTGATGACTTTGATACCGACGTGTTCGCGGGCTTCGGCGCGGCTGAATATGATATCCTTCCAAACCTCCAAGCATCGGTTGCGTTGCGTTACGATCGCGAAGAACGCGACACCAACTCGCTCGTGCCCACGGATATCACATCGCAGTTTCTCGATTTCGATCCCAGTGACGGTTTCACCGGGGGCGCGCCTCTGAACCCCGGCCTCAATCCGGCGATTAACCCAACCGGTGTGCTGCCTCCGCAATCGGCGACATTTGATCAGGTCGAGCCGAAGGTCACTCTGTCCTGGCAGGCAACTGACGAGTGGACGTTTTTCGCCAACTGGGGCATCGGCTTCAAAAGTGGTGGCTTTAATAACCAGGGGAGTGCGGCGACGATTGATTTGTTCATCAATGACGTGATCGCCGGTGTCGATCCCACGGCCCCCCCCGTGATCATCAGCGATATCTTTGATGAAGAAACCTCAAGCGCATTTGAAGTCGGCTTCAAAGGACGTCTCTTTGATGGGCGTGTCCAGGTTCAAGGGGCTGCCTACTACACCGATGTTGATGATTTGCAGTTCTTTGAATTCTTTGTCGGGCCGTTTGGATTGCTCCGTGTGGTCTCGAACATTGATGATGTCGAGATCTTCGGCGGTGAATTATCGGTCAATGCAAATGTCACAAGCTGGCTAAATGTTTATGGCGGGGTCAATATTACCGAAAGTGAGATCCAGGCTAACTCATCACGCCCCGACACCGTTGGTAACGAGAGCCCCTACACACCCGACTACACAATCAATCTCGGTGCCGATGTTCGCTACCCGATTACTGAGCGCTTGGGATTCGTTGCCCGTGTCGACGCGCGAATTACGGGGCCGACATGGTTCCACACGGTGCAAGATCAGACGCGTCCAACGATCTTTGGGGTTCCCGGCGACTTTGACGAATCCGAACGTGATACGTTCACAACCGTCGATATTCGCGCTGGAATCGAGGGTGAATGGTGGTCAGTGATCGGTTTTGCGCGCAACGTCGGAGATGTCGGGTATCTTGCGGAAGTGATCCCCGCCCCTGAATTTGGCGGGTCGTTTATCTCGCCAGCTGATTTGAGGCTCTATGGGGTGGAGGTCCGTGTCAGATACTGACAGGTGCCGCCAGCCTGCCTTATTGAAAAGACTTATCGAAAAAAGAGGGACCCGAAAGCGGTCCCTTTTTTTATTCGCGATTCCGGTTTCAGCCCATTTTTCCGCCGCTGGTGAGCTCAGTTCATGCCAAGGATATGAAATCACGTGGTAAATCCCAGTTTTGGCGATGCGGTTTGTCCGCCACATGCCTTTAGAAATGCGTGAAATATTTATGACAGATTCAATGCTGAATTCGCGGCAATCATACTCAGCTTAAAAAATTTCTTTTGAATATCAATTCATTACACCTCCGATCCAGGTTCATCCGGCTGTCACATTCGCGATATTTCAGGCAATTTCCCAAAAAAAAACTGTCACAAAACAGGGGTAAGGAGCCCGATAGCTGAGTTGCGTAGTGCGGCCTGGCTTGCAGGAAATTTTCAACCCAACAAATCCCATAGGGGGGGAATGAATGTCTACAGCTGAACTTTTGAGACGGACCGGATTGGTTCTTCTCGCGGCAGGTATGCTCGTTGCATGTGGTGACGACAGTCCTGAACCGGCAACACCAGGTACACCGCTTGATCCGGCACCAGACCCGGCGCCCGATCCAACACCAGATCCTGATCCAGACCCAGATCCCGATCCCGATCCTGACCCTGCTCCCGATCCAACACCCGGCGGCTTTGTCCTCGGTGATGACCCGGCGGTCGAGTGTCCGACAGGCACTGTTGAGGTTTTGGCCTTCGCAGGTGGCGAGGACGAGCAAGGCCTCTGCGAATTGTCGGGAACGATCACGGGCGACGTCACACTCACTGCGGGCCCAACCTACACGCTCGCGGGCGCCGTTTTCGTCGGTGATGATTTAGGTCCCGATCCGGCAAACCCGTTCACAACCGATGATGACGGGAATGCACTGTCAGCCGGGTCGCTCACAATCGAAGCGGGCGTAACGGTGTTCGGTCAGGACGAAAGCGCGTTCTTGGCAGTGAGCCGCGGTTCACAGATTTTCGTGAACGGGACGCAATCCGCTCCGGTCGTTCTCACGAGTGCTGAAGACCTCGGATTTGCGCCTGCGCTTGGTCGCGTGGGTCGCGAACCCTTTACCGGCCCTGCGGTCGACGATCCATTCGTTGGTGAGTGGGGCGGCTTTGTCGTCAACGGCCGTGCGCCAATCAATGCGCCTTCGGGCGAATTCCCCGATGGCCTCACCGCCGCTGGTGAGGCGGGTACTGGCCTGTATGGTGGTGCGACACCGACTGATGACAGTGGAACGATCGACTTCCTGCAAGTGCTCTATGCGGGCGATCAGATCACGACCGAAACCGAGCTTAACGGAATCGCATTCCAGGGTGTGGGTTCAGGTACCGAACTTGACTTTATCCAGGTCCACAATGGCGCTGATGATGGGGTCGAGTTTTTCGGCGGTACGGCCAATATCGCACACTTGGTTGTGACTGGGGCCAACGATGACTCCCTCGAGTGGGTTCAAGGCTGGACCGGGTCAGGGCAATTTATCCTCGTTGTCCAAAATCCGAACTTCTCGGAAAGTGACCAGGGGATTGAAGCCGACAACCT
>JBCDDR010000234.1:0-3786 GCA_039180205.1 Pseudomonadota bacterium | reverse complement strand
CTTACAAAGCATTGACGTGGGCGGAAGCGCAGGACCCGAAACTCCAACCCGCGGCCCCAAAAGCTCTGATCATTTAGGCTGCGACGCCCCATCAGGCTTGCCATACGCCATAATAGAGGCACCGAACACAAACATCACAATTGCAAGGGCCCGCACACCCCGTTCCATTGCACTTCCCAATCTCAACTGCGCTTTCGGCAACCCGAATGGCAGCATTGCCACCCCGGCGATCAGATCAAGAATACCGTTGAAAAGATAGAAATTCAGGCGACGCAGAGCAAGCAGCGCATTTTTCGCCCGACTGCCGTAAATACCCAACATGCGGTGTCGTCTGGCAACTTGGTGAACGGTCAATTGGGTGCGTAGCGAACGATACAGACGATAGCGCAGCGTTGCCCGGACGCCCTTGCATTCTTCAAAAACAATCGCATCCAGCAATGATGCGGGGACCCATTTATACTTCCGTTCCGTTCGCCTGAAAAACTCCGTATCCTCACCGCCACGTTCGTTGAAATACGGATCAAAGCGCAAACCGGGACCCTCTTTCGGGTCAAAAACAGACCGATGCAAGGCAAAATTGCCCGTGGCCGGAACGGGTGGGCGTCGCCCCTTTTCGCGGGCAACAACTTGCTTGGGCTTCACATAGGGACTCAATGTGTCGTCATAGATATAATCGCACCGGCCAATGATAATCTCGCGCTCCATCGTCGCGATGCCCTTGATCATCATCGCCAGCCAGTCCTGGGCCACCCATTCATCATCATCGACGCCGACGAACCACGCCGCATCGCGCGCTACAGCTTCGTCCAGCGCACGGTTCCGCGCAAACACCAGACCGGCGCGCGGCTCATGAACAACGGTGATCGGAAAACGCGCGGGCAGCCCCTGCAATGCGGCTTCAGCGCAGGCTGTATCATTGTTATCAACGATGACCAGTTCGACGGCGTACCCAACCGGCTTGGGCTGGGACCAGATACTGTCAATCAGGCGGCGCAACAGCGCATCGCGGCCTCTGGCGCATATTCCGATTACGATGCGGCTGGCAGAGGTATCATCTGGCCTGGATACATGTTCGATCTTGGGCAACGCGAGCATTATCCCTTGGCTTCATGAAGGACACGACAGACGCTTGGCCAGTGACCCAAAACGCACAAAACGCGCTGACGAAGCTCTGTTTACGTGGGGTCAAACCCGCAAGCAAGGGTGAAACCGGAAACAAACCTCCCGGCGCGCGTTTGACCCGGCCGTCAAACCCTCAATTGCGCTCCGCCCCCGAAACCCCCATATATACCCACGAAAGATCGGGAGAGTTTTCATGGATTTACCCTTTGACGGCGGGATCAGCCGCTTTGCGAAGGAAGACGCGCCAAAAGCGGTGCAAGACGCCATCAAAGGTGCCGGGAAAAACGACATCCTGAACCCCGATTACCCCTATGACCGCCGCTGGAACAAGGACGACTACCAAAGCGCTCTTGAAGCGTTGCAAATCGAACTTGTGCGTATGCAGGCCTGGGCCCGCGAAACCGGGCAACGGATCGCGATTGTCTTTGAAGGGCGCGATGCGGCAGGCAAAGGTGGCACCATCAAACGGCTGCGCGAAAACCTCAACCCGCGGGGGGCCAAGCTGGTGGCCCTGTCCAAACCGACAGATGTGGAAGCCGCGCAATGGTATTTCCAACGCTATATCGCCCACCTGCCCGCTCAAGGCGAAATCACCATTTTTGATCGCAGCTGGTATAACCGGGGCGTCGTCGAACATGTATTCGGCTTTTGCACCCCTCAGCAGCGGGAACTTTGGTTCAAACAGGTCCCCGAATTCGAACACATGCTGGTGCAGGAAGGGATCAAGCTGTTCAAAATCTGGCTCAATGTCGGGCAAGCGACACAGCTCAAACGGTTCCTCGACCGCGAAAGTGACCCGCTCAAACAGTGGAAACTCTCCTGGATCGATGTGGATGGGCTGGCAAAATGGAACGCCTACACCAGTGCCATCGGCGAAACACTCGACCGGACACACACATCCGAGGCACCCTGGACCATCATCCGTTCTGACGACAAACGGCGCGCGCGGGTGCAAGCCATTCGCAGCGTGCTGACCCAGCTCGACTACGCACGCAAAGACACAGACGCGCTTGGCACCGTGGACGAAGACGTCGCAGGGGGTCCCGACCTCTGGCATGCCTAAACGCGGTTATCATCACGGCAACCTGCGCACGGCCCTGATCGACGGGTGCCTGACGCTGATCGAAAAGCGGGGACCGACCGGGTTCACGCTGTCCGAGGCCGCGCGTGAGGCCGGTGTCACCCCGGCGGCCGTTTACCGGCACTTTGAGGGCCGCGAAGACCTCATCGCCGCCGCCGCCCAACAAGGGTACGAAATGTTCGGCGACCTTATGGAACACGCCTATAATGACGGACAGCCTTCTGCGCTTGCGGCATTCGAGGCGACAGGGCGCGCCTACCTCGCCTTTGCCAACAAATACCCCGGCTATTATATCGCGATGTTCGAAAGCGGTATTTCCATCAACCGGACCCCCGAACTGCACAGCGTCGCCACCCGCGCCATGGGCGTTCTCGAAAAAGCCGCAGCCGAGCTCAGTCAGCACATTCCGGCCGAAAAACGCCCGCCCCCGCAGATGTTCAGTGCGCATATATGGGCTTTGTCGCACGGCGTTGTCGAACTTTTCGCCCGCTCTAACCCCGGCACCAAAAGCCCCTTCCCGCCCGAAGACCTGCTTGAATCCGGGATCGGTATCTACCTGCGCGGGCTGGGCCTGATCGACCCCGATAGCTGAAGGACCAAGCATGGACAGCAGATTTGCGGTATTCTTCTTCATCATGGGTGGCATGGACACCTATTTCAACGACTGTCCGACCGAATGCTTTCAGGAAAGCGAAGCCCCTGCCCGGCTCAGCATCCAATACGGCGACACGTATTTCCAGGAAGACGTGATCGGCGATGAAATCTACGCGATCTATGACATGCCCAAGCGCTATGGCGCGTTCCAACCCACTTTTGGTGCCAGCCTGACCAGCGACGATGATTTCTGGATCGGCGCAGGCGGCAAATGGACAACGGAACGGGTCGCAGGCGGCCCCATCTTCATCGAACTTTCGCTCATGCCCGGGTTCTACTTCCGCGGTGACGGACCCGATCTGGGCTTTCCGGTGCAATTCCGCGGCGCTTTGGGCGCGGGCGTCAATTTGGGCGATGCTGGCAGCTTGTCGGTTTTCTTTGACCACCGATCCAACGCGAATGCCACCGAAACCAACCCGGGGATCGAGACGCTGGGCATCCGATATTCCTACGCATTCGATTAAGCGGAAAACACTAAAAAGCAGCCATATTTTCGCTCATTTTGGCAATTAGCGGTTCCCTCAAATTGAAGAAATCTTGATGCACTCACTTTAAAGTGAGCGACAGTATACCTATGTATACATCAAAGGAGGACGTATGATCGCAGCATTTCTAACCCCAGAAGCCTTTCCATTTTCCATCGCCCTTTGTGTTGTGCTGGGCCTTTTCATACTCGAAATCATCTCATTGATCCTTGGCGGCAGTATCATGGCCATCGGATCGGACGCACCGGACATTGATGTCGATCTGGATGCGGATTTTGACATCGATCTGGACACGGATATCGATACAGACATTGATGCTGGCCTCGATATCGAAGCCGATCTGAGCACGGACACCGATATCGCCCCCTCCGGGCTGCTCGGTTGGCTGGGGATCACCGAAGTTCCCTTCCTGATCTGGCTTGTGTCCTTCCTGACAATCTTTGG
>JBCDDR010000233.1:0-3786 GCA_039180205.1 Pseudomonadota bacterium | reverse complement strand
GCTCGACCAGCTTGATGAAGTTTGCCGGCGGCTGGCCCAAGATGCGGGCTGAATCGCCTCGCTTTTCGTAGGCCGAAGATACGGTATTCATCCGTTTCGGTTTCGAACCAAGTTTGCGCCAATTGATTTCGGAAGCGTTATCAAACCAACCGGGTTCGTTCTCGAGGCGAAATGACAGGCTTCACAATGCGCCTCGGTCACGCAGCGGCAAGCCGGATCATAAAGTGGTTGGTAAGAAGTATGTTATTGTTTCCAGTGGTCTTTATCTCTCTTTCAAGATCATGAAGACGCCCCCGTAACGAACGACATCGACCAGGCGGCCATCGCACAACTGCACGCTCATAAAGTGGTCGATCTCGGAAAAACACCATCGGACGCAACGCGGCAATCACCTCATTCGCCCGCTGGCCCCCCGTGATCGCTTGGCCGACAGTTTCCAACCGCCGAACATGAAAGAGGGCCCGGCGGATGAACCCAACCCGACTTTCCTCAGCGCCCAATTGTTGGAGGGCATTATCAACCGTCTCCACATGCCCCGCTAGGGCAGCCAGAATCACCCCGTCACCTGCTACCGTTGATGAGTCGACGAAATTGGCCGCCAACGCTTCCTCATCAACGAGGGTTCCTGCGGGCTGATCCGCTATATATAGCAACAGCTTATCAATCTCACCGCGCGCGGCGGCCCGGTCTTCAGGTAGCAACGAGGCGATTTGAGCCGTAGTTGACCTCGCAATATCAAAGCCCGCTTCGCGAACGCTTTTTTCCACCAACCGTTCGAGAACCCGTGCGTCATCGGGATAGCAGGCAACGGCAAATGCCGATTTCGCCTTTTCGAATCCCTGGCGTAGCTTTGACCGCGGGGTGAGGTCCCCCGCCGTTACCAACAACAGGCAGTAGGCAGGATCAGCAACCCCCAGCGCCCGCTCGACCTTGGACCACGCGTCGTCCGCCACCGTATCGAGCCATACGAGACGACGTCCCCCCATCAGGTTCATCGCACAGAGCTCATCGGCAATCAGCGCCTCTTCACCTGCCTTTACCTGAGATGCGGAGAGGATCGTTCGCCGCATATCATCAGGGTCACCGTCCATTACACTGCGGGAAATGATCGCGGCGCGTTCGGCAATCAAACCGGCATTTGGACCATACAGCAACACCGCACCGATATCCGCTGGCCAATTTTGAAAAAGAGCCTCGGCGTTTGCCGGTTTGACCTTCACCATGAACGTTATCCGCTCACCTGTTCGGCGGTCTGATTGTTCAAAAAGACGAGTGCAAGGCGCTGCATAATCAGATCGGCAATCCGTTTGGCGTTTCGTTCGCTTGCGCGCTGTTCAGCGACCAGGTTGGCATAATCATTCTGGATCACATCGATTGTGACGTCCGTAGAAAGCCGGTCATCAAAAACGATGGCGCCCGATTTGGCATCAATCAGGCGGAAAATCGCCGTCATTGTCTGGCGCTGCCGGGTAATGGACGCATCATCCTCAAACCCGAAGCCCTCATATTTTTCGTCAATCGCTACCGTCAATTGATACGCGCTTTCGCCGCTTGATGCGGTCAACCGGTCGGTCAGCCGGTTATACACCAATTGACCCGCACGTTCGGGGATCGGCAGCACTTCGACGTTTGCAAGCGCACTTGGCACATCACTGCTTGCCGAACCTGGCGTTGCCTCCGCATAAATCGGTTGAAACCCACACGCGCTACAGAGGGCCGTCAACAACAGAGACGACAGGATAAAATATATCCGCACCGTGAAGCGCCAGCTGATCATGGTGCAACCACCACATTCACAATTCGACCGGGGACGACGATGACCTTGCGGATCGTTTGACCCGACGTGAGTTCGGCGATGCGCTCATTGGCGAGTGCAACCGTTTCGATCTCGTCTTTGCTCGCCGCCTTTGCCACCGTGATGGTCTGGCGAACCTTACCATTGATCTGAACAGCGATCGTTACCTCATCATCCACAACAAGCGCAGGATCCACGATCGGCCAGTCAGTATCGACCACGGGTATGGACTTCCCGAGGGCGGCCCAAAGCTCCTCCGCCAAATGAGGCATCATGGGTGCCACCATCAAGACGATATATTCAGCGCATTCTTTAAGGGCAAAGCGCCTTTCCGGGGTGGTCGCGCCTCTTTCATGCCGTGAAAGCTCGCTGCCCAATGCGTTGGCGAGCTCGTAGAGTTTTGCAACAGCTTTGTTGAACTGAAGCTGCTCAATGGCTTCGGTCACCGCTTCAAGCGTTTTGTGGGTCGCGCGCCGCAGGCCGAGCGCATTTTTGTCTTCGTTGGTTTGATGCTCGGGGGAAACATCATCGCCGTTCGCCAGGGTTTGCGCGACTTCCATCACCAATCGAAAGAGCCGCTGGGTAAAGCGCCACGACCCCTCGATCCCAGCCACTGTCCATTCAACATCACGCTCAGGCGGACTATCCGACAAAACGAAGAAGCGAACCGTATCCGCCCCATATTGATCGAGGATATCATCGGGATCGACGACATTTCGCTTCGATTTGCTCATCTTCTCGACGCGACCGGCGGTTACCGGCTTGCCGGATTCGATGTGAAGCAGATTGCCATCGCGCTGGGTCACCTCAGCGGGCGCAACCCACTGCCCGTTTTCATCCTGATAGGTCTCGTGGGTGACCATGCCCTGGGTGAACAGTCCGGCGAAGGGCTCTTTGACATTCAGTTTCCCGCAGTGGTTGAGCGCTCGGGTGAAGAAGCGCGCATACAGAAGATGCAGAATGGCATGCTCCACCCCGCCGATATACTGATCAACCGGAAGCCAGTTTTCGGCCTCGCTCTGGTCGAACGGAGCATCATCGCGTGCGGCCGCGAACCGAACGAAATACCACGAACTATCGACGAAAGTATCAAAGGTATCGGTTTCGCGCACGGCATCGCGCCCGCATTCGGGGCAGCACACATGCTTCCATTCGGGGTGTCGCTCCAGCGGGTTGCCTGGCGTCTCAAAATCAATGTCGCGCGGCAGGGTGACCGGCAAGTCGGCGCGCGGTACGGGCACCGCACCGCAGGTTTCGCAGTGAATAATCGGGATTGGTGTGCCCCAATAGCGTTGGCGCGAGACACCCCAGTCGCGCAGGCGAAACTGCGTCGTCGGTTTGCCAAATCCCCCGGTTTCCGCGCGCACGGTGACTTCGGCCTTTGCCTCTTCAATCGAAAGACTGTCCAAAAATCCGGAATGCGCGATCTTGCCCGGCCCGTTGTAGGCTTCATCGCCGATCCGAAACTCATCCGGCGCCTGGTCTGCAGGCACGACGACAGGGCGGACCGGTAAATCATAGGCACGGGCAAAATCAAGGTCACGTTGATCGTGCGCAGGGCACCCGAAGATGGCCCCTGAGCCATATTCCATGAGCACAAAGTTCGCCACGTAAACCGGCAGCGGCTGATTGGGCAAAAATGGGTGGTGGACGCAAAGACCGGTATCGAAACCCTTTTTGTCTGCCCTTTCCAGCGCCTCTTCAGAGGTTCCCGTTTGTTCACATTCCGCAATAAAGTCAGACAGGCCGGAAAGCGTTTCCGCCAGTTCGCTCGCCAGCGGATGATTGGCCGCAATTGCGCAAAAGCTTGCGCCGAAAATCGTATCCGGGCGGGTTGTATAGACCTCAAGCCGCTCAGATCGGCCTATGATGTCGAACCAGAGCTTCAGCCCTTGCGACTTGCCAATCCAATTGCGCTGCATCAGGCGAACCTTTTCAGGCCACCGCTCAAGTTCAACGAGGCCGTCGAGCAAATCGTCGGCGAATTCGGT
>JBCDDR010000232.1:0-3883 GCA_039180205.1 Pseudomonadota bacterium | reverse complement strand
TCGCGAAATCTTTTCCACCTATCTCGAAGGCGTGAGCAACTATAAGAAAAACAGATATGATTTTCCGGCGGATACGTTGGCGACCATTTCGGAGCGGTGGCAACCATTCATTGATCGCTGGAATTATCAGACGCCAGACTAGCGGTTGTCGCCGGATGACTTGTCGCGGGATTGCGGTCTGTCTCATCGCTTTTTCGATAGGCGGGTGTAATCCTTCAGACAACGACTTGCTTACTTGTCGTCCCCTCAACCTCGTTGACGAGACCGGTAGCCGGGTTGGCTGGGTCGAGGACCTGGAAATTGATACTGCACGCGGCCTGGTTTTTTTGTCAGCTTACAATCGAAAAGCTCCCCAAGCATCTGAGAGTGCAGGTGTTTTCGTTATTTCCACAGACAGTTTTGAAACGGTGGAGAACCGGTCCGTTGTTTCGGTGCGTCGGCTCGATGGCGTTGCCGGACCTGAAAGGCGCCCCCATGGCATCGCCCTTTCCGAAGAGGGCCTTCGGCTCCATGTGATCGAGCGGCGATACGACGAGACCGAAAAGAATATCATCGAGTCTCAGGTTACAAGCTACGTACTTCAAGGGGATGAAGCACGAGGGATTACCGCGCACCCGAGCGGCCAAATTCGTCACCGTTTGATTTGTCGAGCAAACGATCTGGTGGAAGCGAACGGAGCCTTGTGGATCACGGTGGATCAAAGCGATTGCGACGGGTGGGGGCGTCGTCTTCGACTTATCACGAAGCCATCGTCAGGGCGGTTGGTGGTTGCGCGCGATCCGAACTCGGTGGAAGTGCTGTATACGAGCCTTGCCTTTCCCAATGGGGTGAGTTTTCGTGAGGGCCAACCGCTTTTCGCGCTCACACGAGCGCAGTCATTGTCCCAAACTGGCATCGAAGACATCAGCCTTGATTTCGCGCCGGACAATTTAACCCGAAGCGGAGACACGGTTCTCGTCGCCGGGCACCCCTCGCTTTTTGGCTTTTTTCTGTATCGCCTAGGCCTTCGCGGCGTCTCGGCAAGCGTTGTGGCCGAAGTTGACGGGGAGGGACGGGTGACCGAGCTTTGGCGCGATGACGGAAGGATCCTTTCTGGTGCAACAACGGCTCTAGCCGTTGGCGAATTCACTTTGGTCGCCGCAGCATTTGATGATCATATCGCGCTCTGTACGCGCAAGGGGGCAGCATGACCCGCAAAACGCTTGTCACCGGAGGCTGCGGTTTTGTCGGTCGGCATTTGGTGGCACAGCTTGTCGAACGCGGAAAAGAGGTCGTTGTCCTCGATCCAGGAGCCGCCGATCCTGCGTGGGAAGGTTTTGCAGACAAGGTTACCCATTTACGGGCATCGATTACCGACCGCCAAGCGGTTCAGGCGGCGGTTGCAGAGTGTGACCCTGTGTTTCATCTCGCTGCGATCGCGCATTTGTGGGCATCCGATCCTGCACAATTTCATCGCGTGAATATGGAGGGGACGCGCATCCTTTTGGACGTCGTTCGGGCAGAGGACGATACGCCAAAGCTCATCGCGACATCGACCGAAGTCATTTTGCGTGGGTTCAATATGTCGACCGATAAGCCGCTGACCGAAAGTGAACCACCGCCCTCAATCGACGACCTTGCCGGTCCCTACAGCCGGTCAAAGTTCGAGGCTGATCGGCTTGTTCGCGACTATGCTGCCGATGGGGGCGATGTTGTATCGCTCTACCCAACGGTTCCGATCGGGCCGGGAGACGTGAATATGACCGCGCCCACCGCAATGCTGGAAATGTTTCTCAAAAAACCCCCACCGGCCTATCTCCCCGTCACACTGGATCTCGTTCCCGTGGGAGCGGTCGCAAGAGCGCATATTTTAGCGGCCGAGAAGGCCCGCGCTGGTGCGCGTTATCTGATCTCTGGAAGCCCATATCGGTTCGAAGATCTCATGGCCGCCGCCACCAAAAAGACCGGATTGAAGATGCCCAACGCGAAGGTTCCCTATCGGATCGCCCTGATGTCTGGATATCTTGGTGAAGCGCTCGCCAAAATCACCGGAAAGGCACCAGCAGCGACGCGCGAAGGTGTGCGGCTAGCCAAATATTCCTGGCGGATGGAAGCCAGCCACGCACGCGATGACCTAGGGTGGGAGGTCACTCGATCAGATTGTGACCAGGCGCTAGAAGAGGCTTTCGGCTGGCTCCTAGAAAGAGGAAAGCAAATGGGCGCCGGGAAATGACCAGAAAAACTTTCTCACTTGCCATCGATATCGGCGGTACATTCACCGATGTTGTTCTCGACCAAAACGGCAAGCAAACCACGACAAAGGTTCTGACCCGTTATGATGCTCCTGAGGTGGGGGTCATGGATGGGATTGCGTCGGTCCTTGTGAAATCGGGTATCGTGGATCCAGGCACAACAGGGGAGGCTCTGCCGATCGATTGCCTGGCTGGCGCCAAGCGGATTATCCACGGAACAACGCTTGCCACCAATGCGCTCATCGAACGAAAAGGTGCGAAAACTGCGCTCATCACAACAAAGGGTCATCGTGATACGTTGGAGATGGCTCACGAGAACCGCTTTGCCCAATATGATATTAATGTCGATCGGGCTGCGCCCCTGGTGCCGCGCCATCTGCGATTTCCTGTTGAAGAACGGATGGATAAGGACGGCAAAATTCGCCTGCCCCTCGCTGTGGAGGATGTGGAGCGGCTGATCCCGGATTTGCGATCTCAGCAGGTCGAAAGCGTCGCCATAGGCCTGCTGCACGCATACGCAAACCCAGCGAATGAAATGGTTATTGAGGAAAGCCTGCGACAAGCGCTCCCCGATCTCGCAATCACGCGGGCGAGCGAAGTATGCCCGGAAATCCGGGAATATGAGCGTCAATCAACCGCCGTTGCGAATGCTTACGTACAGCCCTTGATGGCGAAATATCTGACCGGTCTTAAAAAGGCGGTGGCCGCTGCCGGAGCAGAATGCCCGTTTTTCCTGATGACTTCCGCGGGGGGGCTTTGCGATCTGGAAACAGCGATACGTTTCCCCATTCGGCTGGTTGAATCAGGCCCCGCTGGCGGTGTGATCCTCGCATCAACTGTAGCGCGGCAAATCAATGCTGAAGAGGTTATGGCGTTTGATATGGGGGGAACAACAGCCAAACTCTGTTTGATCGATGAGGGCAAGCCGCTCATGTCGCGCACATTTGAAGTCGACCGGAGTTATCGCTTTCAGCGCGGCAGCGGTCTGCCTATTCGCGTTCCGGTGATTGAGCTGGTGGAAATCGGTGCGGGTGGCGGTTCGATTGCACATGTCGATCAATTGGGTCGTATCCAGGTGGGGCCGGGCTCAGCTGGGTCAACGCCCGGTCCCGCATGTTTTGATCGCGGAGGCGAGGAGCCGTGTGTAACCGATGCGAATGTTATGCTGGGGCGTTTGGATGTGAGCCGGTTTGCCGGTGGCAGTTTTGCACTCAACATCGAACGCGCGGCAAAGGCGATTGAACGACAGATTGCCAGTCCAGCCCACCTGACTGAGCTGTTGGCGGCTCACGCGGTGAGTGAGATTGTCGAGGAGAACATGGCGAACGCCGCCCGCGTACATGCGACCGAATGGGGACGCGAGGTCGAAGCGCGAACCTTGATTGCGTTTGGTGGCGGCGCGCCGCTTCATGCTGCCCACGTCGCCAATAAACTGGGGCTCTCACACGTGGTGATCCCCGCAAACGCGGGCGTTGGTTCGGCGGTAGGATTTTTGCAGGCGCCGCTTTCGTTTGAAGTGGTGCGCAGCCGTCACAAGCCCGCAACAGAGGTTTCGGGCGAATGGCTGACAGAACTAATGTAAGACTTGGAAGCCGAAGCGCGATATGTGTTAAAGCTATCCCGGACCGACAAAGACATTACGATAACGCGGC
>JBCDDR010000231.1:0-3923 GCA_039180205.1 Pseudomonadota bacterium | reverse complement strand
GTACATCACGCACTGTCTCACTCTCACAGGTGGCGAAGCTGAGGGTGTACATCTCTGTCTTTCACCAGTGGCTACAACCCGTCCACGACACACGACCGTTCACGTTATCGTTTTGTCACGATCTCATATATTACGATCTCGTTCTGCCAAACGGCGATGGCCTTGCGAAAAGTCGCCACTAGCCAAAAACCAACTGGTATCGAATACGTCTCCGTGATCCGTTATCCCTATCACCAGATTACGTTACGAATGCTGAGCCTCGTATGAACGAGCCATCAATACGCGTTTGTACCGCCTGCACACGGACCAAAATCAAAGCCGACGACCCTCAGCCGGTGTCTATCTTGGCATCACCAGTTGGTAGGACTGACGGTTTGAAAATAACGACTGTTGCAACGACCTTCGCCACCCACACCGCAAGGCTCCCAGGCCCTTAAACGATCGGATACGTATATCTCAAGGCTTTTTTGTGATTGCCGCCCTCTTGCCCGAAGCCCCAATGATATCCCCAACATCTCATTGAAGAGCGGGGCCTATTCAAGAATTTTGCGCACCTCTTGCATATCCTGATCGGTCAATTTCATGATTTTGCGGAACCGGGCAAAAAGCTCATCCGGTGCGGTTGCTAGCGCTGAGCGAACCCACTCTTCATTGCGGTTGAACGCCACCATCATCGTGGCGATTATGTATTGTCGTCCGCCTTTTTTGGCGAGCTTGAGAACGCGATTGCGATCGAGAGCGCCCTTCCCCTGAATCGTCCGAACCTGCCTCGCCATCATCTCCATCGTCAGCGTTTTCCGCGGGGCATCGTTTGGTTTGGCGAGGTCAGCAGCGTGTACGTCGGATGGATCAAACGTCGACTTCAGCTCTGACAAATTCGACTTTCGACTGATTTCGGCAATGAGATCGTCAGCATTGGAAAACCGCCGCTGGACAAGCGTCATCGCTTCTGTCGTCCACTGAGCGGACTGATTCCGAACGAGCGCACGCAGCGTTTTTTCATCTCCGTAAGCTGCCAATGACATCGCCAGTTTCTCGGATACATCGACACGTTTTGCGATTGCACGCAAAGATCGTCCCGACAAGCGCGGGGTTGCGGTCACAAGGAAATGCTCGGTCAAGGCGCGCGAGTCCTGCAGAAAGGGCTCCGCGACTGCAGGGGCATCAAACGCGATATTTTTCACGATTCGCTCGGAAACTTGATGACACATACGGATTTCGAAGGACAATGCTTCTCGTACGCCGCTCATTTCGTCACAGCTTAGATCGAATGCGGCTGCTTCCACTTCGTCGGGGAGATCCGCTTCGAGGGCGCGCATCTGTGAGGCAACCTGCTTTGCAAAGGCAATTCGGTCCGCACCTGACGATTTGCAGATGTCAGCGACATCAAATAAATCCTGTTCAAAGTCGAATTCCGTAAACACGCCGTTTTGCCCTGTTTTTTTCCGAACTATAATCGTTGGACTGCCGGATCAATCCGTTAAACGACCCTGACATTGGAATAGAATAGCTGGAATTGAATTGATGAAGTCTTAAGTCGACACTGAGGCGTGAAAAACACCACGATGATGTGATCACAAAAGGCCAATGTGAATCCCATATCAAAAGCGATGCCAGCGCCGGAACTGACACGTCGGCCGCTATTCACGAGATTAGGTCTATAAGATGAATAAACCTGTCATGTTTTCGCTCGTTTTCGCTCTCGCAGCCTGCGGGGGACCTGGCGATACGTCAGATGAGCGCATCGTTGCGCAATCGCAGCAAACTGCAGATACATCTTACGGTTCCGCCACGATTAAAGGTGCCGCGTCTCAGGTTGCGGACACCAGACCGGGAGAGATTAAGCTGAAAAAGGCGAGTTTCAAAAACCCGCTTCGCGATTTTATCACCACCGCAACGGGGCATGATTTAAGCTATCTTCATGCCGGGGATCCCAACGGCCAACCGGTGATCTTTGTTCATGGGACACCGGGAAGTGCAGGCGCTTGGGTCGATATGTTCAGTGTGTCGCCCGATGATCGGTTCTTTCTCATGTCGGTGGATCGGCCCGGGTTTGGCAAAACGACCCCCAATAAAGTCGTTCGGTCGCTCGCCGATCAGGTAAGGGCGATCGGAGCACTCATCGAACGTTCCGAAAAACCTGTCATTCTTGTCGGCCATTCGCTCGGCGGACCTGTGGTGGCATGGGCGGCCGCGGAATATCCTCAGAAAATCAGTGGCATTGTGATTGCCGCAGGGTCGCTCGACCCCGGTCTTGAGAAGATCCATCCCGCGCAATATTTAGGTAATGCCTGGCCCGTTTCCGCGTTGCTGCCAAACAATCTAAGGGTTGCAAACCGTGAACTTCTCGCCTTAAAGCCGGAGCTTGAGATGTTGGCGGATATGTTGCCGGACATTCGGAGCGACGTCATCATTGTGCACGGTACGCGCGATAAGCTTGTGCCTTATGAAAATGTGCCGTTTATGCAGCGCGGTCTGTCGAATGCTGCCTCACTCCAAATCATCACACTTGAAGGTCAAAATCATTTTCTTCCCTGAAATAGCAAACAAGCCTTGTGGGACGCTATTTTGCGGCTAACACCCCAACGTTATGTCCAGTCACCCGCGAAAGAAGGCTGAATTTGCGCGAAATCACAACAAGTTGACGGTCTTCTCGCGATATGGCTGCGTCAACTCATACATATGGATTATGCGAGATTGGCCTCTGCGCTTCTGTTATGTTAGGTGGTTAAGTCTGCAGGAGCAGTGCGTAACCCGTTACCGAGCCAATCGTGGTTAAAGTTCGCATTTTCGCAATCGAGTTAGGAGCGATCGGACGCCTGCCGGTCGATGTTGAATGAACGAGTTTCCGAATTGGCTGATGGCAAGCCTGGACGTGGTTGGCACAATGCCAGCGGTGCTATTTATCTTGATCATCGCAGGTAGTTTCATTCTTGAGGACGCTGCAACCGCTGCTGCGGCGCTTTTTGCTGCCGAGGGTCTGCTTCCCCTACCTGTAGCTATGCTGGCAGTTTATACCGGCATCATCATCGGAGATATCGGCCTTTATGGTTTGGGCGTTTTGGCGCATCGAAACGGTGTTGCCAGCCGTTGGGTGGATCAAGAGCGAACAAAAGCCGTTAGGTTGTGGGCGCATGATAAGCTTTGGTCGGTGGTTTTTACCTCAAGATTTATTCCCGGCATGCGGCTGCCGACGTATATCGCGGCGGGGTATGTGCGTGCGAAATTTCGACGGTTTGTGCTCGCTGTTGTCGCCGCGACATTGGTCTGGAGTTCAGCGCTCTTCTTCGCGCTTTATTGGCTCGGTCAAACCCTGCTGAAGGATTTGGGCCCCTGGAAATGGGCAGCTGCCGCGCTTTTGATTGCGATTGTGGTCTTGGGCGAACGCGCCCTTGCCGCACGTCGGAAGCGCGCGCGCGCCACCGCCGACAACCTTGCGAAACAGGCGGATATTCACTCACCTCCACCCGATGATAGCGACGATCATCATGACGGAAGGCCCCTTCGAGCCCGCGAAGCGATTTCAACCTCTGTCAAAAATATAGCCCGCGCACAGGATCGTCTGAAACGCGCGGTGCCGCGCCCCACATCGCCCGTCCGCGTGAAGGCCCAACCGGCGGGAGCTTCTGGTTTGGCTCCCGGCGCGATCCCGCCTAAGCGTTCACGCTGAGCCAATGGCCACACTCTCTCCACCATCGTCGCTCATGGAACAACAGCTAGCAGAGCCGTCCGGCGTCCTGGACCACTCAAAATATGAGGCATCACCGATCGAACCGGGCCCAGTCAATCCCAATCTTTCGGAAGCTCACGAACCTCACGAAGGAATGCCCCCGCTTGATCCAAGCGCACCGGCGTGGTCATCGTTTGAGCGCATACCCGCCGTTCTTTTTTATATTCCTGTTTTCATGTATGCGTTCACCCTG
>JBCDDR010000230.1:0-3936 GCA_039180205.1 Pseudomonadota bacterium | reverse complement strand
CGGAAATCCTAAATGTCGTGGCCTCTGTGCTTTGTCGTTTGACCTTTGACTTTGGGCTTTGGAGCCGCGGCACACAGCCGATCCTGCTCGTTTGTGAAGAAGCTCATCGCTATGCTCCGGCAGATGCGAATCTTGGATTTGAGCCGACGAAACGGGCACTCGCGAGGATCGCAAAGGAAGGGCGCAAGTACGGGATTTCACTTTGCGTGGTGTCGCAGCGCCCAGCGGAGATCGCGCCTGCGATCCTGTCTCAGTGCAACACCACCGTCGCGTTTCGCATGAACAGTCTGCGTGATCAGGAAATCGTACGTGGCATCATGGCGGACACGGCGCACGGCATGCTCGACTTTTTGCCCGCGCTTGGAAACACCGAGGCGATCGTCGTCGGCGAGGGTGTGCCCGTGCCGCTTCGGTTGCGTTTTCGTCAACTCGATATCGGTGAACGACCCTGCGGTGGACTTCGTGAAACAGAAGTTGAAACGCTCAAAACCGACCGCCAGGACTTTATCGCCGCCGTCGTTGCCCGCTGGCGTCGTCAATCACCGTAATTTTTTTTGTGATTTTTCGCCTCAAACAAATTTGAGCCGGTCGATCCACGATATTCGTCTTTCAGCTGAATTCTTTGAGCTGAGCGCGCCGGGTTTACCCACCGACACCCTGCTTTACCCAGCTTTATCCTGTGGCCGCGCGGGCCCGCCAGGGCGCATGTGCGAGCCAGGATTGAAAGCGCTCATCCATCATCGGACGGCCAATGAAGAAGCCCTGGGCGATATCGCATGACATGTCGTGCAGCATGTCCAGGTGGGCTTCACTTTCCACCCCTTCCGCGACAACTTTGAGCCCCAGGTTGTGGGCCAAATCGATTGTGGATTTGACAATCACCTGATCGGATGGGTTCTCCAGCATCGACTGGACGAAAGACCGGTCGATCTTAATTTCGTCGGCCTCCAGCTTTTGAAGATAGGATAGCGATGAGTATCCGGTGCCAAAGTCATCGATCGAGATTTGTGCTCCAGACTCACTCAGCCGTTTGATGTTGGCAAGCGCCCTTTCGGGATCGATAAAAATCGCGCCTTCGGTGATCTCAAAGGTAAAGGTGCTGGCGTCGAGCCCTTCGCTGATCAGACGCGAGATGATCGAGTCGATCAGATCTTCATCATGCACCATTTTTGGCGAAACATTGATGGCGATCTGAATATTTTGGCGGTTATTGCGCCACTCGGCAGCGTGATGAAATGCCCGGTCGAGTGACCAGCGCGTAAGTTCGCGGATCAGTCCAGAACGCTCAGCCTGGGCAATGAAATCGTCAGGGGGCACCTGGCCCAGGCGTTTGTGCGACCAGCGCGCCAGTGCTTCGACGGAAACGATCTCGCGTGAATTCAGATCCAGCTTTGGCTGAAATTCAAAGTAGAGGTTGCCGCCTTCAATTGCCTTTCGCAATTCGCCCGAAAGCGTCAGTTGGCGGATGTTGTTGAGATCGTGCGAGGGATCATAAACGACAACTTTTTCCGCACCTTCTTTTGCCTTGTACATCGCAACATCGGCACACTGCATGAGTTTCGCAGCATCATAGCCGTGGTCAGGCACCATCGCGACACCGACGCTGCCCCCCACCTCAATCACCAGATTATCCAACAGCGGCATCGGCTGGATCACCATCTCGCGCACGCGGGTGGCGATTTCGACCGCCTTTTCGCGTGACGTCGCGCTCGGCAGCAGGATTGCAAATTCATCCCCCCCGAGGCGCGCAACCGTATCGCTGTCGCGGACCGGTCGGGTCAGACGTTTACCGATTTCCTGGAGAAGTAGATCCCCCACATGATGGCCCAGCGTGTCATTGACTTCCTTGAACTCATCGAGGTCGAGCAGGAGAAGCGCCATCGGCTCGTCGGTGCGCCGGGCCAACGTAAGCGCATGTTCCAGACGGTTATTCAATAAAACCCGATTTGGCAGCCCGGTAAGCGCGTCGTGCAACGCTTGATGTTCGAGCTGGCGCTGTTGTTCCTTATGACGGCTGATGTCGCGAACGACGACGATCCAAATCCCATCATCAAAATCGCGTGCGTAAGATATCGAGATCTCCACGGGAAAGCCGAGGCCATCAAGACTAACCCCGAGTGACTCCCGGTGGCCCTTTCCCACGCAATAGTCCTCGCTTCCAACATCGGTGAAATTACGGAAGCCCGGCAGAAACGTATCGATCGGGTCAACAAATCTTCCATCACCCGGTAACCCGAACATACGTTGCGCGGCGCGGTTTGAGTTTTCAACCTTACCGTCGGGCCGCACGGTGAAAATCGCATCAAAATTTGTATCGACGATGCGCTTCATCAAGCGGCTTACGTCTTCCAGCTTTGCACCGCGCGCCTGGGTCAGGTCAGCAAGCTCCCTGTCGATGAGCCGCACCATTTCATTGCTGTAGTTGGAGAGCAACGATGCGCGTTGTCCTGCGGTAGCGATGGGGTTGTCGAGCATGGCGCGGTCGCCCTTTGTCCTGACCAAAACGGAATGGTCAAACTAGAGCGGCCGGGTTGTTTTTCCTTTAACGCCCGGGTCCGAAATCCCTAAGATACGCCATTCAACGGGATCGAAGACGACCGAGGCTTGTCTCCAGTTCGGTCAGGAAAACCCGGTCGAAGACGTCGGGCATGACAGGCACCCCAAGCGCTCTGAAAGAGGTAACACCGTGCTCACGAATGCCGCAGGGGACAATTCCACTGAAATGTTCAAGGTCGGGGGCAAGGTTTACCGATACGCCATGAAAACTAACCCAGCGCCGAAGTCTGACGCCAAGCGCCGCAATCTTGTCTTCCCCATCATCACCTTGGGAAACCGCTGACCTGCCGCGTGACGCGCGCTTCACCCAGACCCCTACGCGCCCTTCGCGGGTTTCACCCTCGATCCCGAAATGTCTCAGGCTGTTGATCACGGCCTGCTCAAGCGCCGCCACGAACGCGCGGACATCTCGACCACGGCGTTTGAGATCGACCATGACGTAATAAACCCGCTGACCGGGCCCGTGGTAGGTATATTCACCGCCGCGACCCGTTTTATAGACGGGAAAGCGTTGCGGGCTCAGCAAATCTACCGGCTTTGCACGGGTTCCAGCGGTATAAAGCGGTGGATGCTCCAATGCCCAGACCAGGTCGCGAGCACGCCCCCCAATGATCTCTGCAACGCGGGTTTCCATCGCGGCAATTGCGTCGGGGTAGGAAATCAGTTCGTAACTGGATCGGCGATCAAAGCTGAACACCGGATTGGTTCCGTCAAATTGATGGTTCGTTTGGTGCGCCGCTGCCATTGATGTCACGCGTTAACCCTATCCTTACCCAGATTTCGCAATCTCACATTCGGTGGTATATGGGAACCCTGCGATGAATGCGCTTGATAAAGTCTCGGTTGAACTTTCCGTTGTGATCGGATCGTCATCAATGCCGATCAAACATTTGCTGAAAATGGGGCGAGGCGCCGTTATTGATCTGACATCACGCCATGATGACCCCGTGTTGGTTTATGCTAACCGGGAACTCATTGCGCGCGGCGAGATCGTAATTGTTGGTGACCAGATCGGGGTGACGATTTCCGAATTGATCCCCAGCCAATCGGGTCAGCGCGCTGCTTAGGGTCCTGACCCAGTTTATCGATCCTTTCGTTTCTTCGCCCAATATAGTTGCACAGCCAAATCCCTTCTGTTATGCGACCGGCTACCTTTTCGCGGCCGTGGCGGAATTGGTAGACGCGCAGCGTTGAGGTCGCTGTGGGAGAAATCCTGTGGAGGTTCAAGTCCTCTCGGCCGCACCATTCAACATTTCGGGTAAAAATCGCTCTGATTTTTCGGCTAAGGCCTTGAAAGGCAATGCGATTGGGGCTGTTCTATATCCCTGATCGCGGTGGTAGACGAGCGGCCCTGCAAACACCAATCTAAGCAGCAGTCTT
>JBCDDR010000229.1:0-3944 GCA_039180205.1 Pseudomonadota bacterium | reverse complement strand
CGCTTTTCGGATCATACGCGACAGTGACATTGAAATTGAGGAAGAAGCCGAGGACCTGGTTCTTACATTCGAGAGCCTGTTGAAGCGAAGGCGTCGTGGACAAGTCATTCGATTGAAGGTCCTGGCATCCACTCCGGATCAACTGAAACGCCTGGTAGCGCGCGAGTTAAAGGTCGGTCCCCAGGATACGGTCGAGGTCGATGGGATCCTGGGCGTTACCGATCTTGCTCAGCTTATCATTGATGACCGCCCTGATCTGCGTTTTGAACCGTACATTGCCCGTTTCCCCGAGCGAATTCGCGAAAAAGGCGGGGATTGTTTCGCAGCCATTCGCCAAAAAGATATTGTCGTTCAGCACCCGTATGAGAGTTTTGATGCTGTTCTTGGGTTTCTGAAGCAGGCCGCACGAGATCCCGATGTGATCGCGATCAAACAAACGCTTTATCGAGCAGGCAAACAGTCCCCGATTATCAAATCACTCATTGAAGCCGCGGAAGCCGGCAAGTCGGTCACCGCTGTGGTTGAGCTGAAAGCGCGCTTTGATGAGGAACAAAATCTCAAGTGGGCGCGCGATTTGGAACGGGCCGGGGTCAAGGTCGTTTACGGTTTTATCGACCTGAAAACCCATGCCAAGGTTTCTATGGTGGTTCGGCGTGAGGATGGAAAGCTGCGTACCTACGTCCATTTCGGCACCGGGAACTATCATCCGATTACCGCACGGATCTATACCGACTTGTCCTATTTTACGGCTGACCCGCAGTTGGGAAAAGATGCGGCACATTTGCTAAATTATCTGACCGGGTACATCAAACCCACCGCTCTGAAAGAGATTGCAATGTCGCCCTTTGGCATTCGCAAACGCCTCATCGCTGACCTTGAAATCGAAATGGAGAATGCGAGAGCGGGCAAACCTGCTGCGCTCTGGGCCAAGATGAACTCGCTGGTTGATCCCGAGTTGATTGACAAGCTTTATGAGGCGAGTGGGGCAGGGGTGAAGATTATTCTGATTGTTCGCGGTATTTGCTGTCTCCGCCCTGGTGTTCCCAACCGGTCCGAGAATATTATCGTCAAAAGCGTGATTGGCCGGTTCCTGGAGCATTCACGAATCGCTTGTTTCGCCAATGGAAAAGAGATGCCCTCCCGTTCGGCCAAGGTCTATATTTCATCGGCAGACTGGATGCCCAGAAATTTCGATCGACGCGTCGAAACACTCGTTCGCATATCAAATCCGACCGTACATGCGCAAATTCTCGATCAGGTGATGATGGCCAATCTGAAAGATGTTGAGCAGAGCTGGCGTTTGCTTCCCGATGGCCGCTATGAAAGGATTGATCGCGGCGATGGTGGGTTTAACTGCCATACATATTTCATGAATAACCCGAGCCTTTCCGGCCGAGGAGAGGCGCTGCGCGATGCTTCATCGGTGCCGGAATTGACGCTCTGATGCCGCTGCCCTGGCAAACGGGCTCTGGGTCTGAACCCGACCAGGCCAATGGAGAAGCCTCCGCCCTTGAAGCGCTTACCGGCGAAACCGGCGATGGCCTTGTTGCGATTATCGATATTGGCTCTAACTCGGTCCGCTTGGTGATTTTTGAGGGGTATACCCGCGTTCCCGCAACCGTTTTTAACGAGAAGGTACTTTGCGGCCTTGGGGCCGAAGTCGGCCGTACGGGCCGGATGGGCGAAGACGCGATTGCACGCGCGCTCGCAACACTTACAAGGTTTGCCCATATCTGCGCAGGCCTTTCGCTCGCTGATGTTCATGTCATCGCTACCGCTGCGGTGCGCGAGGCAACAAATGGTGCGCAATTCGCTGAGATGGTTGAGGCGATCACGGGCTTTCGCGTGAATGTCATTACGGGCGAGCGTGAAGCCGAATTGTCGGCCCTCGGAGTCATTGCCGGTATCCCGCGCGCGTGCGGGGTTGTGGGCGACCTTGGTGGCGGCAGCCTGGAATTGGCACCTGTCGATAATACACAGGTTTTCGGCGCGATTTCGCTGAAGATTGGACCGGTCCGTCTAATCGGGGAACATGAAACTGAGAAAGCGATTGATCGTGCAATCGAAGACGCGATGGCTTCGGTACCCTGGTGGTCCGATGTTTCCGGTCAGCCGCTTTATCTGGTTGGCGGTGCCTGGCGCGCCCTTGCCAAGCTTCATATGGAAGAAACCGCGTTTCCGCTCCCGATTATCCATGAGTATGAAGTGCCCGGAAATGATATCGAGACGCTTTGCAGCTTCGTTATCAATGCATCGGAAAAAGACCTTCTTGCGTTCCGTCGGGTGCCAGAAAAGCGCGTTCCTGCGCTTCCGGTGGCGGCGAAGGTGTTACGGGCTGTCGCCCGGGCCTCCAAGGCGAATAGCCTGATTGTATCTTCGCTTGGTCTGCGGGAAGGTATTTTGTTCGACGGGCTAGACCCCGTCACAAGGCAGCAGGACCCGCTGATCTCGCAATGTCGGATCCTTGCGCAACAATTTGGGCATCTCATCGCGGGCGAGGATACGCTGATGAAATGGATCGACCCGCTCTTTGTAAACGAAAAGGAAAATGATCGAAGGCTGCGATATGCGGTGTCGATTTTGAACGATATCGCTTGGCGCGGGCACCCCGATTTTCGCGCTGAGCAGGCACTCGATTTAAGCCTGCTTGGGTGGTTTTCAGGCTTGGACGCACGGGGTCGCGCTATCCTTGGGCTTGCTCTCTTCGTTGCCTACGGCGGTGGCATTCAACATCGCGCGGCCGATTTGGCGCGTTCGGTTCTGCGATTGCCAGATATCGATTATGCGGCGCGTATTGGATTGGCGGTTCGGCTGGCCAAGCGCCTGATGGGGGGTGCGATACGACCGCTTTCGTTGAGTGCGCTTCGGGTCGACAGTGATGCGTTAACGCTGGAGATTGACGAGAGCTTTTCTCCGTTGATCGGGGAGGTTGTCGAGCGCAGGTTAAACAGTCTCGCCCGGCACATTGGTGTCGAACCACAAGTGCGAACACGCGAACCTCTCGGCCAGCCGGAGAGCCTTCAAGCTATCTCCGAACGCTGATCGTCAGACTTCGCCATCGCAGGCTGAGCAATGTCGGCGATCCGCACATCGCCGTTCTCATAGGAAATGGCAAGTTCGCCCCGTAAAAATGCGAGGGCACGCGAACCGAAAACTTCGGCACGCCATCCCGTGGTTACCGACTGCACCGCTTCTGGGTCTTCTAGAAACTGCTCAAGCTCTCGACTTCCGACAATGACTTTCGGCGCAACATCATGCTCTTGTGCTGTAATTTTCAGAACAAGCTTTAATAAAGACAATGCGGGCTCATGAGATGCTTTTTTGTTTCCACGCTTTTCGAGTGCGGCCAATTCCGTTGCGCTGAAGGGGGTTGAGGATTTAAGCGCTTCCAACAGCTCTTGCCCCGCCATCGATCGTGCAAAGCCCGCGTCAATGCCGCGGAACTTGGCAAGGCTCTCTAGTGAGTTTGGCGGAGATTGTGCAAGTCCAACCAGGACCTCGTCTCTGAGAATACGGCCACGGGGTCGGTTTTTCCGTTTCGCGAATTCGTCTCGCCACGCCGCCAGGGCACGCAATCGACCAAGTCGCTCTGCCCCACGCAGTCGCCCCTTGATTCGTTTCCACGCAAGTTCGGGCGGTTGGTCATAACTCTCAGGATCGGTAAGCGCAGCCATGTCTTCCGCGATCCAATTCGTCCGCTTTTTCGCTTCAAGAGCGTCGCTAAGCGCTTCATAAACATCTCTGAGATAGATGACATCGCCGAGCGCGTAGGTGATCTGACTATCCCGCAGGGGTCGCGCGCTCCAGTCGGTAAAGCGCGCGGATTTGTCGATTTGTGCGCCGGTAAAATGTGCCACAAGCTGTTGATATCCAACGCTATCGCCAAAGCCGCACACCATGGCAGCGATTTGAGTATCAAAGATCGGTGCGGGCACCTGTCCGGT
>JBCDDR010000228.1:0-3972 GCA_039180205.1 Pseudomonadota bacterium | reverse complement strand
GCCGCGTCTTCCGAATTGCGAAATCCGTCCTGGGCATAGCCCGAGATAAAGATAATCCGGGTTTCGGGGCGGTCTTCCAGGATTTGTTTAACGAGTGTCGGCCCATCCATCACCGGCATAACAACATCGCTGATGATGAGATCGATCTTTGTGTCAGCATTGTCCTTGAGGATTTGAAGCGCCTCTTCACCACTGGCAGCCTCAAGGACGCTGTAGCCTTTTTTGTTGAGGGCACGTCGGGCAAACGTCCGCACCGCGTCTTCGTCCTCGACCAGGAGAATGGTACCTTCACCCCAATAATCCTGCATATTTTCGCTGATTTTTTTCTGCGCGCTGTTGGCTGCTGTTTCGGCGCCTGCATGAACGGGAAGGTAGATTGTAAAGGTCGACCCTCTGCCTTGTTCTGAGTCGGCAAATATGAACCCGCCGGTCTGTTTCACGATACCATAAACGGTTGAAAGCCCGAGGCCCGTGCCCTTTCCAACCTCTTTGGTTGTAAAAAACGGCTCAAAAATCTTTCCAAGATTTTCCTCGGGGATGCCGTGCCCTGTATCGCTGACCGCAATCGCCACATAATCCGTTTTC
Organism: Pseudomonadota bacterium; assembly: GCA_039180205.1. Classification (GTDB taxonomy): domain Bacteria; phylum Pseudomonadota; class Alphaproteobacteria; order Sphingomonadales; family JBCDDR01; genus JBCDDR01. Next base: position 3,387 of record JBCDDR010000228.1, on the reverse strand, counting down.
GGCATAATTGGCTGCTTAAGCTCTTGCACTTCGTTCGCGGGAAGCGAGCGCGTTGAAATCGTGAGCGTACCGCCGGCCTCCATGGCATCGCGGGCATTGACGACAAGGTTCATAATTACCTGCTCAAGCTGGCCTTGATCGGCTTTCACAAGCCCCAGTTCACGCCCGTGATTGATGTTGAGCTCGATATTCTCACCGATCAAACGGCTCATCAGACTGTCGAACTCCGCGATCACGTCGGTGATATTCAGCACTGTGGGCCGCAGTGTTTGCTTACGTGAAAAGGCCAGCAGCTGGCGCGTCAATCCTGCTGCACGCTTGGCATTCTGCTGAATTTGCTGGATATCCGAGAATGACTCATCGCCCGCTGCATGGCGGACCAACAAAAGGTCACAGAAACCGATAATCGCCGTTAGAATATTATTGAAGTCATGCGCGATACCGCCCGCAAGCTGTCCAACCGCCTGCATTTTTTGAGCCTGCGCAAACTTCTTCTCGAGGGTTTTCCTCTCGGACGTATCGGATACATAAAGAACGACATCAAATCCCCCCTCAGACGTTGCGGGGCCGGATGTGATGTGTAGCTGGGCATCGCTATCCTGCGCCTGGAATGCGATGTCGAATGTCTGCTTGTAATTGGGGCGGCCCGCGGCCTCACGGATCGCCTGGCAGACCTGTGCCCGATCCTCTTCACAGATGAGAGCGATGATGTTCGGTGCCGGTACGTCAGCAAACTCAGTCTCGTTCTCGCCTTGCGCGTCAGGATCGGTTTGCTCGCCCAGGTCATGGGTTTGGTCGCTTTCCAGCGCTGTGCCTTCGGGAGACATTTCGCCGATATCGCTGAACTGTGCCTTTATCGCCTGGTTGGCACGCAACACGTCGCCGTCTTCATCAACAATGACAATGCCAAGCGGCACGTCATTGAAAATTTCAGGCAGGTCCTGGCCACCGCCAAGCGAAGGCGAATGCATGCCTGCCCCTGCGCCCGCCGCCGAAATGACAAGCGCATAGCCAAGCGTTTCCGCGCCGTCTCCCTCAGCACTGATGAGGCTTTCCGAAACATCGACCGAAAGCCGGGAGCCATCATTTTTTTTCAAAAAGACCCGGTCAGCATTTTCGACCGTCAGCACATCATCGATCAACATTTCACCCACCGGGCGATCTTCAGGCCCCAACCAGTCAGCGATGATTTCGTTGACGAAGAGGATCTTCCCATCTGCCGCGCTGGCGATCAGAAGCCCTTGATTTCGTGAGGCAAACCATTCGCCGACATGCCCTTCGGCGCCCTCGACGGCACGGTCGAGAATATCCGATGCGCTCGCAGGGCTCAGCTCCCAGATCATATAGTTTTGAAAGTGACGCGATCGACGGGCAAGCACCTTGAGCCGGTGAATATCCCCTCCGATTCGGCGGTCGATAACACCTTCACCGCGTCCGCAAACCCTTGCATTGACGGCAATTTTCTCAATGTCGTCACCGGTGTTCCCGGATGCCGCAAGCGCCGCGGGCGCGGGATAGCCGCCGCATAATTTCCCATAGCTTGAGTTGGCACATACGAGCCGACCATTATCTTCCGTAATCGCCAGAGCCCGATTCGGCGCCTCGATCGCGGCCATCAAAAGGTCGCGGTTCGTCTGTCGAAAGAGGTTGCGGTTCCGCGCATAATTAAACGTCACATATCCGGCGCACCCGGTCAGCAGAAGGGCACAAAATAAGGCGGCGCCCGTCCAGGTCCCCGTTGCTGACGCGAACAGCATGCTCGAAAGCGCTGCAAGCGCCATGACGCCTGCCGCGTACACCCAAAAAGGAAACATCGTATCTTCTTGGAGCCGCGGCGCGGAAACCGGATTGGCGAGCGCGCGCTTCACATCGGCGGATGCAGGTTCCAAACGGCTTAGATGTTTCAGGTCATCAGAACGGTTATCGAGCATGGGTCGATGCTTTCCTCTTTCGCGCATGGGGTTTTGTCGGCCTCGGAAAAACCAACCCTCAGCGGCGTCGCTTCATGTGTTACACATCCATTCCCATACTCTGCTTGGGTCGCCTTGAATTTTGGTTAATCGTAACCGAATTTCGAAGGATTAGGCAAATCGCTCGGGATGCGGCACCTTTGGTTTTGGAACATGGGCGTGAGCCGTTTCGCCGAGTGTGTTAGCGCTTTTTGAGTTTCATGATGTAGCTGATCACCTTCGCAACCGCCTCATAATGCTCAGGCGGTACATCTTCGTCGATATCCACAGTCGCATACAGCGCGCGGGCGAGCGGGGGATTTTCGACAAGCGGGATATCGTGGTCTTTTGCGATTTCACGGATTTTGGCCGCGAGATGATCAACCCCTTTGGCAACGACCTGCGGGACTGCCATGTTGCCATGATCATATTTGAGCGCGATCGCATAATGCGTCGGGTTCGTAACGATCACGTCCGCGGTCGGGACGGCCTGGGAAATGCGTTGGCGACTGCGTTCCATACGGATTTGACGAAGCCGCGCTTTCACATGCGGGTCACCGTCAGCTTGCTTATACTCGTCTTTGATTTCCTGCTTGGTCATGCGCTGGCGTTTCATGAACTGCTGGCGCTGGAACGCATAATCTAGCCCTGCGATCACAACCATCGCGGATATCACGCCGATGATCAGCTTCATCGTCAGCGCATGGACAAGCCCCATGACTTCAGCAGGCGGCATTGAGATGCTTTGATCAAGACTTCGAATTTCAGGAAGAATAATAAGAACCGCAAGCGAACCGATCAGCAGAAACTTAAAAACACTTTTGGCAAACTCGATAAAGGATTGCGCGGAAAACAGCCGTTTCGCGCCCTTCAGTACCGACAGTTTTTCGAGTTTCGGCTTTATCTTTTCAGACGAAACGGTGGGCTTCCCCTGTATGAGGTTGCCCATCAGTGCGGCGATCACGAGAGCGATCATGATCGGAGCCAGCGCCATCCCCACGGCCAGAATCATATCCGCCATGACCGCATGAAGCGAGGCATAGTCGCTACCGATCTCATGGGCATGCACAAACAAACCACCCAATTTGGGGGTCAGCCGCGCGCTGGTATTGACCCCGAGCGCACCGACGACAATTCCGAGGCCGCCGAGCATAAATAGGTGTTTGATCTCTTGCGAGCGCGGTTTGTCGCCCTTTTTTGCTGCATCGTCGAGCCGCTTCTGGGTCGGTTCCTCGGTCTTTTGCGCATCATCAGGTGCATCACCCGACATGTGACCCTCCCCTATGCTGGCACCGGCTCTCAGTCATCGGATTAGCCCACGAATGCTGTAAAGAAATCACGCACATAGCTGATGTACCAGCTCATCATCACACTTAAGGTCACCATGAATAGAGCCAGGGCGAGCATGATATTCGCTGGCATCGCAACGAAGAAAATC
>JBCDDR010000227.1:0-4033 GCA_039180205.1 Pseudomonadota bacterium | reverse complement strand
CGGGTGGAAGGCAAAAAAGGGTTCGAGATCAGCCTGTCCGCGATCGAAAAAGTTACCGACGTAAAAGGTGAAGATGCCGGTCATCACCAGGAAAACGGTGATGAAAACGAACGCAAGAGGTGTCCTGAAGTAACTCAAAAACTCACGGGAAAATACCGCGCGCCATCCGGTGAAAGACTGCATCGCCATTTATACACCCTCCCCGGGAGTCATTGCGTTTTGCAAGCCCATCGTGACGTCGCGGAAAACATCATCGAGCCGCCCCGGATCAACGGTGAGTTCGTCAACGGCTAAAGAAGACGTTTGGATCAATTGCTGCACATCGCTCAGAAGCGATTGGGGCTTCGTCGGCTTCAGGCGTAACAGTTCGCTTGATCCGTCGGTTTCGCGGATCATGTCAGCGAGTGACGCCAGGTCACCACATTTTGCCGCCAGCGCATCAATCACCTCTGTTGCTGCCCGAACACGGATTTCCCCAAAGGTTTTTGCGCGGCGATGAAGCGCTTCGGGCGTTCCATCGGCAACAATTTTACCCTTGGCAATAATGATCGCGCGGCTGCAGATCGCATCGACCTCTTCCAGAATATGGGTGGAAATCACAATCGCCTTGTCGGGCGCCATTTTGCTGATCAGACTGCGCACCTCAAATTTCTGATTTGGGTCCAATCCGTCGGTAGGCTCGTCAAGGATCAGCACGTCGGGGTCATGCACCAGTGCCTGCGCCAATCCGACCCGACGACGAAACCCTTTCGACAAGGTATCGATCGCTTGGCTGGCAACCGGTCCTAAATCAACGGCTTCCATCACCCGGTCGATCGCATGGCCAATCCGGTTTTTTTCGATCCCCCGGGCTGCCGCCACAAACCGTAAAAATCCGATGACAGACATTTCGCCATAGGCGGGCGCACCTTCGGGAAGATAGCCGATCCGGTGTTTTGCCGCGAGTGGATCAACGGCAATATCAGAGCCCGCAACTTCGGTTGTTCCGGACGTGGGCCGCAAAAACCCGGTCATCATTTTCATGGTCGTCGATTTCCCGGCCCCGTTGGGACCAAGAACACCGAGGACATCGCCACGCTTCACTTGCAGGGAAAGGCCATCCACAGCACGTAATTGGCCGAAATGTTTGACGAGATTGCGCGCTTCCAGAAGGATAGCTTCGCTCATCACCATTTACTCCCTACCCTTCGAACGTTCCGTTGCGAGTATGTTGTTTTCTTTGTTGACCCTGGGTTCGGTCATTTCGCGCCGCAGTCAACGGCGCTTAACCGGCCGGCAAGACGTAATCAATCAGGCATCGGCGTCAAGAGGGTTCATCTGATGCGAATGAAACAAAAAGATGTCTTCAGGCGAGGACGCCCGCGCCCTTGAGAAAAAAAACGTCTGGAGACGCCGTCCTGCAAACCTTTGGTTAACGCCTCATAAGCCATATTTTCCAAAGGAGAACAGGGAACCCATCATGAGCCTGGAAAATCAAGCTAGAATTTTAATGCAGCTCAGCGAGGCGCTCGATGAAGAGCTTGCGCGAAGTGAAGAACTCCGAGCATCGGGGAATAGCGGCGGTCTGATGGAGACGCATCCGCTTGATGAGCTGAAGCAAATCCTGTCCGCGACCCGTGCAGAACTGGAAGTATTGCGATCCGCCAGACAGGCAAAATGCGCTGAAACCAGCGCCCGCCGCGCCGCGGCCGGCTGAGACCAACGCGTCCGTTAAGTCTACAAACGACTTTCAGTCATAGAGAGTCCGCCATAAAAAAAGGACGGCACCTGAAACAGGTCCGTCCTTTTTTTCAGCGTAAGATCCCAACCTAGCCAGAAACAGGCGCTGCTTTCGATTGTGACAGCCCGGTCGGGTCATCGAGTTTGAACCGGCGCATAACGCGACCCGTTGCCCACCAGATTGCAACGGTACCAATCGCGGATACATACCCATCAAGCGCATAATGCCAGGCGAGATGCACCGATCCGATCATGGTGATGATGGCATAAACGACCATGATGATGAACATTTTGCGCGAGATATGGCGCGCTGCACAGGCCATCAAAACTGCAATCGAAACATGCATGCTGGGCATGGCGGAAATTCCCCCCGCCGCGTATCCAAGATCATTGGTGTAGACGAACCAAAGATGCTCTTGCGCGGTGAGCGCCCACACCGAAAACGGCCCCGGCCATTCAATCACCCGCGCGTTAATCGCCTCAAGCGTCGTCATAAGGCCCGCATAGGGGTCCACACCCGGTACGATTCGGCCATAAAAACAGGGGCCAACCGACGATAAGCCGAGCGCAGTGATCGACCCCATACCGATCCACACAAACATGAACGCCAGGATATAGCGCGTCCGCTCAACCGGCCGATCGAGCTTGAAAACCCACCACATAAAAAAGAGCCAGATCACACCAAACCAGGCATTATAAAAATAGCCTATGATCGTCGTGGCGATATCGCTCCCAAAGAGAGAGTGCGTCCAAACCCATGGATCGACGCCGCCATGCAGCCATCGATCCGCTGCGAAAAGCGCCTCGTCCCAGGAAAATCCTACGATGAAAGGGATCTGTGTCTTGAGTGACGTAAACGCCGCGATGAAAAACGGGACGACGACGAAGGGCGTCGCATACATAATGAATTTTCGGGGGGCGAGAACGTTCTTGCTGATATCACCCGCGATCTGGCGCCAATAGCCTTTGTCCGTTGGCTTTTGCAGAAGCTGTACCGAGTGGGCAAGGAAGGTGACGCAAACAATGAACCACGCCGTCATGGCGGACATACCGCCGTAGCTTGCAATACGAAAATATGTGAGGCGACCATAGATCAGCGTCACCGCCAAAACGATTGCCGCATAGCTAAAGCCAACGATAATCATGGCCGAGGCCCTGCGGCGCTCGATCCGTGGAACCTGCGCCCAATAGCGGGCAAAGGATGAAGGGCGCGAAAGCCCGGCACTGATTTCTGTCATAGGATCCCCCGTGAAACGAGCTTTAGAAGGTTTGGGTCACAACGATGTATTTCGCCTGAGGTTAGGCAAAAAAGCTGAAGACTTCGCAAACCGGAGGACGAGGCCCAAAGAAAAAAGGCGGCCCCGATGGGACCGCCTTCTTCACAACTGATCTCGCGTTGGTACACAACTTACGCGAAAGCGATCAATTAGGTGCCGCTACCTTCGTCACCCTGGTTATGCTTGTTCAGTTCGGTCGAAACCGTGCTGAACGTTTGGTTGATTGATGAACCAAGTGCACCGAGGGCGCCGATGGCGGCAATAGCAACAAGTGCGGCGATCAGGCCGTATTCGATGGCCGTTGCGCCTTTGGTATCTTTCAAAAGGTTACGCAAGAACTTCATGGTCGTCTCCTACTTCATCTACTCTCTATGAACTGCGACCTGTTTCATCCGGCCACATCCAAACTTTTACAGAACTCAAGTAAAAAAAATGATAATATAAAATCAGGTATCAAAAATTTTTTATAGTAATCAGTTAGTTAAAATTAGTTTTGTTTTTGTTTTATATTTCAACAAAAAAGCGTTTCTTTTTATTTTGGACTTTCTAAGACATTTGGCGGAATTTCTAAAAGATTAGCCACAGAACTCCCAATGGTCGCAAGAACGGCAATCAGGCCGATTGCAATCATTGCAGCTAAGAACCCATATTCCATTGCACTAATGCCACGTTCGTCGCTCCACAGCCTGACAAGTTGGTGCCTGATATAGTTGAACGACATACGCCGCCTCCATTTTTTATGACCGTGACCATACCGGTCGCACGTTTAAATTGGGGTTGCGATGTATAGTGAAGAGCGGGTTAACCGAAGTCAGGCCGCGAGCAACCGATCAACTTCATCGACCAGATCACGCAGGTGGAAAGGCTTGGAAAGCACTTTGGCATTCTGGATGGCCGCGTCTTTCTTGCGATTGAGCGCGACGGCGGCAAAGCCGGTTATGAACATGACCTGCATTTGCGGGGCAAGCGCTGCGGCCCGTTGCGCAAGCTCGATCCCGTCCATTTCAGGCATAACAATGTCGGTAAGAAGAAGGTCG
>JBCDDR010000226.1:0-4064 GCA_039180205.1 Pseudomonadota bacterium | reverse complement strand
GACCAAGCAAGGTCATATTATATATCAGTCGACTCGGCTTGGTGCTAGGATTCATGTAGTTCAAGTTGTTTTTCTCTATTTTTACTTGTTCAGGTGTAATGACCGAAACCCTTCATTTATATGTTATTCCTACGACGGCATGTTTTGACCTCTAGTGACCTTAAATGTGTCGCCTCGCGCGCACGGGCTAACGAAAGCGCCAGGCGGGCTTTTACATAAAGCCCGTGATGGTCCTCTTTCAGCGAGAGAATGTTGCCAATGGGCTCATGCGGTTGGTGCTGCCATAGGAGCGGAAGAGATTTTCCAGCGAGAGATTTGATTGAGTTCTGAAAACTTCCCGGCGCAATGACATCGCCACCCTCATCAAGTAAGTTAAAGACCGCCGCATAGCCGGAGAACACCCCAACATCAGGCGCAGCCTTGAGGCTGAACGGCACCTGATGGCGCCGCTTTTGGTGCGAACCGTTCATATAAGATCCTGATTTTTGGAATTTACTGAGGCGGAGTGCGGCTCAGCTGTTCGGCAGCCAATTCGCGAGTTTGAACTCAAAAACCAACCCGATAAGCAGGCCGATAATCACCACCCGGATAATCCAAGTGATGATCGCACGCCGCACGGTGCGGCTCGTTTCACGCCATACTTCCAGTAATTGACGAAGCTGCTGGATATCGCCGCCAGCACTCTCATCATGGAGGCCACAGCCCGCAAGCGCCCGGCGCGCACCAAGTTCGCTTGCTTCTTCTATCACCGCGCGAAGTGTGACTTGATCAGCACCTTCGGAAAGCGCCTGCCGCGCAAGGGCTGTAAGCGTTGCTGATGGCGGATCTTTTTGCGTGCTCACGTTAGGATCGATTTTGATTAGATTTGGCAAATCACTTTGGACAAATAGCGAGGGAACAAAAAAGACCGGACATAAAAAAGGCCGCCAGACGTTAAATCTGGCGACCAATAAGGTGGCAGCAAAACGATTGAGCTAGCACCACTGAAGCAAGATTTCTTCGGCGCTTTCTTCATTGCGCTCGATCAGGAAATGAAATTCGCCATCAAGCATGTCCGCCTTCGTTTTGGCGACGGGCGCTTTTCGTGCCTGCGGGCTTGCATGCTCGTTTTCGGCTGCCCAGCTGATGGCCAACGCCGCGACCATTGCAATCCCCGACATTAACAATACCATTCGCTTCATGACCTGCTCCCGCCCTTGACAGTTGATCAATTAATCTTTTGGTAACTAGCAAGAAGGGTGCCACTTTTCGCTTATCAGGCCCAACCCTCGGGCGGCAAAAGAGTTTCACCATCAGGATCGAAATCGCTCTGCCGTCCCCAGGCAATAAGTGTAAAGAATTCCTGAATCTTCAGCCTAAGATTGTGCCGAATTGGGACGATTGGGACATCAAGGTGTCTCAAGCCCAAGCAGGCGGCGCTTTTCCTCAACGCTCAAAAAGTCAGCTTCGTTGACCTGGCGCCACAGGACCTCTCGTTCAGGCGCAAGTGCGGGAATGGTCTCATGATTTATATCGAGCACGATTTGACGCCCCGCCTGCCGACCGACCCACCCGGCAATGCCGTCGCCGATCTTTCGGGCAAGTGGCAGAATTGTCTGCCGCCAGAAAGCTCGGTTTGCTTCCTGATAATTTGCATAGGTGTTGTCACCCGGAATCCCGAGCAACATTGGGGGAACCCCAAAGGCAAGCGCGATATCCCGAGCAGCCGAATTTCGCGTGGTGTTGAAATCCATGTCCGCCGGTGAGAAAGCCATTTGCTGCCACTTCAGTCCCCCCTCCAAAACCAATGGCCGCCCCGCGTTGATGTGACCCTGGTAGTTTTCGAGGAGTTCGGATTTCAAACGCTCGAACTGTTCATCAGTGAGCGTTGCTGGGCCGCCGCCCTGCCCTTCATAGACCAGTGCCCCCGAAGGCCGCGCAGCATTCTCGAGCAGCGAGCGACTCCAGCGTGCAGCAGCGCTATGCAGCTCAACCGCCAAACCGACGGTATCGAGTGCCCCCAAGCCCGTTTGCGCGTTGTTCGGATGAAAACTGCGAATGTGAAGCACTTCGCTTGTACCAAGTACCGGATCAACGGGATACCGCTTCAGAGTTTTGCCCGCTCGATAAAGATACGCGTTCGGCCAGCCATCTTTATTGGCTTCAACGGTTACGCTATCGGGGTGAAGGATATGCCAGGCAAGCGGCCAAGCACCCTCACCTTCGACTGCCAGAATAAAGGCCTGGCCGCTCAGTTTCAAATGACCCGCGATCGCCTCTAAAAAGCTCCGCTGGTTCATGGCTGTATTGGGTCTTGCTAAGCGGTCGAGCAAAGGGTGCTGCGAAATGCGCGTACCATCAATTCGTAAATGCCAATCAAGCGCCGCAACGTTTTCAGCAACCAGTTGAAGCGCGCGTGCCGCCACGACATTGTGCGTGATTGCATGGTGGCGGCCTGACGCTGTGCCGCCTGGCGTCCGAAAGTCTGACACAACTTGCAGATGCGATATCGGAGACGCTTTACGCCCAACGGGGTTGGATTTGGGCGTTTTCTTAGCAGTATCTGATCGTGACTCGGCCTGATTTCGTTTCCAAATCAACGTTCGATTTCCTTTGGATTGGCGCTGCACCAGCAGCTAATGTCGTCAGGGGCAAACCCCATCATTAAGGGTGGGAGCGAAGGCAAAACGCGCCTTGCGCTCCCTCGACCCACAGCCGTGGCGGGGAAACACCGCAGGGGTCGAAACTCAAATGTTTTGGTCAAATGGCGCGCAGATATTATCCCAAGGGGCGAACGCGCGGTGTTGCTGTCCCTGAAAGCAACAGTTCATGTATTGCCCAAACGAGGGCATCAAGCCGATCGGGTGAGCGGCTACCATCTGCCAACGGCTCACCGGGCTTGTAACTTGTCATCTGCAATTCCAGCGACCGAAAATGGCCCACATGATGAACCCGACCCCGTTCATAGAGTGCGGCCACAGGTTCTGCGCGCGCCCATTTTCCGCGCGATGCCCGAACCGCGCGGAAGCTGATCATCGAATCAAGCTGCCGCAGCAGGGTCTCAACCAGGTCACCGCCATTGTTGACCTCGGCAACAACACGGTCAGCTGACCACTGATGAAAGGCCTCAACCGCAACGGTCGCCCATTGCGCTGGCGTTACCTGCGTTCTGGTTTCGTCTGCCAAAACGAAGGCGTGTCCACCCGTTCCGAGCCCTGCAACAATGATGCCGCAAGCATCCGCATCGGGTCCGCTCGTCACCGGAGGATCGACCGCAACAACAATACGTTCAAGCGACGGCATTTCCGACACGCGGTGGCGGTCCAGCCAGGCGGGCTCGAAAAGAGCGCCCTCAACGGTTTCAACAAGCACGCCATCCAGTTCTTGGGCGCCCAGACGGGTATTGCCATAGAGCGCCTCCATCTGATCGAGAAAGACATCGGGCAGGTTTGCCGCATTGTCCCGGGTGCTACCCCTCGTGACGACCGTACCCGGGGCGGCCATGAGCTGCTTCAGGGCTGGTATGGGTCGAGGCGTCGTTGTCATCAGCACCTGTGGCCGAATACCGCGACGCATACCCATTGCCAGATTTGCCCAGGTAGACCCCGCACGGCTCCATTTTGCGAGCTCATCACCCCAAGCCGCGTCATGTTGCGGGCCACGCAGGCTATCGGGTTCTTCGGCTGAAAAGGCCTGTGCGGTTGAACCGTTCTCCCACACCAGTCGTCCGCGACTGCTCACCCATTCAGGACGGCTTGCCGGAGGTGATACCGCCAAAATTCCCGATGGCCCCTCGACCATCACATCGCGAACATCAGCCCAGGTCGCCCCAATGAGTGCGAGTTTCGGTGGTGGCATGTTTGCGGTTAGCGGATGGCCATCCCTTACCCAGCGACGGATCCATTCGGATCCCATCCGGGTCTTACCAAATCCTCGACCAGCCAAGACAAGCCAACAAAACCAGTCACCGCCGGGGGGGAGCTGCGCAGGGCGCGCCCAGAACTCCCAGTCATAAAGAAGCTTAGCTGCGGTCTCATCACTTGTCGTTTCGAGAAGAATTTTCCGAATGTGCGGCGGTAGCGCAG
>JBCDDR010000225.1:0-4068 GCA_039180205.1 Pseudomonadota bacterium | reverse complement strand
TCGAGCCTGAACCATGCGTATCGCGGTGCCCCTTGCGCGATTGAGGCACCAAGAACGGCGCATGCGCCATTTGCCCACCACGGGGTGTGCGAAATGCCGATCGCCAGTTTCGAGGATTATCCGGGCCACATTCGCCACGCTCAACTCTGCGCCTGCTCGGCGGAAGAAATGATTGGCATGCTCAAAGCGGCGCGACGCGCGGGGTGGCGATATTTCATTATCGTTTCGCATTCCTTCGAGCTTTTGAACCGCGCACGAACGCGGGCCAACCGCATCCAGTTGAAACGCTTCGAGCGATTATGCGGCTTTCTCGAACAACATAACGACGAATACGTCACCTGTGGGTTTGATGAGCTTGATCCTGACGAGGTGATAACCAACGCGGGCGTCAATGCGCCGCTGTCTTCGCGGATCGACCGAACCGCGCGCCGTATGGCAGCACAGGCGGTGGGTCACATTTTGTATGAGCGCGGATAATATGACGGTTCCGCGCGCGGCAGGACGGCAGCGTCATCCCGGTGTCGTGTTGCTTGGGGTTGATACGCCGATCGGCCTCGCCATGGCGCGCGAGCTCGGTCGGGCCGGGATCGATGTTTATGGGCTGGGGCGCACGCACCGTGCGCTTGGCAAACATTCGCGGTATGTCACCACATTCGATATTCGTGCCTCAGCGGACAGGCTTGTAGACCAGCTGCGAAACCTTGGGACGAACAATAACGCACCCTTTTTGATGACGGTGTCAGAAGACGACATCCTCTGGATCAACCGCAACCGCGATGCCCTCGTCCCGATCGTCCCGCTCGTCCCCGCACCTGGTCAGCTTGAGCGGGTGCTAGACAAGCAAGCTGCAATCCGTGCTGCCGATGCGGTGGGGATCGATCGCCCGTTGTCGATTCAAATCGAAACGCTTGCGGCGCTGGAGGATCATTTGCCAGGCCTCACATATCCACTGGTTCTCAAATGGGCGGACCCCGGCAGCGCGCATGCGAAGCTGAAACCCCTGGGCCTTCGGGTTGACAAAGCGGCATATATCCATAGCGAAACTGAATTGAAGCGATACCTAAGGCAGTTTGAACCGGCTGGGTGTTTCCCGCTGATCCAAAGCTATTGCGCGGGCGGCGGGCTTGGTCACATGATCTACATGCATCAGGGGCGGGCACTCATCCGCTTTCAACATCGGCGTGTGCATGAATGGCCGCCCGAGGGTGGCGTGTCTTCGGTCTGCGTGGCGGAGCGCGCCGATATGTACCCCGATCTCATGGCGAAATCCGAGGCCCTGTTGGCGACGCTGGGGTGGGAAGGCCCGGCGATGGTCGAATATCGCTTTGACCACACGACCGGAGATGCCAAATTCATGGAGGTGAACGGGCGTTTCTGGGGTTCATTGCCGCTCGCCGTGCATGCCAGGGCGGGGTTTGTGATTACGACCTATCGCGCGATGGGATTGGGTGATGTACGCCCACCAGAACCTTATCGGACGGGGCTGAAGGCACGCTATATGATTCCGGAAACGCGACGGCTCGCGCGCATCCTCTTTGGCCGCCAAAAAATCAAGGATCCGTATTTTGCGGTTCGGCCCACGCGGGAACTTGCGCGTTTTTTTCTGGATTATCTGAACCCGCACAGCCGCTATTATGTGTGGGCATGGGATGACCCACTACCGATGTTGGCGGACCTGTGGAGTGCCGTTTTCAACCGCCAAGGTTAGGGCCCTGACTCCATTCACCGACTGACGGCTTTCGCCATACATTTCCAGGTGACAGCAACGAGTGAACCCCTTAGATCGAGGGCATCGTTCGCTGGGGGTGGAAACCAATGTCGATACGTCAAGATCGCGACGGCGACACCAACCCCGACCGGCGTATCTGGCGGATTGCCGGTCCCGCGATTTTATCCAACACATCGGGTGCGCTCGTCGGCATTGTCGATACCTGGGCGATCGGGCAGATTTCCAGCGCCCCCGCCCTTGCGGGACTTGCCGTTGGCGCCTTTGTATTTTCAGTCGTTTATTGGTCATTCGGCTTTTTACGGATGGGTACGACGGGTATGGTCGCCCAGGCGCACGGTGCGGCACTTGGCGGACGTATTTTGCGCATCACCTTGCGCGCCGCGATCGTGGGGCTGATTATCGGGACGGCGCTGCTTCTGGTGAGCGGACTGATCATAGCAGGGACGCTCGCGCTGATGGATATCTCGCCCGCCGCGGAAGGGCATGCGCGCACCTATCTTGAAATCCGGTTTTTCGGAACGCCCGCCCTGATGGTTAAGGTCGTGGTGATCGGCTTTTTGATCGCGCTTGAACGAGCAAGACTTGCACTTGCCATCGAGATCATCCTCAATCTCACCAATATGGCTCTCACTGTCTGGTTTGTTGCGGGCTTGGGTTGGGGGGTAAGCGGGGCCGCGGCTGCGAGCCTGATCGCGGAGGTATCGGCGGGCATGACTGCGCTTGTTGTGATGGGTGCGATCCTCCGCCCACGCCTTGTGCGCGCGACGCTGTTTGGGCGTCGATTTTGGCGGTGGGCGGGTTTCCTCGCGCTCCTGCACGTGAATAGCTACCTCTTTGTACGGACGCTGATCCTCGATGCGGCATTTGGTTTGCTTGTCTGGTCGGGCGGGCGGCTTGGCGACGCGACCGTTGCGGCGAACCATGTCTTGCTGGAATTTGTATCGCTCACCGCTCTCGGGCTGGATGGCGTGGCCTATGCCGCTGAGGCGCTCGCGGGGAACGCCTATGGACGGCGGGACAAACAGGCTTTTCTCTATTGGTTTCGCCGGACAAGCGGGTGGGCAGCCGTTTTGAGCCTGATTTATGTTTTGATCTACGCGATGTTCGGAAATACTATCGTGGCCGCGTTTACCGATGTCGAATCGATAAGAGAGACCGCCGCAGACGTGATGCCATTTTTGATCGTTATGCCTTTTATCGCCGTTTGGAGCTATCAACTCGATGGCGTTTTTATCGGTGCGACCGCCACCCGCGATATGATGCTCTCGATGATGATTGCCTTCGCGATTTATGCACCACTGATTATCTTTGCGACCGACGGGTTCGGCAATGCCGGGCTATGGCTTGCCTTTCTCGGCTTTTTTTTCGTTCGCGCCCTCGCCCTCGCGGCTTTTTTGCCGCGTCTTGCCCGCAAGGCCACTGCCTGACGGCCTTTTTTGGTGATCACACGAAAGAGACCAGAAAACGCTCTTTTGTTGTTGACAATCATTCGCATTAGCGAGATATAGGGAAAGTCAAAACCTGCGAGTGAGTTGCATGTACGTCTGCATCTGTAATGCCCTAACCGAATCCGCTGTGCGCAAGGCCGCCCGGTCCTCACCTTGTAAAAATGCGAAATCCGCATATCAGACCCTCGGGGTCAAACCCGACTGCGGGTCCTGCCTCAAACGTGCGGCGGGTATCATTCGCGAGGAACAAGGCCGCATCGGCGTTCCTGCCTGAGGTCACCTGCCCGTCATTGATTGCGAGCGGGTTATCTTGCTAGCTGCAACTTTAAATGCGAACGCCTCTCAAGCCCTTATAATAACTTGATTTTTTGTCGCGGCTTGCTGGACGATACCACCCGACCGTGCTACATCGCCCTTTGTCAGCGCAGTACGCGCAGGAAACGGTTTTCAAACAGCGTCAACAATTGGGGAAAGGTGGCAAGCCATGAAGGGCGATCCGCAGGTCATTAAGCATCTCAACGTCATACTCAAGAATGAACTCACTGCAATCAATCAATATTTTCTGCACAGCCGCATGCTGAAGGACTGGGGCCTGGGGAAGCTCGGCGACTATGAATATCATGAGTCGATCGATGAAATGAATCACGCCGACAAGCTGATTGAGCGGATTTTGTTTCTCGACGGTCTTCCCAATCTACAAGCTTTGAATTCACTCCGCATCGGCGAAACCGTTGCGGAAATTCTCAAAGCTGATCTGGCGCTTGAGCATGACGCCATCCCCGACCTGCGGGAGGCGATCACCTATTGTGAAAGCGTTCATGACTATGTCACGCGCCAGATCCTGGACGACATCCTCGCCTCTGAGGAAGAGCATGTCGACTTCCTCGAAAC
>JBCDDR010000224.1:0-4077 GCA_039180205.1 Pseudomonadota bacterium | reverse complement strand
GAGATTTCTCCGCCGTTTCGTCGACTGCAAGACGCCTCGCTACCCTGGCTTCCGCAGAAGCGAATGTTCCCGTGGCGATCATGCCATGGGGCGGGAAAGACAATTTTATCACCATGGTTGTTAAGGTGCGCTCATGATCACCCGACTGGTTTCATTTTTGGGCATATTTGCGGCATTTGGCCTGCTGACGAGCCCCGTGGTCGCCGCGGTTTCATTAAGTGCCAGAGACGACGACCAGGCTTCGCGCCTGATTTTTCGGTGGTCGGAACCGGTGCAATATAACGCCGCGGTTGAAGGCAACGACCTTGTCCTGCGCTTTCAGTCCGATGAGCAGTTTCAGTTCGATCCGTCCCAATTCAAGCCATTGGCGCGGATTTCCGATCTGCGTCTCATCCAAGCGAGTTCTGACGAAGCCGAGCTTCGGTTCGGCCTGGCTCAGGATGCGCGCCTCCGACACTACCGCGCCGGCAAACGCATTATCGTCGATATTCTTGCCGCGCCCGAACGCGAGAAAGCTCAGCCCTTTGAACTCGTCTTAAGTGAAGAGGGAGACATCCCCATTCCATCCGATGGTGTCCTACCGGAGACAGTAAAACGACAGCTCGAGCGGGTGGTCGAGGTCGAGACGAAGCGCCCGGTCCTCTTGCCGCCGCAACCCGAAATCCCGCCGCGTGATGCGCCCGAATCCCAAAAGCCGGAGACCAACACGCCGGAAGTTTTCGCGCCCGACCTAAGTGCCAGGACCGTCCTGCCGGTGGAAATCACTCGTGAGGACGAGGATATCCTCGTGAGATACGACTGGGATAAACAAGTCGCGGCGGCGGTTTTTCAACGCGCGGGTAAGGTGTGGGTTTTGTTCGACGAGCAGGTAAGGCTTGACCATCAGGTCTCGCAGGATGCTGCGCTGATCATTGGTGATGCGCGCCCGGTATTTGTACCCGACGCGACGCTCGCCATCTATCCCGTTGAAGCCGGGTACATGGCCGAAGTCCGCCAAGATGGTACGGGCTGGCTTGTGCGGTTGAAACCCCGCCGGGTTGAGCCGCGCCGGCAGATCGAGATTCAAGCGCAACAAGCTGCACGCGAAGGCAATCGCTTTTTTGTACCGCTAGAACCCGTCACGGCCCCCGTCCGCGTCGATGATCCGATTGTCGGTGACACTCTTTTTATCGTGCCGGTGCGCCCTCAGTCTTACGGCGTTATCGACGACCGAAAGCTTGCCCAGGTACACTTTCTGGAGACGGCGCAAGGACTTGTGATTGCCCCGCAGGCGGATGATGTTCTGGTGGAACGCTTTCGCAATGGAATTTTGATTGGTCATGAAGAGGGGCTTATTGCGTCAAGCGATCAGATTGATGATTTGGCGCAGAATGATGCCGTTGCGGGGGATGTCAAACCCGTTCAATTGATCGATTTTCCCGCCTGGCGTCGAGGTGATTTGGGTGCATACCCCGATGCGCGCCGCGAACTTCTGTATCGCCTGGCAACCGCCCCCGATCACGAGCTGCAGGACCGGCGGTGGGACCTGGCACGTTTTTACACCGCGCATGACCTTGCTGGAGCCGCCGAAGGCGTGCTTGGACTTATGCACCAGCTGGACCCAAAACTGGATGAACGGGTTGAGTATCGCACACTTCGCGGTCTCGTTCGGCTATCGCTCAATCGGCCGCTTGATGCGCTCGAAGATCTTGAAGATGACATTCTTGATGACGAACCGGATATAAACCTGTGGCGGGCCTTGGCCGCGAGTGAGCTTGGCATGCCGAGCGAAGTTCTGAAGCAATTTGCCGCGGGAGCCGATGTTGTCAGCCAGTATGAGCCGCACCAACAGGCCCGTTTTCAATTAGCGGCTGCTTCGGCGGCGATTGAAACCGGCGATCTCGCGACTGCCGAACGCGAGCTTGAGTATCTTCAATCGCTCGATCTCAATCGCGCTGTACAGGATGAGATACGCTATTTCCAAAGCGCGCTTGATGTGGCGCACGGCGCGGAAGATTTGGCGCTATCCACATTTAAGGAACTGGCGCAGTCGGAAAACCGCAAGACAGCGGCACGCGCGATCTATGACGATGTCAATCTGCGGCTGAAGCGAGATTTGCTCCCGATCAATGAAGCGATCGAGCAGCTGGAACGGTTGCGGTTTGCCTGGCGCGGTGATGATTTTGAGCTAAAGCTACTGAAGCGCCTTGGACAGCTCTATGTCGATGAGGGCGACTATCGCACCGGGCTCGCCACGTGGCGTCAGGCCGTCAGCTATTTTCCATCATCGCCGGAAACCCGCGCCATCAGCAAAACGATGCAGGCCGTCTTTCGTGATCTGTTTTTGACCGAGAACATGAAAATGAGCTCGCCTGTGAAGGCATTGGCGCTTTATTATGACTTCCGCGAACTCACGCCGCTCGGCGCTGATGGTGATGCCATGATCCGCAAATTGGCTGATCGTTTGGTTGCCGTTGATTTGTTGGACCGTGCTGCCGGATTGCTCGAGCATCAAATCAAATACCGATTAGATGGTACGGCGCAGGCGAGTGTTGCCATGCGGCTCGCGATGATCCATCAGCTCAACAGTGATCCCAAAGAGGCGATTCGCGTGCTGCGGGTTACGCGCCAAGCGGTTATGCCTGATGACTTGATTGATGCCCGCAACCGCGTTGAGGCGCGTGCGCTGATTGACTTGGAACGATATGAAGAGGCGGAAGCCGCTATCGAAGGCGACCGCTCTGAAGATGCCCTCACGATTTCCGCCGACATCTTCTGGAACCGGCAGGACTGGAACGCGGTGATTTCAAACGCTGAAGAACGCTTGGCGGGGCTGAATGCCCAATCGACGCTCGACACCGATATGCGGCGCCAGCTTTTGCGGTATGCCATCGCGTTGAATATGCTTGAAGATGAGGTCGGTCTTGCCGATCTGCGGGCACGGTTCAATCCGGCGATGGCAGGCGGTGAGCTCGCTGATACTTTTGATGTGATCACTCAGTCGGATACAGGCAGCGGCCGTTTACGGGCTGCCTCTCAGGACATCGCAAGTATTGCGCGGCTTGAAAGCTTCATGGAAAGCTATCGTGCCGCCTTTGCGTCAGATGTGGGAGAGGCTGGGTTATAAGGCGTAAGGACGTCAACCGGCCCCAAGCGCCTGGCCATAGCTTTGTGCGAGGCTCCCCGCGATAAGATACCAGCCATCAACCAACACAAAGAAAATGAGTTTGAACGGCAGTGAAATAATCACTGGTGGAAGCATCATCATTCCCATCGCCATCAAAACTGACGCCACGATGAGATCGATCAAAATGAAGGGGATGAAAATCAAGAAGCCAATTTCAAAGGCTCGCTTCAGTTCGCTGATCAAATAGGCAGGGACAAGGACTTGTAGGGGCGTCGCTTCAGGGGTTTCGGGGGCCTCCATCCGCCCGATATCGATGAACAGCTGCAAATCCTTTTCGCGCACCTGCGCCAGCATGAATGTCCGAAAGGGCGCGGCCACTCGCGTGAACGCCTCGGTTTCGTCGATTTCCTCTTCGATCAACGGCTGGATACCCGTTTCATAAGCGGTCTCGAACACCGGTGACATGATAAACGCGGTCAGGAACAGTGCGAGCGAAATCAAAACCGCATTCGGCGGTGACTGCTGCGTACCAAGCGCGCTTCTGAGCAGGCTGAGCACAACCACGATCCGCGTGAAGGATGTCACTGTAATCAGCAATGAGGGGGCAACCGACAAAACGGTGAGCAAAATCAACATCTGAACAAGGCGGCCGGTGAAGCTGCCCTCGGCCTCGCCAAGATCAAGCGATAGGGTTTGCGCCTCTGCTCCCCCTGCCAAGAGGGCCAAAATGGTGAAGGTGATCAGCGAAATATCAAATATCCGCCGGAAATAACGACGGCGGCGATGTTGGGGCGCTGATTGGGTTAAGGATTTGAGGACCTGGCTCATACATCGCCCTCCTGCTTAGTCCGCGCGACGAGTGGGCTTGCGACGACGGTTTCGCCGGTGGCGCCCAGCATCAGGAGATGCTCCGTACGATCGCACCGCACAATCACGAGACGGCGTTTCATGTCGATCGCTTTGGTCTCTAT
>JBCDDR010000223.1:0-4082 GCA_039180205.1 Pseudomonadota bacterium | reverse complement strand
CTTCTTTTTGTCCGGCCGTGTCCTCAATGCCGATCTGCATCAGGTAGCTGGTGATATCACGCCGAAGGCTGATGAAAGTCTCGTTCTGGTTCATCGCCATGCGGTCGCGTGGCCGAGGGATATCGACTTCGAATGCTGGCCCGAGCGTAGCGTCCGGCCCTGGAGTTAAGGGTATAATCCGATCCGCAAGCAGGATGGCCTCGTCAACATCATTCGTAATTAAAACGACCGTTCGTTTATTTGTTCGCCAGATCGCTTCAATCTCATCCTGAAGGTTCGCGCGGGTGAGCGCGTCAAGCGCGGAAAGCGGCTCATCCAGCAGCAGCACTTCGGGCTCAATCGCCAAAGCACGTGCGACGTTTACCCTCTGGCGCATGCCGCCGGAGAGTTCCGCGGGCTTCCGGTCGCTCGCATGCGACAGGCCCACCATTTCGACATAGCGCGCGACATGGGAAGCTTTTCTAGCTCGTGACCAGTCCGGAAAGGCAGCATCGACCGCCAATCGGATATTATGACTAACTGATAACCAAGGCATCAGCGAATAGGATTGAAACACCACACCGCGCTCACGCGATGCCCCGTCGATCGGTGCCCCCTTCATCGTGATTTCCCCGGCGTCCGGCTCAAGCAGGCCAGCCAGTAACGAAATGAGTGTTGTCTTCCCGCTGCCCGAAAAGCCGACGATCGCAACAAATTCGCCTTCGCTCACGTTCAGGTTTATGTCCTTAAGAATCGAGACGTGGTTTGCGCCTTCGCCGAACCCTTTGGAGATTTGATTGAGGGATAAAATGGTCATTTTGCTCACCGTTTGTCCGAGAAGGTGACCATCGCCTGCGCGGTATACATCACGCGGTCGAGCAGAAATCCGATCACACCGATCGTCAAAACGGCGACCATGATCCGCGCGAGTGAATTCGACGAACCGTTCTGGAATTCATCCCAGACGAATTTGCCAAGACCCGGGTTCTGCGCCAGCATTTCCGCAGCGATCAAAACCATCCACCCCACACCGAGCGACAGGCGCAAGCCGGTAAAAATGAGCGGTAACGATGAAGGAATGACGAGCTTGGTGATCTTATGCCAGGGCTTGAGCTGAAGCACCTGAGAGACGTTGAGCAGATCCTTGTCGATAGATGCCACGCCGAGTGCCGTGTTGATCAGCGTCGGCCATAAGGAACAGAGCGTCACCGTGATCGCTGAAATGACAAACGCTTTTGGCATGGCGGCTGATGGCGTGACATAGAGCGCTGATACGACGATGGTTACGATCGGCAACCAGGCGAGCGGTGAGACGGGCTTGAAGATCTGGATCAGCGGGTTAAACGCTGCGTTGACCGTCCGGCTTAACCCACAGAAAATTCCGAGCGGGACCGCGATCAGCGTCGCCAGGATGAAGCCGAAGAAGACGGTTTTCAGCGATGTCCAAATCTGGTCGAAGTAACTCGGTTTGCCGGTAAACGCGCGGTTTTTCACGCGGTCGAGCCGACCTTCGGCGATGTACTTCGCATTGCGTGTCTCTTGGCGCTCATAGAACTTCTGCGCTTTGAGGCGGACAGCCTTATGGTCATCGACCAGCGCGCCAAACTGCTCATAAACAGCCGCAGGCCCCGGAATTTTGCCTAAGCTTGTGTCAACCTTGTCAGCACCCCACGACCAAACGCCGAGGAACATCAGAAACGCCAAAATCGGCACACCAACCTGAGACCATAGCTCAGCGAAGTTCTGTTTCGGGCTCTCACCAGAAGCAAGGCGAATAAGCGGGTTCAGGAAGCCGAAACCGAGCGCGTCCAACAGGTTCGTGACTCTTGGCGTAACCTGCTTAAGCTTTTTCGTTTGCGCGGGTTTGCCATCAGCCTCCGGCTCGGAGGACGGCATGTCAGGCGCGGCATCCTTAACATCGTTGCCGACCGCTCTTTCGGAGATCTCGCTGACGGGCTTGATAGCCGCAGACACCTCTCGTTTTTCAATCCCCGCCCGGTCGTCCAGACCCGTAGGTGGTGTCGATAGCACACTTACATTGGCAGCCATGGCAGCGTTCCTTTTCCAATCGACAATAAGCCTGTTGAGGCCTCTATTTGATTTCCACTTGACCAATAGCGGTGATGATTTGTTTGCCCTTTAGACCGATTGCAAACTGCCCCAGATACGCGTTGGGTTTGCGCCCATCAAAGGTGATATCGTCGATAAATTCGGTCTGTGGTGGCTTGAACCCGTCAGTATCCCAGGGGAAATCGCTCTCAGCCGCTTTGCCTTCTTTGACCAGCAAACGGGCCGCTTTCAGATAGGTTTCGGGCTGATACACTTTCCTCGCGGTTTCGATGTACCAGCTATCCGATTTGTATTCGGTGATCTGCCCCCAACGACGCATTTGTGTGAGATACCAGATCGCATCGGAATAGAAGGGATAGGTGGCGTTGTAGCGGAAGAAGACATTGAAATCGGGTTGCGGACGTGTGTCCCCCTTTTCATACTCGAACGTGCCCGTCATCGAATTCGCAATCACGTTCGCATCGGCACCGACATATTCTGAACGCGCCAGAATCTTGACAGCTTCCTCGCGATTGGCGTTGTTGTTCTCATCGAGCCAGATTGCCGCGCGGATCAGCGCTTTGATGACGGCCAGATGCGTGTTGGGGTTTTCCTCGGCCCACGCTTTGGATACGCCGAAGACCTTTTCCGGATTGTTCTTCCAGATCTCATAATCGGTGATTACCGGCACACCAATGCCCCGTGCGACGGCCTGCTGGTTCCAGGGTTCGCCGACGCAATAACCGAAAATCGTACCCGCCTCCAAGGTCGCCGGCATCTGTGGCGGCGGCGTCACCGACAGGAACGCATCAGCAAGGAATTGCCCGCTCGTATCTTCAGCGCCGTAAAAGCCGGGATGAATGCCCCCGGCAGCCAGCCAATAGCGCAGCTCATAGTTGTGGGTGGAAACCGGGAACACCATGCCCATTTTGAAGGGCTCACCATCTTCCTTGAATTGTTCGACGACCGGCTTCAGATAGTCGGCTATAATCGGGTGAACGGGCTTGCCGTCTTCATGGGGAACATAGGCCTTCATCGCCTTCCAGACCTCGTTAGAAACGGTAATGCCGTTCCCGTTCAGATCCATTGAAAATGCGGTGATAATATCGGCTTGGGTGCCGAACCCAATCGTCGCGCCAAGCGGCTGCCCGGCCAGCATATGCGCGCCATCAAGCTGCCCATCGATCACACGGTCAAGCAGCACTTTCCAATTAGCCTGGGGTTCAAGGGTGACATAAAGGCCCTCGTCTTCGAAATATCCAAGCTCGTAGGCAATGGCGAGGGGGGGCCATGTCGGTTAATTTGATAAAGCCGAAGGTCAGTTCATCTTTTTCGACCTCAAGCTCTTGCGCGTATGCAGGTACCCCGAACGCACCGATGAATAGCGTCACGGAAAGGCATGCGGTTCTGATAAGGTGCTGGTGAGATGGTTTCATAACGTCATCATGTCCCTTGGCTAGGATGAGGAGCGGCAACCCAAGGTCAGCCACCCGAACAATAAAATTGTTGGAAATCCAGCGTGGACATTCACGCGAAGCGGAGGGCGAGGGGGGCGCTCGGCTTTGAGCGATTCGCCTTATTCACAAAATATTCATACGCAGCAGAATGCTTCAGTGCAACATATTTTTTTTGCAGCGCAATAAAAATGATCGAAAAATACAATGCACTCACATAAGCGCTAAAAAACGAATGCCGCCTACAAACACATTGCAGTTGTAATGATCGAACGAACCAAGCAAGCTGGCGCAATCGAGCGGGCTCGCTGAACGGCTCGAAGAGTGTGAGACCACGCACGAAGTTAACATCGACAAGGGATGAGTGTTTTGAGTGTTCGTGCCGTACGATTATTCGTCGCCGCATATATCCTGGTGTTCCTGCTGGCGACGGTATGGCCGGGTGCCCTCTTATTCAATCGGGTCGAGCCGCTCATCCTCGGGCTCCCGTTCAACCTCTTTTTCATTGCGTTGTTGGCGGGCGTCTCGTCTCTTTTTCCTTTCTCTGCTCCTTTGTTTTTGCGTTTTTTTCCTTTTCCTTTCTCTTCACTTTTTCTTTGT
>JBCDDR010000222.1:0-4120 GCA_039180205.1 Pseudomonadota bacterium | reverse complement strand
CGGGAAAGGATCTGTTGGCGTCGGGTCGAAAGCACCATCGCTATGTCAAAGAGGCGCTTTACCATCGGGTGCTTGACTGGCTTGGCGATTATCCGTCGATTGCGCGGCGGATCGGTTTCGGCCCACAAAGCTTTTCCCGCTCATCCCTGATCGATGATCCGGCGCTATGGGAACGCGATTGCGACTGGCTTGATGTTGATCGCGTTCGCCAACAGGTTCGCGATGGCGCTTTGTCGCCAGCGGCGCTCAAGCTACTGTTTCATTGGCGCGCCGCCCGGGACGTACACGAAGGCCGTATCCTGCCCCAGGCGCGGCGACAGTCCCTTGCCGGTTCCGAAAGCGCTCCCGCTTAAACGCGGCGCTGGTCATTTTCCTATCGACGCGCTATCCCCGCATCCATGACCGATCCCCGACGCCATGCCCCTGCGACTGAACGCAACCGCGACCCAATCGTAGAGCGGTTTAGAGAACATTTGCCGCCGCGCGGGCGCGTTCTCGAAATCGGCTCGGGCACGGGGCAGCATGTGGCTTATTTCTCCGCCGCGTTTCCGGCGCTCACCTGGGCACCAAGCGATCGGCATGACGCGGATTTCCCCAGTATTTCCGGGTGGATCGCCGATGCGGGTGTCGCGAATGTCGAACCGCCGCGCGTGATCGACGCCGCCTCGGAATGGGGCCCAAACCTAACGTCAGACGGGCCTTGGGATGTTGTTTTGGCAATTAATGTGATCCATATTTCACCCATTGAGGTGATGCATGGGCTTTTCAAGGGGGCCGCTGCGGTGCTCGATACCGGGCCGCTGATCCTTTACGGACCCTATAAGATCGACGGCAAGCATACCGCGCCGTCAAATGAGGCGTTCGATTTCAGTTTGAAGACCCAGGACATGCGCTTTGGCATCCGCGATATTGCCGAGGCGGATGCGGTCGCCGAAAAGAATGGGCTCCGCCGTGTGGCATTTCATCAAATGCCGGCCAACAATCATCTGGTCGTGTATCGCCGCCCGCCCCCCTAATTTGTGATTTCATCGCAATTGGCCCTCAAATTGGACGCGATCACGCATTATCTGCTATGATGTATGATCAATTCGGGTTGAGAGGAATGGGCGTTTTGCAAACTCCGTCGTCATCATATGCTGAAACGGCACCCGTCAATCCGTTGGTGCCAAGCCCGCCCGCCTGGCGTCGAGGTGCCTTTTGGAGCTGGATGGTGGCGCGTCGTATTTGGCTTGTGGCGGCGGTCGTCGGGTTTTTGATGTTGGCGTGGCAAAGTACCGGCATTCTGGTCGATTATGTCGAAAATGCCGACAATTACACGCTCTCAAATGAGCCGACGACCCTGGCTGAGGTTCGCAATCGGCTGCATCTGGCGATGGCGGCGGAGCTGGGGGGGCGGTCAGACGAGCGTCTAGCCGCGTGGGCAGGGCGCGTTTCCCGCGCGCTTGACGAGAATGACACCGAGCTTGCCCGAGGTTACCTCAATGCTGCGCCCATTTTGTTGACCGGTGCCCCGAGGGATCGCTTCGATGCGCTTGAGAGTGTTGCCTGGGATCATCTGGGACGAGACCCGCTTTTGCGAACGCTTGGCGCTGAACTTGCCCAGGCGCGCGAAGCCATTGCGCTCGATTTACTGCCTCAGAAGACTGCTGAGCGCTATCGTTATGCAACGAGTGACTGGGGCCGTTTCGAACGTGGCGGGCGCGCCTTCCTTGCCGGGTTTGCGTCGGGTGACGTATCGAGTGCGGCGGCGCTCTCGGGGGCCGTAAGTGCGGATTTCCTGATATGGGGCGATATCCGCGATCTATCAGTCCAGTCCTACAAGCTCACCCAGGGTGAAGACGCAGATATGCTGTTGCTCACCCTATCAGGCGTCGGCCTCGGGCTAACGGCGGCCACGGTGGCGAGTGGCGGTGCCGCTGCACCGGTGAAAGCCGGGGCGTCTGTCCTCAAAGCTGCGAAACGCGCAGGCCTCATGAGCAAACATCTCTTGAAAACGCTCAATCGAACCGCAGGGCGCGTTGTTGATAGCCCTCAGCTCACCAAAAGCCTTGGGAAAGCCTTCGATAACATGAGTTGGGCGCGGGTTCGCTCTGGCGAAAGCGCGGGCGACGTAGCGACCGCCTTTTCGAAAAGCGTCAACAAGGGTGCCGCCAAAACAATCGAATCGACCGCTGATGATGTCTGGGTGATCCGTCAGAAGACCTCAACACGCGGGGCGCTGAAGCTGGTCGCTCATGCAGATAGCCCCGGTGATCTGAAAAAACTCGCGCAAATCTCGCGTGCCGGTGGCAAACGCACGCTCGTCGCCTCTGATCTGTTGGGGAAGACGGTTCTAAAAACCGCAAAAACCTCGCTCAAGGTATCGGCCCGGGTCATGGCGGAGTTGGCCGCTCTGGCCTTTGCGATTATCGGGCTTTTGGCGGCTGCGTTTTGGCCGGTCCTTCGCCGGGTACTTGGCATTCATACGCTTCGTGAACGGTTTGAGCGCAGTTTGCGAAGCTGGGCCTATGGGGTTGCCTGAGTGAATGTTGGGTCGGAAAAGAGGGCCATACTCACGAGAGTGGCGGAAGGCTCATCTCAAAAAATGGGCCCAACAATAGATTGGGACCAACACCATCAGCGCGAGCGTCGGCAAGCGAGGCACTTCCCTTTGATTTTGAAAGCGGGCTGCCGTCCTCCTCCAACACCATCGGGTGGTGCCAGTATCGAGGTACTGGAAGATCCAACAGCGTCGCGAGCAGAACCTGAATATCGGTCTGGCCGAAAAACTCCTCACCCCGAATGACGGGATTGATCCGCTGGTGCGCATCGTCGACGACACAAGCGAGGTGGTAACTCGTCGGGGTCTCTTTTCTAACGACGACAATATCACCAAAACGGCCCGGGTCCGCCTGCCGGGTACCGCGTTCGAGGTCTCGCCAGGTGAGCTTTCCCAGAAGCGCAGTTGCTGCCGCCATATCGAGCCGCACGGCAAACGGGCGCTGCTCGGCCTTGCGTTTCGCCCGCTCGTCGGTGCTTAAATGACGGCACGTGCCCGGGTAAACCCCATCCTTCATACCCGCGACCGCCAATTCCGAACGCGTACAAAAGCATGGATATAGCAGCCCTCTTGCCTTCAGCTTGGTGATGGCCTCCGCATAGGCGGTCATTCGATGCGATTGGAAAAGAACTTTTTCCTCGCCGGCGAGCCCCAACCAAGCGAGATCCCCAAGAATATCCTGGATGACGTCCGGGCGTCGGCGCGATGGATCGATATCCTCAATACGCAACAGGTAGGTGCCGCCGTGCATCTCGGCATACCGTTTGTTGAGCGAGGCCGAAAGCGCATGCCCCCGGTGAAGTCGACCCGTTGGGGAGGGGGCAAAGCGTGTGCGCACCTCTGTCGCATCGTCTTCGTTCGCGAAATTGGCTAAGTCGCTTTCCATTATTTCGATGCGCTTATTTGTTCGTAAATTTGCAACATCGCATATACAGTATTGTCATAATTTCAAAATACCGTATCTTGCGTTCACAGGCCTTCAAACCCACGTGAAGGGAGTTTTGATGCGTTTTGACGTTGTCAGCCGGGGGCGGCAGTTTTCATCCAAGGGGCGGCAGTTTTCAGTCAAGGTGCGGCAGTGATCAGCCAGGGGCGGCAGTTTTCAGCCAAGAGCCGGTAGTTTTCAGCCAAGAGCCGGCAGTTTTCAGTCAGAGGGCGGCAATGATCGGCCCAGGGGGCGTCAGTTATCCGCCAGGGGCGGCAATGATCAGTGAGGGGGCAGCAGTAATCAGTCAGAGGACGGCAGTAATCAGTCAGGGGGCGGCAATGATCAGCCAAGGGGCGGCATTGATCTTCCAGGGGGTGGAAGTTATTCCCCAGGGGCGGCAGTCATCCGCCAGGGGCGGCAGCTGGCAGTCAAGGGGCCGCAATTATCAGTCAGGGAGCAGCAATGATCAGCCAGGGGCGGCAATGATCAGCCAGGGGCGGCAGTGGTGAACGAGGGGCGGCAGTGATCAGCCGGGGGTGGCAAAGATGATTTGGTGGGCGACAGTGAATTACCAGGAGGGGAAATTATATGGGTGTTAAACTCAACCGGGGTGTTTAGCCAGGGGCGGCAATGATAAACTAGGGGTGTCAGTG
>JBCDDR010000221.1:0-4146 GCA_039180205.1 Pseudomonadota bacterium | reverse complement strand
CCATTGCCGAAAAACAAGGCGCTGCTTCGCCCTGGGGTCGATAATCGTCCACGCGCGCTCATCATCGCAGATCCGAACGCCGCCCCCCGCAAGCGCATTTTTGCGGCGCTCTTCATGTTGCTAGGGTTTATATTCTGCGGCCTGTTTGGGATCGGATTTGCGGTTGCCCTGCATGAACCCTATCGCGAGGCCGCAATCGAGTTTTTTCAGGAAAGTATGCGTGACTTGGGTTTCACCGTTTCGGAAATCGAGGTGGAAGGCGGAACGCATGTTGCAACTGACTTGGTGATCGCGGCAGCAGGCTTTGACCTCGATAGTGAAATCCTGCCGATTGACCTGAGCCGGGCGAAGCGAGCGATAGAGAATCTTCCCTGGGTCAAACGCGCATCGGTTTCCCGTCGGCTACCCGATCGACTGATGGTTCATATCGAAGAGTATGAGCCCGCAGCGCTTTGGCAGCTTGAGCAACGTCTGTGGCTTATCGACGAAAGCGGTACCCCGATTGTTGAGGTGGCACCGGTCGATTATCCAGAGCTTTTTCTGTTGATTGGCAAAGGGGCAGGTAAACGACTAGCCAACGCCGAATTGCTGGTCGCTGAAGTCGCCAAAGCCGGTTGGTCGGTAAAAGCCGCTCGCCTTGTGGGAGAGCGCCGCTGGGACCTGATCTTGGCGAACGACACGGTGATCAGCCTGCCCGAGACCGGGCCGAAGATGGCCATCAACCAGCTTAGTGCGCTCGATGCCGAATACGGACTGGTTGCCGCCGCCCCGGCGCGGCTGGACATGCGGCTTGGCGATTACCTGGTCGTACGCGCACGGGACGGGAAACGGATACAACAATTGCGGGGTCCGCAAACGGCGCTTTGAGCGCTTTTGGCGTTCTATGGGTTTGGGTTTTGAGTGAAGGACGATAGAGAGATATGGGACAGAATTTGATCACGGTACTCGATGTGGGCAGCACCAAGCTCAGCTGCGTGATTGCGCGTGCCGAGGCGGGTGGTGCCATTCGAGTACTGGGTCTTGGTCATCACTATAATCAAGCGGTTGAGCTTGGTCGGATCACAAACGAGGCGGCACTTGAGCATGGCGTGCGCGTGGTTCTCGATAAAGCCGAGCGCATGGCCGGGCTGAAGGTCGAGGACGTCTGGGTTACCACGGCCCTGGGCAATCAAAGCGCCGATGTTGTCAGTGTCGACGTAGCGGTGGGCGGCCACGCCGTTGAAGCTGCCGATGTGGAAAATGTATACGACGCGGCCCGTGCGCACCCGTTAAATCCTGATCGACGGCTCCTGCATATGAGCCCCGCCTGTTATTCACTGGATGGACGTTTTGGTGTCACCGATCCAATCGGTGAAATCGCTGAGATGCTTGGCCTCGATATGCATCTTGTCACCGCCGAGCGCAGCACCATCGATATCATCGAAACCATGGTGCGTTCAGCGCACGTCGATGTCAAAATGATCATTGCAACGGCCCAGGCGGCTTCTCTTGGCGCAACAAAGCCTGAGGAACGCGAAACGGGTGTCGCGGTTGTTGAAATCGGCGGCGGTGCAACTGGCATCAGCGTTTTTTGCCATAACGCGCTCGCGCACCTCAGCTATCACCCCATTGGCGGGGTCTCGGTAACACGCGATATTTCGACCGCCTTACGGCTCCCGGTCACCCAGGCCGAGCGCTTGAAAACGCTTTACGGGAATGTGTTGCATTGCCCCGCCGATCATCGCGAGTGTATCGATCTGAGCGAAGGCGGTGCGGGGAAAAGCTCGTTCCCGAAGTCGGTGCTGACCGGGATAATCCGTCCGCGCATGGAAGAATTGTTGGAGGCGGTGCGCGCCGACCTTCAACAGGTGGGCTTCTTTGCACTTGGGCAGGCGCGGCGTCCCCGTTTGGTCCTAACGGGGGGCGGGACCCAGCTTCCGGGGGTTCAGCATCTGGCGGAGCAGTTATTCCCCTGCTCGGTACGCATTGGCTATCCAATGGGCCTTGTCGGGCTTGCCGACGCGATGGCAGGTCCGGCCTTCAGCGCGTTGGCAGGCGCGTTTCCCTTTATAGACCAACAACCGGAAGAGCGGGAAGTTTGGACCTCTCCGCTGCCTCCCAACCTTGCGATGCGGCCCCTGTCGCGCGTTTCGCGTTGGTTTCGGAACCATTTCTGATGCTTTTGAAAGAGCATCCCCCCCTTGGTGAGCGACTTTGGATCTCAAGCCGCCCGCGTCGAAAACCAGATACCCGCTCCCCGTCGCAAGCGCGGTATCGATTGGAAAAATTGATAACGCGACATATCTGGCATCTCAGGAGACAAACATGGCTATCGAACTGACAAGATCTGAACTACTCGAATTACATCCCAAAATTACCGTGATTGGTGTGGGCGGTGCAGGCGGCAATGCCGTCAACAATATGATCGATGCAAAACTACTCGGCGTCGATTTCGTATCCGCCAATACGGATGCCCAGGCGTTGGCGGCCTCAAAAGCTGAACAGCGCATTCAGCTTGGGGCCCAGATTACCCAGGGCCTGGGTGCCGGATCACGCCCTGAAATCGGCGAGTCTGCCGCGGAAGAAGCAACCGCCCAGATCGAAGAGCAGCTCAAGGGCAGCCATATGGTCTTCATTACAGCCGGGATGGGCGGGGGAACCGGAACAGGCGCGGCGCCCGTCATTGCCCGTCTTGCGCGCGAGCAAGGCATTCTCACGGTCGGCGTCGTCACTAAGCCCTTCCATTTTGAGGGGTCCAAGCGCATGAAGTCCGCGCTTTCCGGAATTGCCGAGCTGCAAAAGCATGTGGATACGCTGATCATCATTCCAAATCAGAACCTGTTCCGAATTGCAAACGAGCGGATGTCATTCTCGGAAGCATTCTCGCACGCCGATGAGGTTCTGCAATCGGGTGTCCGCGGGATTACTGATCTGATGGTTGTACCGGGAATTGTGAACCTCGACTTTGCCGATGTCCGCACCGTTATGTCTGAAATGGGCAAAGCCATGATGGGCACGGGTGAAGCCGAAGGGGAACGGCGCGCGATTGATGCCGCAGAGGCCGCGATTGCTAACCCGCTCCTCGATGACGTATCGCTGCAAGGGGCCACTGGTGTGATCGTTAACGTTACCGCTGGCCACGATCTCTCACTCTTTGAGGTTGATGAGGCGATCAACCATATTCGCGAACAAGTCGATCCCGAAGCGAACATCATCTTCGGTTCGGCCATTCAGGAAAATATGGAAGGCCGCGTGCGTATTTCGGTCGTCGCAACGGGGATTGAGAGTGAAGCTGACAGCGCCCCGCGTCCTCAACAGGCAACGGCGGCAACGGGCGCTTTTCACGGCGGTGTTTCAGCAGCAGTGAAACCAGCTGCAACTCAAATGCCCCAGGCAGTCAAGCCGGTTCCCTCAACGCCTGCAGCGCCTGTTGAAGAGGTCGAGGTTGCGGCACATACGACAAAAGCCCCTACAGACCCTGCGCCCGTGCTCTCAATTGCTGATGAATTTGCGGCGTCGGTTGAACAAGAAGATGAGCCCGTGCCCGAACGTGCACCGGTCGTCGATATCAAGGAACGTCCGTTCTACGCGCCGCCCGCAGCGAGCACCAGCCAGCGCCCGCGTATGACCGCCGACCGTCCCGCACCCAAAGCCACGCCTTCGTTATTTGAGCGATTGACAGGTGCGCGAAATACGGCGGAAGCGAAGTCTGAAGCGGCTCAACAAAGCGAGGGGGAGAGCACCAGCTACCCAAAGTTCGGCGGCGACGCGGCGACGAACGCTGAGCGTCGCGAACCTCGATTTGGAAATGGAAATGAGCCGCTCGAGCTTGATGTCGAAGTTGATGAAAACGAGTCAGACGATCAAAACGATCCATTCGAGATCCCGACTTTCCTCAGACGTCAGGTAAACTGACGCGAAACCCTTCCTCCGTCCTTAACAGGTGGAGGAGGGGGTTACCTCGCCTGTGTCGCTTGGATGATGAGGTTCTCCAAGCCCGCAGGTTAGAGGGAGATGCCAGGACCTTGTGAGATGGGCCGCGGCGGGGCGAGCGCTTATCAATCGTCCCCTCGAGGGTCATCTCACCTTTTCCACCCATTCGCAATTACGGTCACAATTACAGTCACAATTGCGGTCGGTGCCTCAAAACCGGCTCAATTGAACGAT